>CACHTK010000006.1 GCA_902582765.1 uncultured Pelagibacteraceae bacterium
AAATTTTATTAATTTTCTTTTTAATAGAATTTGAGGTATGCATGTTATTAAATCTTATATTAAATGAAGCATAAGCAAGACCTGGAATTACATTGTCTGCGGAATTATTTATATTAATTTTTGTAATTTCAAGATTTGTTGGTTGAAAATCCTTTGTCCCTTTGTCAAATCGTAAATCTTTCAGTTGTTTAAGTATTTTCACTAGAGCAGTCGAAGGGTTATTTGCTCTATGAGGATATGCTACATGCCCTTGAACCCCTGTAACTTTTAATCGACAGTTCATACTTCCTCTTCTACCAATTTTAATCATTTCACCTAATTTATTAGGATTAGTTGGCTCTCCAACCAAGCAAAAATCTATTTTCTCTCGTTTCTTTTTTAAATAATCTACAACTTTTTTGGTTCCATTAATGGCAACACCTTCCTCATCTCCAGTGATTAAAAGACTTATCGATCCATTAAATCCACTATTTTTTTCTACAAAAACGCTTATAGCTGACACAAATGCAGCTATAGAGCTTTTCATATCATTAGCACCCCTTCCAATTAAATGTCCTTTTTTAATTGTTGGTTTAAATGGATTTACTGTCCAATCTCTTAAATCTCCAGCCGGGACAACATCAAGATGCCCTGCATAACAAAAATTAGGGCTTTTACTCCCTAATCTTGCATATAAATTTTTAACTGGAGCATTTCCTTTTTCTTTGAACTCGAGAATTTTGGTTTTAAAGCCAAGTTTTTTCAATTTTTTTTCCAAAAATTTCATTATTCCAGCATCTATAGGAGTTACAGTTGGAAATCTTATTAGCTCTTTAGCTAATTGAAGTTCATTTATAATTTTCATCGAAACTATTCTCTAAGGAGATCGTTAATAGAAGTTTTAGATCTTGTCTTCTCATCTACTTGCTTAATTATTACAGCACAATATAGTGAAGGTGCAGTTGGGTTATTTTTATCTGGAAGTGAACCTGGTACTACAACTGAATAAGGAGGAATTTTTCCATAAGTAATTTCTCCAGTTTTTCTATTAACTATTTTTGTAGATTGTCCTATGTACATGCCCATACTCAGTACGGATCCTTCTCCTACAATTACACCTTCCACAACTTCAGACATCGCGCCTAAAAAAACATTATCCTCAATAATAGTTGGCAGAGCTTGCGCAGGTTCTAAAACTCCACCTACACCTGAACCTGCTGATATATGGCAATTTTTTCCAATTTGGCTACAGCTTCCTGCTCTTGCAAATGTGTCGATCATTGTTCCTTCGTCTATGTATGCCCCAATGTTAACGTAGCATGGCATTAAAACTGCATTCTTACCAACAAAACTCCCTTTTCTTACTGGTGAGTTAGGTACCATTCTAAAACCGGCTTTCTCATGATCCTCCTTTGTCCATCCTGCAGTCTTACCTTTCAGTAAATGAGCTTTATCATACCAGCTACTATATGGACCATTCAAATTTTCCATTGGATACAATCTAAAACTTAACATTATTGCTTTTTTCAAATGTTGATGAGTTATCCACTCACCATTTATTTTTTCAGCAACTCTTGACCTTCCACTATCTAAATCGTCAATAACTTGATTTATAGTATCTTTTAAAGACTGATCCGAAGAGGGGTTTATTTGATCTCTTTTTTCCCAAGCATCATTTATTACTTTTTCTATACTCATAGTTTATGAGTTTTTTAATAACCTTATTTCTTTTAAAAATAAAGAGAGATTTTCTATCTTATAGT
The DNA here is from genome assembly GCA_902582765.1 of uncultured Pelagibacteraceae bacterium. Lineage (GTDB taxonomy): Bacteria > Pseudomonadota > Alphaproteobacteria > Pelagibacterales > Pelagibacteraceae > Pelagibacter. The sequence continues at coordinate 1,743 of CACHTK010000006.1, forward strand.
CAATATAGTCTTTATCAGATTCTTTTTTACCCCAATATTCTTGATTGATTAGCCAGACTGTCGTAGCTCCTCTTTCTTTTCCAATTGACAAGTTTTTTGCAATATCTTCAATATAAATTGTTTCTGTTGGGTCAATGTCAAATTTTTTTACCATCAGATCGAATGCTTTCGCTGCAGGTTTTGGGCTATATTCAGCATCAACTATATCAAATACGTCCTCAAATAGATCATCAATCCCCAAATGTGTAGTAATATTATTAACATGTTCACTACTTCCATTTGTAAAAACGAACTTTCTTAAATCCAATTTCTCTATTTCACCTCTCAAAACAACATCCTTTTCCATAAAAGATAGGTCAATGTCATGAACAAAATTTAAAAACTCTTTAGGAGGAATATCATGATGAATCATTAATCCATTTAGACTTGTATTATATTTATGAAAGTAGTCAGTTTGTAATTTTTTAGCTTCGACTAAGTTAATTTCTAATTTTTCAGAAATGTATTGCGTCATTCTCTTACTTACTTGACCAAATACAGACTCTAAATCCTGATAAAGAACACCATCACAATCAAATAAAATATTTTTAATATTTTTCATTTTCTTATTAATGTACCAGCACCCTTGTCTGAGAATAATTCAAAAAGTATTGAATGTTTTTTTCTTCCATCAATAATACCAACACCGGTGACGCCATTCATTACTGCATCTAAGCATGTATTAATTTTAGGAATCATACCCTCTGTTATAATTTCATTATTTATCATTTCTAAAATTTCAGATGACGTAATTTCCTCAATGAGCTTTTTTTCTTTATCTAGTACACCTTCAACATTGGTCATTAATAATAATCTTCTACATTTCAAAGATTTAGCTATTGCACCAGCTGCTGTATCTCCATTAATATTAAATGTTTGATTATTTTTACCTAATCCTAAAGGTGATATAATTGGGACTGAATTTACTTTAATTATATCCTTTATAATATTTGTATTTATTTTATTTGGTTTTCCCACAAAACCAAGTTCCTCTGCTTCTGGAATAATTTCAATAACATTATTTTTTTTTGTGTTTAATGAGACTGCATTTGAACCTTTTTCAATTAAAGAATTTACAATATCTTCGTTAAAATCAATAAGGACATCTTCAACAATATTTATAATTTTTTCGTCTGTAACTCTTAAACCTCTAATAAATTTTGATTGAATATTTGATTTTTCTAATTCTCTTTTAATTCTAGGACCACCTCCGTGAACTATTATTATTGATAATCCTAACTTATTTAGAATACTTATATCTGAAATAAAATTGTTAAAAATATTTCTATCAATAAAAACATTTCCTCCATATTTAATCACTATTAATTCATTTTTGTATTTATCTATATATTTCTTAACCTCGTCGATGGAAGGACCATCTTTTGGTACTATTTTTTCTAATTCCATCTCTATTAAACGGTTTTGACGGTCGTTCTTTTGATTATTATGTACTGTTGTGCCATTGTTAATATGTTATTAATAGTCCAGTAAATAACTAGTCCTGCTGGGAAAGGAGCTAGTATTACAGTCAAAAATAACGGGAAGAACATAAATATCTTTGCTTGAACAGGATCGGGAGGTGTAGGATTTAGTTTTTGCTGCATCCACATTGAAACACCCATTAAGCATGGCCATACACCTATTAGTAAAAAAGAAGGAGGGTCCCAAGGTATTAGTCCAAATAAATTAAATATGGATGTGGGATCTCTTTCACTTAAATCTTTTATCCAACCAAAAAAAGGTTGATGTCTCATCTCAATGGTTACAAACAAAACTTTATAAATTGCAAAGAAAAAAGGTATCTGTATAAAAATTGGAAGACACCCACTTATTGGATTAACTTTTTCTCTTTTGTATAATGCCATCATCTCTTGTTGGAGTTTCATTTTATCTTCTTTATGCAACTCTTTTAGTCTTGTCATCTCTGGTTGAAGAACTTTCATCTTTGCCATTGATCTAAATGAGTAATTTGCAAGTGGAAAAAATGCTAATCTTATGCAAGCAGTTATCATTATAATTGCTATTCCAAAATTGCCAGCTAAATTAAAGAAATATTGAATTGCAAAGAATAAAGGTTTTACAATGAAGTAAAACCATCCCCAATCTATTGCTAAATCAAACTTATTAATGTTTTCACTTTCTGCATATCCATCAATAACGTTTACCTCTTTTGCAGCAATTATTAACCTGATTGAGTTACTTTTTGTTTCATTTGCACCAACTTCTGTTGCATTAGTCTCAATAAAATTTGCTCTGAACTTATTTTTGTAATCAAAATCAGATCTAAAACTTTTATCTTTTTCGGGTATAAGGCTAGTAAGCCAATATTTATCAGTTATACCTAGCCATCCAGATTGTGCATTCTTAGAATATTTTTTTTCCTCAATATCATCATAATCTTCCTCAACTAGTTGATCATCAAAAACTCCAATTAAGCCTTCATGCAAAATATAAAAATTAGTTACATCTGGGGCTACATTTCTAATAATTTGTCCATAAGGATAAAAATTATAAGTTTTATCCGAATTATTGGTTATCGTTTGTTTGATATTAAAAAGATATTGTTTATCTAAACTTATTTCTTTTACAAATTTAATATTTTGATTGTTAGTCCAAATTAATTTTACTGGGGAATTAGGTGTAAGTTTATTATTTCCCTCTATATTCCATAGAGATTTTGAGTTTGGTAAGTCAATATTTTTGCTAGTTGTTGCCCATCCAGTTTCTACATAATATCCATTGTTAGACTGTTTAGGATTTAATAGGATTACATTATCGTCTCCATTTAAAGTATTAGTATAATTTTTAAAAGTTAAGTCATCAATTGATGACCCAATTAATGAAATTGAACCCTTTATTTTATCATTTTCAAAAAGAATTCTATCATTTTCTTTTAAAGCTTCATTTCTGGATATTTTAATTATTTCTTCTTCCTGAACTAATGTAGGTGCATCTGTTGAAGAATTTTCACTGGTAATAGTTTTATCATTTTTAATATCTTTTTGGTCTACTACAGCTGGAGCGAAGAATAGACTATAAAGTATTATTACAGCTGCACTTAGAGATATTGCGGCAATTACATTTTTAGTATCCATAAATTACTTTTTCTTTTTGACTGGATCAAATCCTTCTCCACCACCCAAAATTTTTATTGGATGACAACTAAGTATTCTTTTAAATCCACTAATACTTCCTTTTATAATTCCGTTCTCTTTTAAATTTTCAATAAAATAATCTGAACATGTTGGAAGATATCTGCAATTATTACCTAGATAAGGAGATATAAATATTTGATAAAACCTTATAATCTTGATCATTAAAAATTTTATAATATTAGTCATTTTATTTTTTTAAAGTCTTCTAGAGTTGCTTTTTTTATTGTTTCATAAGGATCTTTGCTTACTGGTATTCTTGCAATCAATAAATAGCAGTAATTAAGATTAATATTAATTGATTTCACAACTTCGTTCATAATATTTCTTAGTCTTCTTTTAATCCTATTTCTTGTTACTGCATTTCCAATTTTCTTTTTGGCTACAAAACTAATATTTAATCTATTATTATTTTTATCAGAAAGTTTTTTAAAGAAAATTGTTAAGTATTTGTTAGAAATTTTTTTTCCACTCAGAATAGACTTAAAATCCTCATTTTTAGAAAGGCTAACAATCTTGTTTTTCATTAAGCGTTTGTTAATTTTTTTCTTCCTTTGGCTCTTCTTCTTTTTAATACTTTTCTTCCACCCTTAGTCTTTTTTTTAGCTCTAAATCCAACAGCCTTTTTTCTCTTTCTGTTACTTGGTTGATATGTACGTTTCATTGTTGTTAAATTATTGTTAAATTTCGGTAGTTATACAAATATATGTATATAAGTACAGCGATTTTTAATAAGTTAAAAATCAATGAATAGAGAAAAAAAAATTAAACTATTTTTAGGCTCTGCCTACATTTTGATAATATTTGTTTTTTTATTGATTTTTTTTAACAACTTTTCCTTTCAGGATTTTTCAAGTTATGAATTAATTAGACAAAATAGAGAAGCTTTAGAGAATATTAAAAATAGTAATATTTTTTTATCAAGTATTATTTTTTTAATAGGTACCATAGTCTGGGTTCTCTTGTTAGGCTTTGGAACGCCAGTATTTCTAGTTGGTGGTTTTATTTTTGGAAAGTGGTTAGGAACTTTACTAGTAGTTTTTGGGCTATCTATTGGTGCAACACTTCTTTATATGTGTGCAAATTATTTTTTTAAGGATTTGGTTAAGGAAAAATTTTCATATCGTTTTAGCAATCTTACTGAAAAGTTTAAAAAGAATGAGTTTGTTTTTTTTCTAATCTATAGATTTATAGGTGGCATTCCTTTTCTTATTTCAAATATTTTACCAACAATATTTAATGTTAAAGTTAAAAATTTCTTTCTAGGATCAATAATAGGAATGGCTCCACAATTATTTGTTGGAGCATCTCTTGGCGCTGGTATGAATAAGATATTGGAGGAAAATTCTGAAGTACCAAGTGTTTTAGAATTAATTTTTTCTCCTGATATTTATTTACCAATTCTGGGAATTATAGTTTTAGTTTTAATTGGGTTTTTGCTAAAAAAAAATTTTTATACAAAATAATAGCGGTGCCCTCGACGAGAATCTAACTCGTAACTGACCCTTACCAAGGGCCTGTTTTAACATTAAAACTACAAGGGCATTTTTTAATGATAATTAGTGTATAAATTAAAATTTTTCAAATTATTGCCTTATTTTTTTTTAAAAATGGGTTATATCTATTTAAGGAAAATGTTATGGGAATTCACTACACATATGGAGCTAATAAAAATGCAAAGCTCATGGAAAAAAAAGCTAAAAGAGAGAAAAAGCTTGCAGAAAAAAGAGCGAAAAAACAGGTTAAAACTGGCCCAGTAAAAATTGAAGAAAACAAAACAATTCCTCTTGATCAGGTTATAACGCTTGAACATCTTACAAATCCTGACAAAAAATAAATAATGACTTCAAAAAAGAATAATTTTAGTAAACTTGAACTTGCTTTAAGAAAAAATTTAAAAAAAAGAAAAGAATTTCAAAAAAAAACTAAGAAAAAAAATAAATAATGTCAGTTCAATCTGATAAGTGGATTATACAAATGGCCAGAGAAAAAGATATGATCTCTCCTTTTGAAGATAAACAAGTTAGAGGAGATAAAATATCATTTGGTGTTTCATCATATGGTTATGATGCGAGAGTTTCTGATGAATTTAAAATTTTCACTAACGTAAATTCAGAAATTGTAGATCCGAAAAATTTTAAATCTTCAAATTTTATAACAAAAAACTCATCTGAATGTATAATACCACCGAATTCATTCGTATTAGCAAGAACGGTGGAATACTTTAAGATACCCAATAATATTTTGGTTATATGTTTAGGAAAATCTACATATGCAAGATGTGGAATAATTGTAAACGTTACACCTCTCGAACCAGGTTGGGAAGGACATGTAACATTAGAATTCTCTAATACAACACCGTTACCAGCAAAAATTTACGCCAATGAAGGTGTTGCTCAATTTGTTTTTATTAAGGGCAATGAGGATCCAGCTGTTTCATATGCAGATAGAAATGGTAAATATCAGGGTCAAAAGGGAGTTACACTTCCAAAAATATAATAATGGACAAATTTATTGTTAAAGGCCCTTGTAAAATAAAGGGAGAAATTTCAATTTCGGGATCTAAAAATGCAGCTTTACCAATTTTAGCATCAACTATCTTGTTTGAAAAGGAGGTTACAATTAAAAATCTGCCTCGTGTTAAGGATATAGATACAATGATAAACCTTTTGAAATCTTTAGGTTCAATAATAAGATTTAGTAAAAATAAAAAAATTGTTAAAATTACAAAGAAAAAAAAGCAAAGTTTTTTTGCATCATATTCTCTAGTTAGAACCATGCGAGCAGGAATATTAGTTTTAGGAGCACTATTAACTAAGCACCAAAAATCTATTATCTCTTTACCTGGCGGATGTTTAATTGGAGCAAGACCTGTAAATTATCATTTGAATGCGCTTAAAAAACTTGGAATGAAATATGATATTAAAAAAGGTTATATTCATGCAAGTACTAAAGGAAAACTTAATGGAACAAAGATAAGATTTTCAAAAATTAGTGTTGGAGCTACTGAAAATACTATCATAGCGTCATGTTTAGCAAATGGAATTACTATTCTTAGAAATTGCGCAATTGAACCAGAAATAATTGATTTAATAAATTTTTTGAAATCAGGTGGTGCAAAAATAAAATTTATAGGTAAACGTACTTTGAAGATAGAAGGTATTAAATCTTTAGAAAGTACAAGTTATTCTGTAATGTCAGATAGAATAGAAACAGGAACTTTTTGTGTAGCAGCATGTTTAACTGGAGGCAATTTAAAAATAAATAATTTTGATCCAAAAATTATAAAAACAGAACTATCATTACTAAAAAAAATTGGAGCAAAAATTAAAGTAGCCAAAAAACAAATTTATATATCTGGTCCTAAAAAAATCAAAAATTTAACTAATTTAGTTACTAGGGAATATCCAAACTTTCCTACAGATTTGCAAGCACAGTTTATGGTTCTACTTTGTAAGGCCTCAGGTAAAAGTTCAATAACTGAAAGTATTTTCGAAAATAGATTTATGCATGTAGCTGAATTAAGAAGATTAGGTGCTGAGATTTTAATTAAAAAAAATAAGGCATTTATTTCAGGAGATACTAATTTTAAAGCTGCTGAATTAATGTCTAGTGACTTAAGAGCTTCAGTTGCATTAGTTTTAGCAGCAATTGTTGCCACAGGTTCATCTACAATTAATAGAATTTATCACCTTGATAGAGGATATGAAAATATAGAGAATAAACTAAGAAAAGTTGGAGTAAATATTCGACGTATTAATTGATGGAAAACCAGTATTTAAAAAAGATAATTGCCCAAACTCCTGAAGATCTCCATATGATTTCAGCTTGCTGTTCTGAAGGTAAAGTTAATATTGATGATATTAAATTTTTAGCTTCTAACAAGATTTTCCTAATTTCAATAGCAAGATTTAGTAAAGAAAAGGAAAATAAAAATAAATTAATAAATAGTATTATCAAATTTGAATTTATTAATTCGTCAAAATCTAAGAATATAGACCAAAATGACACTAATCTAACATTAGAATTATTAACAATTGATATTTTTAAGAAAGAGGAGAATTTTGAAATAACTATGTTATTTTCGAAAAATAGAATTATAACTCTTGCCGCTGAAGTAATTGAAGTGACACTAGAGGATCAAAAAATAGTAAATGATAAAAATAATTAATTGTAATAAAAAAAATTACTTAAATAATTTAACAAAATTTTTAGATCTTAGAAGATCTGAAAAAAGAATTGAAAATAAAATAATATCTAAAATTTTAAAAGATATTAAAAATAATAAAAACAAAAGTCTTTTAAAATATGAGAAAAAATTTAGTAAAAATAGTCAAATTAAGCCAAGTATTAAGCAAATTAATAAAGAAATTAAATCTTTAGACCCTAAGATTAAAAGAGCTATAGATTTTGCTTACAAACGGATACTCAAATTTCATTCTTTACAAAAAACTGCAGATATCTTTTATAAAGATAATCTAAATAATAAAATTGAGTATAAATATGTACCAATTCAATCAGTTGGCATTTATGTTCCAGCAAACTTACCATCAACATTATTGATGAATGCTATCCCTGCAAAAATTTGTGGTGTTAAAAGAATTGTACTAGCAAATCCAAAAAATAATGGAAAATTAAATCCTGCAGTTTTATATGCTGCAAAAAAGTTAGGAATAAAAGAAATTTATTCAATGGGAGGTGCGCAAGCAATAGGTAGTCTTGCTTATATTCAAAAAGTAAATAAAATTGTTGGACCTGGTAATATCTTTGTTGCTGGTTCTAAAAGACAAGTTTTTGGAGATGTAGGTATTGAAGGAATGATTGCAGGTCCATCTGAAATTACAGTGTTAGCAGATAGTAAAACTAATTTAAATCAAGTTACTACATCTATGATTGGGCAAGCAGAGCATGACTCAAATTCTCAATGTATATTAATCACTAAAAATTCTAATTTGATCAAAAGATTTAAGAAAGATTTAGAATTAAAATTAAAAGATATTCCAAGAAAAAGTATTGCATCTAAAAGTATTAAAAATAATGGGCTAATTTTAAAAGTATATAATGATAGACAAATTATTGATGCAATTAATGAGATAGCCCCTGAACACTTGGAAATAAATGTTAGTAATTATAAAAAGTATAAAGATAAAATTTTTAATGCAGGAAGTATTTGTATAGGAAAATATTCTCCTATGGCATTAAGCGACTATGCTGTTGGGACAAATCATGTACTACCAACTAATTCGTCAGCTAAATTTTCATCAGGGTTAAGTTTAAGTGAATTTTATAAAAAAATAAGCCTTATAACTCTCTCAAAAAAAGGTGTTGAGAAAATAGGAAAATACGCTACACATCTCGCTGAGTATGAAGAATTAAAAGGTCATGCTTTGAGTATAAAATCTAGAATAGGGAGAAAATAATATTGGCCAAACAAGACTTATTAGAATTCAAAGGAAAAGTTATTGATCTTCTTCCTAATGCAATGTTTAGAGTTGAATTAAGTGACAATAAACAAATAGTTACCGCACACACAGCTGGAAAATTAAGAAAAAACAGAATTAGGGTTTTGCAAGGTGACAATGTTACAGTAGAGATTAGTCCTTATGATTTGACAAAAGGAAGGATTATTTTTAGGTTTTAAATAATGGCTTCGTAGCTCAGTTGGTAGAGCAGAGCCCTGAAAAGGCTTGTGTCGCTGGTTCGAGTCCCGCCGAAGCCACCATTATAGAAATAAAACCCTGCAGCAAAAATGCTTGCATTCAATTTTAAAATCTAATAATTATCCCGCTAGCTGAAGTTTAGCTAAGTTTAATACAATAAAGAAAGAGTAAACAAAAAGTATGAGTACATTAAAAGGTAAAGTAAAGTGGTTCAACGGTAAGAAGGGCTACGGTTTTATAGAAAGAGAAGACGGAGAAAAAGATTGTTTCGTTCATGCAAGCGCAGTTCGTGAAGCAGGACTTCGTTTTTTGAATGAGAACGACGCTGTAGAATTTGAAATTCAGGATGGAGACAAAGGTCCAAGCGCAGTGAATTTAAAGAAAACTTCTTAAAATTTATTTCATTTAAAATTTTGTATAGGAATAAAAGTAGGTAAACCCTATGAATATTCCTATACAATACACACTTGCATTTTAAGTCTAAAATGCTATTTAACCTCCATGATTAAAAATAGTAAAACTTTAGTATCTCACAAAAGACATCATTTTCATGCTGGCTTGCAGCTAGCTATTTAACTATTTTAAAATTTAAATTTAACTCTAATTAGTATAAAACAATAATAGGCCCTGGTGGTGAAATGGTTATCACGAAAGTTTGTGGAACTTTAGTTTTTGGTTCAATTCCAAGCCAGGGTACCAAAAAATGAATAAAGAAAATAAATTAATACCTGGGTTGCCATCAGGATTCGAAGATCGTTGGAACAAGAAACTTCTTCTCAAAAAAAAGCTGTTATCAGTAATTGAGAATAATTTTATTAGGTTTGGTGCTGAACCGCTCGAAACACCTTCGTTCGAAATAAGTGAAAATATAGGATCTTTTCTAGCAGAAGATGAAGCTAATCCTATGTCTGATGTATTCTCATTTAAAGATGGAGATAAAAGTATTACTCTTCGATATGACTTATCTAGTCCTCTAGCAAGATTTGTTGCTCAAAATAATCAAGAGTTGCCTTCAATTTATAAAAGATATGCTATTCAAAATGTATTTCGTAACGAAAAGGCAGGCAATGGAAGATATAGAGAATTTTTACAGGCAGATTTTGATATTGTAGGAAATGTTAGTTCATCACAGGCTAACGCTGAACTTTGTAATTTAATTTCAGCAACACTTTTAGAATGTGGATTAAAGAAAGATCAGTTTACGATCAATGTAAGTAACAGAAAAATAGTTCAAGGTTTACTAGATGAATTACAGATAACTGAGGAAAAACAATTAAAAGTTATTAGGGCAATTGATAAACTTGATAAGCCTGGATTTGGAATAAAAGGTGTAGAGGACCTTTTAAGAAAAGAAAGAAAAGATACTAGTGGTGCTATTACAAAAGGTGCAGACTTAAATGATAAGCAGGTTTCTCAAATATTAGATTATTTAAAAATTAAAGATTTAAATGAACTGAAACAAAATTTAAAAAACTCACTATCGCAAGAAGGAATCAAAGAATTAGAAGACTTTTTTGAGGTCCTTGGATATGGATCAAACTTAGATCAAGTCAAAACCAATTTCACAATTGTCAGAGGCTTGGCGTATTATTCTGATTTTATCGTTGAAACTAATTTAAATTTTAAAGTTACAAATAATAAAGGTAAAGAGGTAGATATTGGCAGTGTCTGTTCGGGGGGAGCTTATGCAAAACTTATTTCAAGGTTTAAAGGAGTTGATATTCCAGGTACAGGTATAAGTTTTGGAGTAGATAGACTTTTGTTTGCATTAATGCAATTAGATCAGTTTCAATTAGATGAACAAAAACCAGTTTTAGTATGTGTAATGGATCAAAAATACTTAAAAAACTACTACGAAATTTTAGATCTTTTAAGACAAAACAATATTAATTCAGAAATATTTTTAGATACCAAAAAAAATCTTGGTAAGCAGCTTACTTATGCAAACAAACGCCAATTACCAGTTGCAGTAATCTGTGGAGAAAATGAATTTAAAGATAATACAGTGACCATCAAAAATTTAAAGGGTGTAAAGGGTGAGAACAACAAAACAATTCCCAAGAAAGATTTAATAAATGAAGTCAAAAAACTTATCTGAAAATATACTTAAATCTTTAAAATCAAGTGGATTTGATTATATAGATTTAGATACAGTAATTCCAACCAATCTAATTCTCGAGAGATCTGGGGAGTCATTTAGAAGTTTAATTTTTTCATTTATGGATCAGAATGGAAAGGAAATTTGTTTAAGACCTGATTTAACTATTGCTTCTTGTATCAAATATCTCAATCAAAAAAAAAAGAGATCTTCAAAAGTATTTTATAATGGTCAAGCATTCAGAAAAGTTCAAAAAAAAAATGAAAAAATTATCAGAGATCAAATAGGTTTTGAGATCATAGGATCAAAAGATGAAAAAAGAGATGATAAGCAAATAATAAATACTGGTATTAAAGTTTTAAATAAATTTAAATATAAGTCTGGGAGTATAACAATAGGAAATGTAGAAATATTTAACTTATTGATAAATAAATTAGATATTCCAAAAAGGTGGAAACTTAGATTACAAAGACATTTTTGGCGAGAGGCTTATTTTAATGAATTATTAACACGTTTAGAGACTAATTCAGATGTTGATGAAACTATCGTTGAGTTAGATAAAAAAAGATACCTTAGACTATGTAAACAAAATCAAAACAGAAATATAGCAGGGCGTTCCTTAAGAGAAATACTGATCAGATTTGATAACAAAATAAATGATCCTAGAAGACAAGTAAAAGGTCAAAATGTAGTTAAGATTATAAAGGAATATTTAAAAATTAATTGCAAAATGAGCAATGCAGCAACTACTCTAAACGCTTTTTTTAAAAAAAATAAAATAAATCTTACTGTTGGTAAAAATTATTTTCCAATCACAAAAGATAAGGTTTCAAAATTAAATGTAAATTTTTCATCTTCTTTTGGAAGACATCTAGAATATTACACTGGGATGGTATTTAGAATTACAATAAATTCCAAATCCAGAAAAATTCAGGTTAATGGAGGTCGTTATGACAACCTTATTTCTGATTTAGGATCTTCCAAAAACATACCAGCAGTAGGAGGTGCAATTAATTTAAATGATTAAAATTGGTATTCCAAGCAAGGGTCGACTAAGAAAAGATACTTTAAATATATTTAAAAGTAAAAAGCTCAAAATTCTATCAGAAAGAGGTGATAGGGATCTCTTTGGATATGTTAAAGGAAATAAAATGATTAGAATTATTTATCTACATGCGAGAGAAATTATAGAAAGATTAGGCGATGGATCTCTAGATATTGGTTTTTCAGGTTATGATTTATTGAAAGAGAGTGAATTAAATATACAAAATAAAGTTACTATTGCTAAAAAGCTAGAATATGGACATGCAACTTTAGTATTAGCTGTGCCAGACGAGTGGATTGATATTCAGACACTGGCTGATTTAGAGGAAATTTCATTTGATTTTAAAGATAAAAAGAAAAGTAGAATGAGAGTTGCAACAAAATATCCAAATCTAACTAGAGAGTTTTTATTTTCAAAAGGTGTAACTCAATTTAAATTAGTTCCATCTCTTGGGGCAACGGAAGTATATCCATTTACTGGTTCATCAGAAATTTTATCAGATATAACTAGCACAGGTGAAACTTTACGTGCAAATAATTTAAGAATCTTAAAAGACGGAAATATTCTTAAAAGTACTGCAATTTTAATGTTTAATAAAAAATTGAGTAAAAAAAAAGGTTTGAAGAAAATTTTAAACTTGCTTAGCTCTTAACTCTCACTATTATCTTAAATCTATGGATACGATTCTATTGATAATCTTAATTTTATTGCTTGGTGCAACTCTAGGAGTTTTATATCTAAATTTAAGGACGAAACCCAAAGAAGAGACCGAAAATAAAGATGTTGAGGAAATAGCCAATTTAAAGTCAGAAATCGTTTCTTTAAAAGACACTTTAAATAATACTATTAATAATTCATTAGGCTCAATGTCTACTTCATTTAATAATCTTTCTACAGGTGTTACTAAAGATATGACAGAAGCTTTAACTAAAGTAGATGAAAAAGTTGGCAATTTTAACCAACAAGTACAGTTACTGAATCAAAGCCAAGAGGGTATCAGTAAAATTTTAGCAGGTGTTAAAAAATATGGAACACTTGCTGAATTTAGTTTGGATGCTTTAATTAAAGATTTATTACCCGCCTCTCAATTCATGACTAATGTTAAAATGAAAGAGGATACAAGTGAAAACGTTGAATTTGCAATTAAACTTCAAGGTGATGTAATGGTTCCAGTAGACTCCCATTTCCCAGTTGAAAAATTTAAGGCAATTACTGATGGTTATGATGCAGATGATAAACGAGCTGTTGCAGATGCAAGAGCAAAATTAGCATCAGCCTTCAAAGCTAAAGCTAAAAGTGTAAATGAAAAATACATAGTCCCACCAAAAACTACAGATTTTGCTATCGTTTATGCACCAACTGAAAGTTTGTATAAAGAATTGACTGAGTATCAAGATCCAAGCACAAAAGAATTATTAACCCAAGAATTAATGAGGAAAAACAAAATTGTAATTTGTGGACCAAACACTTTATCTGCTTACTTGCAATCTTTACACATGGGTTTTCAATCACTCAAAGTTCAAAAGGGAGCAACTGAAATATATACACATTTAAAAACGATTAGCACACGTTTTTCAAGACATTTTGATAATATTATAGTCTTGAATAAAAAACTAGAAGAGGCGATGGCTGTTGTTAATAAGTTTGGAATGGATGCAAGATCTATTACGAGAACTTTGGAAAACATAAAAGATCCAGAGCAGTTCGAAAAAGCTCTTAAAACAGATAATGTAGAAAAACTTGAAGATCTTCCTAGGCAAGCCAAAAAATAAATTTAATTTAAATATAATTTCTCATATAAGAAATATGCATGAAATGGAAAAATAAATTTAATTATCCAAAGTCCACAAGGTCAATTGAGGATGGTTATAGGAAATACTCTTTAGGAGAAGAAAAACTTCCAAGTGTGACAACAATTTTAAGTGCTACTAAATCCGAGGAGGAAAAAGCTGCTTTAGCGAACTGGAGGGAAAGGGTAGGTTTTAAAGAAGCTAATAGAATTAAAACAGAAGCATCTTCAAGAGGTACATCAATGCACTCATATATAGAGGATTACTTAAGAGGACGTATCAATGAAAGTTTTTTTGAAAGTAATGAACAATATAAAAATATGGCCAAAGAAATAATTGAAAAAGGTATAGATAATAAATTAGATGAAATTTATGGAATTGAAGAAACGTTGTATTATCCTGAACAATATGCAGGTACAGCTGACTTAATTGGTGTATATCAGGGAAATGATGTTGTAATCGATTTTAAACAAAGTAATAAACCGAAAAAAACAGATTATATTCAAGATTATTTTTTACAACTTGGAGCATATACTCTGGCTCATGATGTTGTTCATGGAACAAAGATGAAAGCTGGGATAATTTTACTTTGTACAAAAGATATTTTGTTTCAGGAATTTAAAATAGAAGGTGCAGAATTAGAGATGTATCAAAATTTATTCTTAGGCAGGGTCAAAAAATTTTATGAGATGAATAATATAGCTTGACTTTAACAAACCATTTCATAGAAGAGATAAAACTAACTAGAAGCTACTTGTTTAGATGCAACGGTTTAGTCCTAAAAAACTTTCCAAAAACCCATCAAAACAAAGCTGATTTAAGGTTTAAAATATGAATTTAGCAATTTGGGATATAGAATCATCAAGTGCGAGTACCGATTTCGGTAGCATAATAGAAATCGGAGGAATTTTAGTAGATGAAAACTTCAAAGAGAAAGACCGATTTAATTTAAGGTGCAGTCTGCCGGAAGGGGAAATATTTCAGGCTATGGCCTTAATAGTCAACAAGACATCGATAAAACAACTTACTCAAACAAACCTAAGTCATTATCAAATGCTGGGTGAAGTTGAAAAAATTTTTAAAAAATGGAGTCCTGCAATATTTTTAGGTTGGAGTAGCCTTAATTTTGATGAAGAGATGATAAGGAAAGAGTTTTTTAAAAATATTAGATATCCTTATATTACTAATGCGGCACCCAATAAAAGACATGATGGTATAAATATTGCAAGAGCTGCTTATGCTGTAGATCCTACAATTCTAGAAACCGAAATTAACGAAAAAAATAACCCTGTATTTAAACTTGCATCTTTAGCTCAAATGCAAGGCATTGATGCAAGTGATGCTCACTCAGCACTTGCTGATGCTGAATTGACTGCAAAAATTTTAAAAATTGTTAAAAACAAACAAGAGGATACTTGGGAATCTTTTTTAAAGACTGCAAACAAATCTGATACAGAAACCATAATGAAAAAAGGAGACATTGTTACTTTAAATGAATATTATTATGGTAAATCCAGACTTCATTTAGTTGTACCATTACATCCAAAACATTGTATGCATCCAATTTACCAAGGTTGGTATTACTCCATAGATTTAAGAACTGAAATTCAGCCTTTAATTAACAAATCAATAAATGAACTAAAAGTTGAGATGAAAAAATCTCCAAAATTTCTTAGAACAATACGTGCAAATAAAGCACCTATTATAATTGATGGGAAATACGGAATGAATGTAGAGCCTTACAACAAACTTGATAAAAATGTAATTAAAAAAAGAGCAGAGTTTGTTCAAAATAATGAACAGTTTTCTCAAAATATTTTAACAGCTTTAAGGGAAGTTGCAGAGGAAAAAGAACAATCAAAATCCCAAGAAGATATATATGCAGAAGAAAGTATTTATACAAAATTTACTTCCAATAAAGACACTGCTCTTTTCCCAAGTTGGCATGCAGCACCATGGAAAGAAAAATTAAATTTATTAGATAAATTTGATGATGATAGATTAGTTGGATTTGGTAAAAAAATAATATTTCAAGAGGCGCCAGAAGTTTTACCGGAGTCAATGTATAAATCTATCAGGAGAGAAATTGCAAAAAGAATATTAAGTGAAAGAAAAGAGAAATGGTGGACAATACCTACTTTATATAATGAAATTGATACTTTAAGAGAAAAATATACTAATGAAAATGACAACGAGAAATTAGCTTTATTAGATGAATTTAATACCTATGCAATGTCTATTCAAAAAAAATACGAGAATGTTTGATGTATAAAATTAAATTTACGCATTTTTAACTATTGAATAAATAAAATTAATTAATATAAAACTCATATGGCAACAGTAAAATCTACAGACGAAAGTTTTGATCAATTAGTTAAAGATAATAAGATATTAATTTGTGATTTTTGGGCAGAATGGTGCGGTCCATGCCACATGGTGGCTCCCAGCTTGGAAGAAATTTCAAATGAAATGTCTGACCAATTATCTGTAGCAAAACATAACATTGATGAAGAACCAAATACGCCAACAAAATATGGTGTTCGAGGAATCCCTACAATGATTTTGATGAAAGACGGAAATCATGTTTCAACTAAGGTTGGGGCGGTTCCAAAAAGTGAAATTGTATCTTGGATAAAAGAAAATATCTAATTTAAACTTAAAATTTCTCCAGCAAGATAAAGCGAACCTAGGCAGAGAATAATAGTATTTTCATTTTTTGATAAAGATTTTATACTTTCTTTAATATCATTAGAAAGTTTTAGATTTAATTTTAAATTATCTAACTTTTTTTTTAAATCTTCCTTTGATATTGCTCCATCCTGATTAGGAATATCAATTAAAGTAATTGAATTTACTATATTTTCAAAAGCTTTTATAAATTCTACATGTTCTTTATCTTTCATCATGCCTACGATAAGATTTACTTCATCATTTTGATTTTTTACCCAATCAGCAATAGAAACACTTGCGCTAATATTGTGACCCCCATCTATTATTAGTTTATTATTCCCAGCAATATCTTTTAATTTGCCTGATTTTATTTCTTCAAGTCTTGCTTTTAATGAAACATTTTTGATACCATTTAAAATATGTTGATCTTTAATATTAAAAATCTTTCTTGATGCAGCAATTGAGGTACTAATATTATAAAGCTGATGATCTCCAAGAATACTTGGTTCAGGTAATACTAATTCTCCTAAATGATCTTGATATTGAATAAATCCGTTCTTGAATTTTGCAATATTAAAATCTTTTCCAAAAAAATATTTATTCGACGTATTTTTTTCCAATGATTTTTCTATTTTATCTCTTATTTCATTATTGACTTGTTTATTAATAAATATATTTGAGTTTAAAAGCTTAGCTGTTTTTTCATATATTACCCCCTCAATTGATTTATTTTCAAGCCATTGAAAGTGATCATTATGGATGACACCAATGAGCGTCATTAAATTTTCCTTAAATACATTTGTACTGTCAAATTGATGAAATAATCCTGCTTCTATAATATTAATATTATCCTTGAAATTTTCAGCATATTTTAAAAATGCACAAGTTAAAATTTCAAATAATGTTGCATTGTCATTTCCTAAAGTCTTTTCAACACCAGTCAGCAATTCTATTAAATCTTCTTCATTGATCTCTTTATCATCAAAAACGTATCTTTCCGTATAAGATAGTAGGTGGGGAGAAGTATAAAGATTAGTTTTATATTCAGCTTGGTTTAGTATTGACTTAAGACTATAGCACATACTTGCTTTAGCATTAGTTCCAACAACTGTGATAACATTTCTTAATTTATCTTGAGGATTACCCAGTTTTTTTAAAAGATTAAAAGTTCTTCCTAAAGATAAGTCTAGCTTTTTCTTATGATGCTTCTCTAGTTTGGATATTAGTTTCTGAAGTTTCATTTAAATTTTCTAAATGTATATCAGAATTTTTTCTAAGTAATATTGATAGAAGGTTTCCCAATTCTTTTTGTATATCTTTTCTATGAACAACTCTGTCAACAAAGCCGTGTTTCTCTACAAATTCTGCTGTTTGGAAGTCAGAGCTTAATTCTTCTTTAACAGTTGCTTGTATTACCCTTTTTCCTGCAAAAGCGATTAGGCACCCAGGTTCTGCAAGATGAATATCCCCTAACATTGCAAAAGATGCAGTTATTCCGCCTGCTGTAGGATCAGTAAAGCATACAATATAAGGTAAATTATTATTTTTAAGTTCATTTATAGCAAGTGTTGTTCTAGTCATGTTTGCTAAAGCGATAGTTGACTCAAACATCCTTTGTCCTCCTCCACAAGGGAAGAATAAGTAAGGTGTTTGGTTGTCTATTGCATGTTGTACTCCATAAATTATTGCCTCTCCCTCAGCAGCTCCAACTGAACCTCCAATAAAATCAAAGTTTATTGCACCTGCTGTTACTTCAATTCCATTTATTTTTCCTTTTGCAATCATAACTGCACAATTTTGGTTTGTCTTCTTCCTCGCAATCTTAAGTCTATCTTTATAAGATTTAGTATCAACCCAATTTAATGGATCTTCTGTAGGTATTGGTGACTCTAAAATTTGATAAGCATTTTTACCGAACACTATATCAAACCTTTGTATACAACTAATTCTATGATGCTTTCCACATAGATTACAAACCCATAAATTATTTTCTAAATCTTTCTTTAATATTGGACCCTTACAACAACTTGTCCAATCTGAATTTGCTATATCCTCTTTTGAGGGTCTTTTTCTAAGTACCTTCTTAATTTTTTCTCCAAAATTTATAGCTTTTGTTAACCAATTCATGATATTTTTTTTCTTAGTTTATTAACCATCTTACTTACATTTATGACAGGATTTTGTCTATTGCTTAAACTTCTAGTAATTTCTTTACAAATTTGACTTCCAACAACAAGTCCATCTGTATTTTTAAAATTTGATATAGTTTTTTCAGTTATCCCAAAACCAATAACACAATTTTTTTTAGGACTTATTTTTTTAATTTTATTATAATTAGCTAATATTTTTTTTGGAGAAACTTTTAGCTTTCCACCTGTAGTAGATAACATGCTTATATAATAAATCATATCATGAGAGTCTTTTGTAATACTTTTTAATCTTTTATTTGAAGTAGTAGGGGATAATAATTGGATAAAATTGATTGAATTTTTTTTACATTTCTTAGAAAAAATTTTATTTTCTGGCCATGGTAAATCAACTACTATTAAACCATTAACACCTGATTTTTTACATTTTTTTAAAAAATTATTTTCACCATATTGGAAAATCATATTGTAATAACCCATAAATATCACAGGTTTTGAATTTTTACTTTTTTTAAAATCTCTGACAATTTTAAAAATATCATTCATCTTAATACCATTTTTTATTGCTCTATAAGCGCTAGTTTGAATTTGGCCCCCATCCGCAACAGGAGTATTATGAGGTACACCGACTTCTAAAATATCTGCATAATTAGAAATTTCTTTTAGGATCTCTAAAGATTGCTTCTTTGAGCTATCACCAGCAACGGTGTAAGTAAGTAAAGCCGGTCTCTTCTCTTTTTTTGCCTCTTTAAACGCAAGACTAATTGGATTTAACATATTTCTTTCCCAACTTTTGTTCTAAAATTCCACGGTCTTTATATGCATCTCCACAACTATTAATAATTACTATTGTGTCCTTGCTAAATCTTTTGCTTTCTTTGAGAGCAACAAAGAATGCATGGCTTGGTTCAAGGGATGGTCTTAAATTTTCATACTTAGTAACTATTTGGTAGGCTTTTAAAGCTTCTTCGTCACTGGCTGCTGTATACCTTGCGCGCTTGGTATCTTTTAAAAAGCAATGCAGAGGTGAAATTCCAGGATAATCAAGACCTGCAGATATTGACTCAGTTTCTTCAATCTGACCATCACCATTTTGATTTACATATTGAGCTGCTCCATGAAGTATACCTATTTTGGAACCATAAGTTAAGGGAGCTGCATGCCTTTTACTTTTAGTTGGTCCTCCTGCTTCAACTCCGATAAACTCTACTTGTTTTTTATCATAATCCATAAATTCATTCCAAAAACCGAAACTTGAGGAACCTCCACCTACACAATTATATAGTTTAAGTTTTTTAGGAACTTCACCAAATTCATTAATTAATTGAACTTTAAGTTCCCTAGATATTTGACTAGTGCTCCATCCACATATTCGAACAAAAATTGCAGGTCCTACTGTACTACCAACACACATCGCGGTTGTATCACAATTAGCAACCCAATATCTCATACATTCAGATACAGCGTCTACAAGTGTTTGACTTCCTGAATATACTGGAACTACATCTGCACCATTTTTTTTCATAGCTTTAACATTTGGTTGTTGTCTTTTTATGTCTTTTGCACCCATAAAAATTTTACATTTCAAACCGAATTTTTTAGCCGCCATACTCAACATCTTTCCTGCATAGCCGGCTCCAGTATCGCCTATAATAACTTTTTTACCAGACCTTTTAGCTAATAAACAATGTACGGTTGCATTATATATCTTGTGAGCTCCACCATTAGCATCCGAAACAACCTTGGACCAAATCTGAGCACCACCCACATGTTTTGTTAAATTATCTAATTTAATAAACCTTGTGGGTGTGCCAATCCAATTTTTAAAATACTTATCTCTTTCTTTTATAAAGTTTTTGTCATTCTTCAATTTATTAAATTGTATTTCTAAATCCTCTATAGGTTTCTTGAGCGTTTCAGGCACAAAATTTCCTCCAAATTTCCCTCCCCAAAAACCAAGCCTGTCACCTTGATCTATAACTGGAATTCCTTTTTTAAGTTTCATTTTTAGTTGCAAAGTTTAATAGTTTATTAATTTTTTTTAAATCTTTTTTACCTTCTTCATTTTCTAAAGAACCACTTAGATCAATATAGTAATTTTTATTTTTAAAGTTAGGAATATCTTCTATTTTTATATTTCCAGCAATCATTTTATTAACTGAATCAGGTACAGATTTTAATAATTCATGATTAAATCCAATTGATTTCTCATAGCCTTTTCCATCAAAAAGAATTAAATCTGAAACTTCATCATAATCTTTGTATATATCTACATCCTTTTGACTATTAATTGTTAAAGCAGTAATAACTTTGACATTATACTTTTCCTTAATTATTTTTGTCTTTTCAGGGCTTACATCATATAGCTGATAAAAGTCAAAATTTAGTTCTTTAATTTCCTCTAATATTTTATTATCTGGATCAACAAGAACAGCTACAAAACTAGTATCTTTTCTTTTTATATTAACTAATTTTTTTAATTTCTCATATTCTACATATCTTATACTTTTTTTGTAATTACTAATGAAGCCTACAAACATTGGAGGAAATCGATGATTTACAATATAGTTTAAAGTCTCAAGATCAGAGACCCCACAAATTTTTATTCCTTTGACCATTATTTTAAATGATAGATTAAGTTTTGTAGATTATTTTTAATATTTCCTTTGGTAATTGGTCTACCAATTACTAACCAGTCACTTCCATTTTCATAAGCCTGTTTTGGTGTTAAGGTTCTTTTCTGATCATCAATATTAGAGTCAAATCTAATTCCAGGTGTTATTATTTCTTTTTTAAATACTTTCCTGACAATATTTACCTCTTTTGGGCTACAAACTATTGCATCTAGTCTTGCTTTATTGGCTAATTTAGCTTGTTGAAGTACAATTTTTTTAACTTCTCTGCTATATCCAATTTCTTTTAGCGATTTACTGTCTAAAGAAGTAAGAATTGTTACTCCAATTAATTTAGTATTACCTGAAACTTTTTTAGCAGCTTTTAAAGCTTCCAATCCTGAACTTATATGTATTGTTATATAATTTAATTTTAAATCTTTTACTGCTTTAATTGTAGATACGCAGGTATTAGGTATATCCATTATTTTATAATCACCAAAAGTAATTTTATTTTTAAGTTTTGATATGAAATTTCTTCCTTTTTTAGAGTTCAAAAACTCTAATCCAAACTTATAACCAATTTGTAATTCTGGACTTTGTGTTTTTTTTATTATTTCTTTTACTTTAGTTGGATTTTGACTATCACAGGCAATAAATATTTTATTCTTTTTCATTAATTTTTTTTGTCCATTCTTTAGACATTTTAAATAATATTGATCTTTTTTCTGGAGTATTTATCTTCTCATTAGTTTTAGGATTTCTAGAGATTCTTGCTGCTTGGATCCTAGGCTCAAAAGAAAAAATCTCTCTCAATTCAACTCTTTCGCCTCTTTTTAAGGACTCTTGTATTTCATAAATTGTAATATCAAATAGTTTGATCAAATCTTTTTTTAAAAAATTTGGGTAGTTTTTTGATAATTCTTTAATTAAGTCTGATTTTACTACTGACAATTTTTACTCAGAATCCTTGTTCTTTTTTTTATCATCTAATTGCTCAGATAGTGAAGAAAATGGAAGATTTTTTCCACTTAAAGGACTTGAATGCTCTTTAATTGCTTTCGCATTCATTATTTCTTCAAGTAATTTAATGCTCAAAGAAACCTTTCGTTTTTCGAAGTTTAATTCAGATATTGCGGCATCTATTCTTTCGCCACCCACAAATCGCGAGGGTCTTGCATCTGTGCTACTCATTGCTATTTGAGATTTTTTAATTAAAATTTCTAAATCGCTCTTCTCAGGTTTGACAATTAAACCTTTATTATCAGAGGAAATTACTTTAACTGTAACTACATCATTTAATTTTTTATTTTTAAACCAATCAAAAGGATCATTTTGTAATTGTTTTAAACCAACTCTTACTTTTTGGTCACTTGTTTTTATTTCAAGAACTTTTACTTTAAGTTTATCTCCTTTTTTATACTTTTTAAGTTCCTCATCAGGTTTACCAGTATATGAAAGATCATTTGAATGTAAGAAACCATCAATATCAAAATCTGCCAATTTTAAGTAAATAGCATATTCATTAGAATTATTTACTATGCCATCAATTTCAGATCCTACAGGATAGTTATTCTCAAGTATAGAATAAGGATTTTCCTGTGTGAGCCTATGTGATATAGCAACTCTTCTTTTTTCTTTATCAATCTCAGTAATTACACAGTCGATTTGATCTCCTACATTAAATATTTTCTTAGGTGAAATATTTTTTTTAGTCCAACTGATTTCACTGCTATGCAGCAAACTGCTTAGTCCAGGTTCTAATTCGCAGAAACACCCATAGTCAGTAATTTTTACGACTTTTACTTTATATTTATTTCCTATTTGGTAGTTAGATATGTGTTCGAATGGATCTGGCGATAATTGTTTAAGAGAACATCCAACTTGTAATTTTTCCATATCAATTGAAATTATTTTCAAATTATGCTTTTCCCCTATGTTAAAAACCTCATCAGGATGATTCACCCTACTATAACTAATCTCTTGTAGATGACATAGTGTATCCAAAGTTCCCTCTGGAGTATTCACTTCGAAAAAACAACCAAAAGAAGAATATCCCTTTACAACAGCATCTTTAATGATATCCCCAACTTTGAATTTTTCAATTATTTTGACTTTATCTTCTTTTTTATTTGACGAAACTACCTGTCTTCTTGATACAACACTGTTTCCTCTTATCATATCAAGTTTTATGAGAGCAAATTTTTGTTCAACACCTATTAAATGATCTATGTTTTTCATAGGCTTATCAGAAATTTGAGATCCTGGACAAAACATAAGCGAGCCTGTCTCAACATGCTCAACAATTACACCACCTTTTGTTTTTTGAGTAATCTTTCCATTAATTAGTTCGTTATTTTCATAACATTTAACTAGCTTATTCCAGCCTTTAATTTTTTGAGCTTTTTGAGCTGAAACAACTACATCTCCATTTTTATCTTCAATTTTTTCCAACAATACAGATATGATGTCACCTTCTTTAATTTCCTCTGAAGTTCCAATCATCTTCATTTCATTGATGTCAATTACTGGTTCACTTTTTAGCCCTGGTATAAAAAGAAAAAGATACTTACTTGTTATTTTTGTAACCTTACCTTCTATAATTTTTCCTTCTTCAATTTTATTTTTAGATAATTGACTGCTAAGTAGTTTTTGAAATTGTTGTGATGCAGGAGATGATAAGTCTTTGTAAATTTCCATTAATTATATAATTTTTTATCCATTATTGCTTTTATCTTTTTAAAGCAAGCTTTCTTACTTAATTTAGTGGTATTAATCAAGATAGAATCTTTTGTTTTTTTTAAAGGTCCATATTTTCTTTCTTTATCTAATTTGTCCCTGATTCTTAGGCTTTTAAGCACTTCTTTATAAGCAATTTTTTTATTTAGGCCCTTATATTCTATATACCTTCTTCTTGCTCTTACCTTAATACTCGCGGTAATAAAAAACTTAAACATCGCATCCCTTAACTGCACTGTGACTATATCTCTACCGTCTAAAACTGAGCCATTATATTTTTTTGGAGGCCTATAAGCATATTTTTGCTGAAATTTATGAACTATATGTCTAATTTTCTTGTCTTTTGCTACCTTTGCTGCTGATAAGGCAACATCATTTGAAAGTAAGCTCTTATTTTTTAAATAACTCAATTTTATATTATCTATTTTATACTTAACTAAATTATATGAAAATTTTTTTTGATTTTGAAGTTTTAACATACCAATGTATCTGTAAATTTTACCAGTATCTAGATAAAACAAATTATAATTTTTTGATATTAGTTTAGCCTGAGTGCCTGCACCTGCAGCAGCGGGCGAGTCAATTGCTACTGTAATAATATTTTTTCTTTTTTTCAATTTATTTCACCTCCAATTTTTTTTATAATTTGTAAAAATTTTGGAAATGAGGTATTAGCGCTTTTTTTATCATTTATTTTCCATTTTCCACCTAAAGTTAATGCTGTTATGCATGAAAGAAAAAAAATTCGGTGATCTTTTAAAAAATTTTTAATTTCAAAACTTTTGTCTAATGATAAATAAGGGTTTCCATAAATATTTAAATCATTATTAAATCTTTTTACTTTTATTCCAATTAATTTTAAAAAATTTACTCCTAAGTCCAATCTCTTAGACTCTTTCTTGTTCATTTCACCTAAGTTTTTAAATTTAGAAATTCCCTTAGCTTTTGCTGCTGCTAAAAATATTATCAGAAATTCATCTATTGCTGAGCTATTTAATTTTGGTGAACAATTTACTGATTTCAAATTACTTATACTTTTCACACAGATATCAGCTATTTCTTCACCATTATATAATTTCTTATTCTTGTATTTAATATTAGCACCCATTTTATTTAAAATAGTAATAATTCCCACTCTACTTTTATTTATATTTACTTTTTCAATTATTAGCTGAGACTTTTTTGAAAGTAGTGTTAAAACTATGAAAAAAGATGCTGAACTTATATCTCCAGGCACATTATATTTAAAAGATTTAAATTGCCGAAGTCCTTGGATTGATATTTTATCAAACGATTTTCTTTCTTGGATTTTTATAGGGTAGTTTAAAAATTTTAGCATTAATTCTGTATGGTTTCTTGACTTGTTTGATTTGATGATTGTTGTCCCAGGAGTATTCAAAGCACTCAGTAAAATACAAGATTTAACTTGTGCACTACCTATATTTTCATAATAGGTAACTGGTCTTAAAAAATCAGATCCTAATATTTCAATTGGAAGTTTATTATTTTTACTTTTTATGTTGACCCCAAAAAGTCTTAGTGGTTTTATTACTCTCGAAAAATCTCTTTTAGATAAACTTTTGTCTCCGATTAATCTTACTTTAAATTTAGATTTAACTAACAATCCTAGAATAAGTCTTGCTAAGGTCCCAGAGTTACCAGCATTTATATTAATTTTTTTCTTTAAGTTAAAGCCGTTTAACCCAAATCCTTCGATATGATAAATACCACTTTTTTTTTTATAACCTATTCCAAGTTTCTTAATTGTCTTTAGAGCGTTTAATACATCCTCAGATTCTAGTAAGTTTGATATTTTAGATACTCCTACAGCCTGTGATGCTAGAAGTACTGATCTTATAGAAATACTTTTGTCTGAGCTAACTTTTATTTTCTCATTAAAGCTTTTAATTCTTTTATTTATAAAAATGTGATTAGGCAAGATTAAGTTAATTTATTTTAAATTCTTCTCCAAAATATGCTGTTCGTGCACTTGAGTCTTTCACTATTTCATCAGGACTACCAGATGCAATTATTTTACCGTTAGATAATACAATTGCTCTATCTACGCAACTTAATAAATCTCTGGCTTGATGATCACAAACCACCACAGTAATCTTCTCAAAAGATTGAAGGTTTACTATTATTTCTTGTAGCATTTTAATAGTAAGAATATCTAATGCTGCAAATGGCTCATCTAAAAGTAAAATATTTGGATCATTTATTAGAGCCATCGAAATAACTAATTTTTTTTTCTGCCCACCTGAAAGGTGTTTTGCTTTTATTTTCAATAATGCATCAAACTCAAACTGTGCTATAATTTTTTCGATTTTAGATTTTCTGATATCTTTTTCCTTAATATGTATTTCACCAACAAGTTTTAAGTTTTCATATAATGTTAAGTCTTGAATAAATCCTCCATATTGAGGCACGTATCCAAGTTTAAATTTTGTTGCTCTTTCGTAAATAGGAATATTTGTACAATCAATTCCATTAATTAATACCTTTCCAAAACTAGGATCCTTTAATCCAGTAATAATATGAAAAATTGTAGATTTTCCTACGCCATTAGGCCCTAACATTCCTAAAATTTCCTGTTGATTAATTTCTAAGTCTAAACTATTTAAAATCTGTCGTTTATTATAAAACATCGATATTTTATCAAGTTTCAAAATCGACTTTTGTTCCTTAAATTTCTTAATCCTGAATTTTTTAATTAAGGCCATTAGTTTGTAATGACCTCAATGTCTGTGGTTGCATTCTCGGGATTTATGTTTACATCTTTTGTTGCCAAGTCAAATTCTACAATACCTGCGCTCATAATTGATTTTTGATCTGTTATTTTTACATTGTTATATGCAATTGCTTTGTTAGTTTTCATATTTATATCAAAATTTTCACAAGTAATTCTTTTATCTTGATATTCTATTATTACATTTTCATAAAATTTTGAATTTAAATTTGAGGTATTATACTGTGCAAACTCCGAAACAATATATATATTATCTCTTTTATCTGATTTAATCTCCCCTCTAACATTTTCAAGGTCTAAAATATTATTGTTGTCAGCGTTACTTTTCCCAGAATTAGCTAAAAGGTTAAATCTGTTACCTTTTTGATCAACCGATGTATATTCAACATCTTTTACCAAATTTTTTATATCCTTTTTCTTTATAATTTTTTTTTCAGATTTCTCTTTTTGATCTTTATTTTTTATATTAACATTTTCACTCTTAATTTTTTCTGAGCTTGAGTCTTTATTCTCCTTTATTTGTTTTGCTCCTTCTACAGTTTCTGTAGTTATCTCAACTGATTTATTTTTATTATTTTTTATTTTTTCACTTAATTGTTCATTTTTAAGCTCTAATTCAGATATTTTTGCTTCAAGCTCCTCTAGTTGCTCACTATTTTTTAAATTAGATAAGTTAACTTCTTCAACAATATTCTTCTTTGTCTCAAAGTATTTAAAATAGACTCCTCCAATAATTAATATTATTAAAGATAAAATTAAAACTTGTATAAAAGTTTTTACCGACATTTAGTTTATATTCGCATCCAAAATATTATGTATATGAATAAAGCCAATCGTCTTATTTTTTTTATTATTCTGATGCACACATAAACTTGTAATTTTTTTTGTATTCATTATTGAAAGAGCCTCTACTGCTAAAATATTTTTATCAACACTAATTGGATTTTTTTTCATAACTTCTTTTATTTTTAAACTGTTTAAATTTGTAGTTAAATTCGTCACTCTTTTTAAATCTCCATCTGTAAGTATACCTGTAGTAAATTTTTTATTATTTAAAACTACTAAAGTTCCAAGATTCCTTTTTTCGATATTTTTTAAAGCTGCCTTCATTCTTAACTTTTCATTTACAAATGGTATTTTTTTACCAACTAACATTAGATCCTCAACAGTTTTAAGCTTGATTGAAAGCGATCCACTTGGATGGAATCTTTTAAAATCAATTTTTCCAAACTTTTTATATTGCATACAGGTGATTGCTATCGCATCACCCAAAGCAAGTTGAACTGTTGTAGAAGATGTAGGCACATAACTTCCTGGCCCTGCCTCTTTAACAGTTGGAAGTAAAAATTTTACATTTGAATTTTTGTATAAAAGAGAATCTTTTTTTGAGGTAATACCAATTAATTTTATGTTTTTATTGCGGGAAGTATACTGAATTATATTTTTAAGTTCGCTACTTTCTCCACTTAGGCTTAATAATATTACTATATCATTAGAAGTTATTTGACCCATGTCCCCATGACTTGCATTTGATGCATCTAAAAAAAAGGAGGGAGTCCCAGTAGAAGAAAACGTTGCAGACCATTTTTTTTCCTATTATTCCACTTTTCCCTACTCCAGAAATAATTACTTTGCCACTTTTACAGTTAAGAATTGTTTTTACAATCTGTTCAAATGACTTTCCAATGCTGGATTTTAGTTTTTTTAAGGAAATTAATTCAAGTTTAATTACTTCTTTAGCAATATTTAATACTTTTTTATCTATCATTTTAATGAGACCAGATATCCTCTTTAAAAGATGCAAAATCGAGGTCAACTCTTGTATTTACAAACTTAATCGTTTTATCGTAAAGATCTTTTCTTTCTTCTCTTTCTAATATGTTTTTTAGTGAATCATAAATTTTATGTAAATATATTACATCTTGGGCACAGTATTTAAGTTGTTTATCTGAGAGTTCACCACCAAAGTCAGATGTTTGTAATTGTTTACTAATATCTATTCCAATAAATTCCTTTATCAAATCTTTCAAACCGTGCTTATCAGAATAACTTCTCGCAATTTTACTCATAATTTTGGTGCAATTAACATTTTCTACATCTACTTCTAGATATTTTTTAATAAATAAAAGATCAGCTCTTGCAAAATGAAATAATTTATTTAAATTTTTATCTCTTAGTACATTTTTTAAGTTTGGGGCGTGGTAATTATTTTTGTCTAATTGTATTATGTGAGCATCATTATTTCCTGAAGATATTTGTAGTAAACATAATCTATCTCTTGCTATGTTAAGGCCCGTAAATTCACAATCAATTGCAATCTTGTCACTGAACTTTATTTCATGTGGTAAATCTTTTTTATGTAATTTAATATCTAAATTCATTAATAGATATATATATATGAAAAATAACAATTCAATTTTAATATTTGGTTCATCTGGCCAGATAGGAAAATCTTTAATAAGAAAGTTTACAAAAAATAATTATAGAGTTATTGCGGTAACTAGGAGCATTCATAGAAAAGGGTACCAGATAAAAACTCAATCTAATTTTGGATATTTAGAGTTAGAAGAGGTAAATTCTTTTACTGAGGAAAATATTACAAAATTAATGGAGAAATCATCCATCTGCATAAATTTAATTGGTATTTTATTTGAAAAAAAAGAAAATCATTTTAACTTAATACATTCAGATCTACCTTCTTTACTGTCAAAGATTGCTTACGAACAGTCTCTTAACCAATTTATCCATTTGTCTGCTCTAGGTATCGAAGCAGCATCAGATAGTAATTATGCTTTAAGTAAACTGAGTGGAGAACAAAAAGTAAGGCAAAATTTTCCTAGCTCTGTAATTTTAAAACCCTCTATTGTGTATTCAGTTGATGATAACTTCACAACTAACTTTATGAATTTACTTAGTATACTACCCGTAATGCCCCTTTATTATGGAGGTAAAACTAAATTCACCCCTATTCATGTTTCAGATCTTTCAGATATAATTTTTAAAATTGTTGAAAACAAGTTAACTGGTCAAACTATTGAATGTATTGGTCCTGAAGTTTTTACATTTAAAGAATTATTATTAAAAATTTTAAAATCAATTAATAAAAAAAGACTTTTATTTTCTCTACCTTTGCCATTAGCTAAAATTAATGCTAGATTGTTTCAACTCATGCCAAAACCATTAATGACTCTTGATCAACTCAAACTATTAAAATATGATAATATTATATCAAAAAATTATAAAACTAATTTTGATCTTAAAATGGAAGCAAACAAAAAGTTTGAGGAGGAAATCAGTAAGTACAGTTTTAATTGGACTAGTGGAGGTCAATTTTCAAAAAAAAAAAATGACAAGTTAGACTAATGTTAGCAAATATTATTTATTTTACAGTATTTATAATTCTTGCGTTTGTCCTTTCTATTGCTGTGAAAGCAATTACTAGAGGCGTAGAGGCAAAGCAAATCATCAAAGATGAAAAAAACTTTAAATTTAATAAGGAAAATGAAATTCAAAATTTAGAAGTTGTAACTCAATTAAGAGAACTAAAAGAATTGCGCGATCAAGGAATAATTAATGATGACGAGTTTAAAAAAGCTAAAGATAAAATACTAAAGTAAGCTAGGCTGATTTTACCTTCTTTTCGATAAATTGAGGAACTTCATCATTTTTTTCTACAATATCATCTTTTTTACCTTTTGGCTGGAAAACTATCATTAGGTGTAGTGGGCAGTAAGAAAATTTTTCAATAGTTTTTCTTCCACAGAAAGATGCATCCTTTTCATCGGGGTGACCTTCCATATACTTACATGTGTGTTCATTTAAATCTTCTAACTGAAGATTTTTCGCTGGCTCAAAGTTTTTATCTAAAAGAAGAGACCTAAACCTATGTTTTCTGCTTCCCTTTTTAATATTATTATTGTTCTGTGTAATTGTTCCAATATTGTTCTGAGATATAGTAGATCGTGTTTTAATTTTTGCAGACAGGTTTAATCTGTGTGCTTTTCCTATTACTGCATTTCTACTAACTCCTCCAATTATTTCAGCAATTTGACTGGCTGTTTGGCCTTTGCCCCAAAGATCCTTTAGTTTGTTAACTTTTTCGTCTGTCCAACTCATATTACTATATTTAGTATAATTTAGTTTTTTTACAACACTATCTTGAGACCACAATTAACAGTCTATAACAAGCTTTTTTTATTGTTTTTTAACAATTATTGAAAAAAAAGTTTATTAATAAGTACTTATGGTTGAATTACAAAAAAAATATCAAATTGGCTCAAGGAGATTTGGACTTATCAACTGGGTTGGAACTTATTCTTTATTTAAAAAAGAAGTTTTAAGATTTTTAACTGTTTCAGGTCAAACTCTATTTGGACCAATATTAACTAGTATATTATTCTTAACAGTTATTTCATTAGCTATTGGAGATCAAAGAACAGATGTACTAGGAGTTCCTTATATAAAATTTTTAGCTTGTGGATTAATAATGATGCAAGTAATTCAACAAAGTTTTGCGCACTCTAGCTCATCATTAATGATGGGAAAAATGATGGGCACAATTACTGATGTTGTACATAGCCCTCTATCATCATCAGAAGTAGTATTTGCAATAACATTTGCTTCTGCAGCAAGAGGTTTGTTAATTGCATCTGCTTCAACATTAATATTTATTTTTTTTATAGATTTATCCATACAGAATTTTCTTTTATGGTTTACTTATTTATTTTTGGGTGGATTAGTTATGGGATCACTTGGAATAATAGTCGGCCTGTATGCAGATAAATTTGATCAAATGAGTACTGTAACTAACTTTATAATTGTACCATTGAGTTTTTTAAGTGGCACTTTTTATAGTATCGACAGATTACCTGATTTTTTAAAAATTCTGAGTAATTACAATCCTTTTTTTCATATGATAGATGGATTTAGATATTCATTTATTGGTCAATTAGATGGATCAGTAATATTTGGTATTACATTGCTAACTTTTTTAAGTTTAGTAATTACATATTTCGCATATTTTTTAGTACACAAGGGTTATAAAATTAAATCATAGATTAGATATGAGTTCCTTAGCTAAAAATTATAAAAGAAGAGATTTATCTTTCGATAAAGGCAAAGGATCTTTTTTGTATACAAAGAGAGGAATAAAGTTCTTAGATTTCGTTCAAGGTATTGCTGTCAATTCTTTAGGTCATGCAAACCCAAATTTAATAAAGGCAATAAATAAACAATCAAAAAAACTATGGCACGTTTCTAACTCTTTCATAATTCCTGAGGGAGAGAAATTAGCCAAAAAATTAACAAATAGAACTTTTGCAGATGCTGTTATTTTTCAAAATAGTGGGGCAGAAGCTACAGAGGCTGCTATAAAAGTTGCTAGAAGATATTTTTACTCCTTAGGTCATTCAAAAAAAAATAGAATTCTTTGTATTAAAAATTCTTTTCACGGAAGAACTATTGCGGCAATAAACGCAAGCGGATCTAAAAAAATGACAGAGGGATTTGGACCAAAAGTGGATGGGTTTGATCATTTTAAGTTTGGGAACCACAAAGAATTAAAAAGAAAAATTACAAGTAAAACTGCGGCTATAATGATTGAACCAATAATGGGTGAGGGAGGTATTAAAGTAATACCCACATGGTGCCTCAAAGAACTTAGAAAAATTTGTAATAAAAAAAAAATACTTCTTATTTTAGACGAAGTTCAGTGTGGAATTGGGAGATCAGGAAAGTTTTTTTCATATGAATATGCAAACATAAAGCCAGATATAGTTCCTATCGCAAAAGGAATTGGAGGTGGGTTTCCAATTGGCGCAGTATTAATGACTAAAAAAGTTTCTAAGGCAATGGTTCCAGGTACACATGGATCTACTTTTGGTGGAAACCCATTAGCAATGTCAGTTGGAAATGCTGTAATGGATGAAATATTCAAAAAAGGTTTTCTTTCAAAAGTTAAAAGTAATTCTAAATATTTTATTTCAGAATTGAATAAAATTAAAAATAAATTTCCTAATATTATTAAAGAAATAAGAGGAACTGGATTAATTTTGGGAATTCAGTTACATCATGACCAGACAAAATTTATACAAAGTTTAATAAAAAATAAACTGTTAACAATCAGAGCAGCTGAAAATGTTATAAGAATTTTGCCACCATTAAATGTAAATAAAAAAGAGATTGATTTGAGTTTAAAAATTATAAATAAAGTTTGTGCTGAGTATAAAAAATAATGAAACATTTTCTTCACATTAGAGATATTCCTTTTAGAGATTTGAAAAGAATTATTTCTGATGCAAAATATAGAAAATCTAAAAGAAAAAAATTAAATACTCTTGACCCTGATAAAGATGCACCATTAAAAGGTAAAATTCTTTTACAGATGTTTGAAAAATCTAGCCTAAGAACTAGATTAAGTTTTTATTTAGCCATTAAACAATTAGGTGGAGGATCTTTGACTTTAAGACCTGAGGAATTGCACTTAGGTATTGGTAGTGAAAGTATTGCAGATACATCTAAAATTTTATCAACTTATGGCAATGCTTTTATGTTGAGAACAGGCTCGGACAAAAAATTAGATCAATTCAAAAAATATTCGAGTATACCAATAATAAATGGATTAAGCCCATCTTCACATCCCACTCAAGTTTTATCGGATATATTTACAATTCAAGAAATAAAAAAGAAAAGTATTTCAAAATTAAAACTATGTTGGATAGGCGATGCTAATAACAACATGATGAATAGCTTAATAGAAGCTTGTATAAAATTTTCTATATCACTAAATATTGCTTGTCC
Source organism: uncultured Pelagibacteraceae bacterium (assembly GCA_902582765.1). Taxonomy (GTDB): domain Bacteria; phylum Pseudomonadota; class Alphaproteobacteria; order Pelagibacterales; family Pelagibacteraceae; genus Pelagibacter. The sequence continues at coordinate 35,242 of CACHTK010000006.1, forward strand.
TAAAGACTATCAACCAAATAAAGCACTTACTTCTTTAATAAAAAAACAAAAAGGAAGAATTAAAATTTATAATAAAAAAGAAAAAGCTGTTAAAAATTCTGATGTTGTAATGACAGATAAAATCATTTCATTAAATGATAAAGTAAATAAGAAAAAGAAACTTAAATCATTTAAAAATTTTAAAGTGGATACAAAAACTATGAATTTAGCTAAGAAAAACGCAATATTTCTTCATTGTCTTCCAAGAGGGAGTGAAGTTACAGAAGAAGTATTTCATGGAAAAGAATCTAAAGTATGGCAACAAGCTCTTAACAGAGTTTACGTTCAAAAGAGTATTTTATTATATTGTTTTGGTAAATTAAGGTAGTTGTAAAGGACTATCAGCATTAGCATTCATATATAGAATTACTGAAGCTCTATCTTTCTCTTTTTTTAATCCTGCAAAAGCCATTTTTGTACCCTTTATATATGAAGCAGGTTTTATTAAAAAACTGTTCATCTCTTGGAAAGTCCAATCCTTTCCAAATGCAATCAAGGCTTTCGAATATTTATAATCTTCCAGAGCAGCCATATTTCTGCCAAGTACATTATAAAGTGCTGGGCCAATATTGTTTCTTCCACCTTTTTTAATTGAATGACATGCGCTACATTTCTTAAAGACTTTCTTTCCATGGTCAACACTTCCCATGGCTAATAGAGCAGATATATCAACTGCTGAAACTGCTGTGGAAGTTTTTGTGCTGTCTGTTTCAGCAAATTCAACTTTATAAGCTGATTGACTTGGCTTCTCTACGTAATAGATAATGTCTGAAATTTTAGTTATTCCAAATATAACAACAAAAATAACTACTACAGCTGCAATAATTTTATTAATTTCAAATGAGTCCATGATTTTTAATTATTATCCTCGTATAACATGTTAAACAAAAAAAAAACTAAATTTAAATTTAATAATTGCGTCTGAAAGACGCATAATACTTAGTTTATGAGTAATACATTAATTTTAATCCCTTCAAGATTAGCTGCAACAAGGTTACCAAATAAACCTTTATTAAAAATTAATAATATTTCAATTATCAATCATGTTTACAAAATTGCAAAATCATCACTTATTGGAGAAAGTTATGTTGCAACAGGCGATAAAGAAATATTTGAAGAAGTCACTAAGCATGGAGGAAAATGTATTTTAACCAAAAAAGATCATAAAACCGGAACTGACAGAATTTTTGAGGCTTATCAAGAGTTAAGAGATGAAAATATTGAATACGTAATAAATCTTCAAGGAGATGAGCCAATGCTTGATATTGAAGATGTGCATAATCTCCTAAAAAAAACTATTGAAAAAAAATCTAAAATTTCAACATTAGCCTGTCAAATTGAGCACGAAAAATTTTTCTTAAATAAAAATATTGTAAAAGTAACTACAAAAGAGAAACTTCATCAAAAAAATCTATCAATAGCATCATCATTCACGAGAGAAATTGAAAATACTCAAAAAAACATTTACCACCATATTGGAATTTATATTTATCATGTTTTATATTTAGAAAAGTTTGTGAAATTAGGGCAAACTCAGAATGAAAAATCACAAAACTTAGAGCAATTGAGACTAATGGATAACAATATTGAAATAGACGTAGGATTAGCAAAAACTAAACCAATTGGTGTAGATACAGATGAAGATTATCTAGAAATTAAAAAAATTATGGAATATAAAAATTAAATTATGAAAATTGCTTATCAAGGTGTTGCAGGAAGCTACAGCGAAAGTTGTGCTAAAAAAATGTATCCAGAGAGTGAAACAATACCATGCAAAACATTTGATGAATGCTTTGAAAGATCTAGTGAAGATAATTCAATAAAATCTTTAATTCCAGAGTCAAATAAAACAACTGGAAATATTGGTGTTGAGTATTTAATCTTTAAATACAGACTAAATATTTATGCAGAGCATTTTTTTCCAATTAATCATAATCTATTAGGATTAAAAGATTCCAAAATAGGAGACATAAAAGATGTTTATTCACACGCACAAGCATTAAGTCAATCTTCAAGTTTTATTAAGAAAAAAAAATTCACAGAAAATGTTAGAGCAGATACAGCTGGTTCAGCAAAATTTGTTTCAGAAACTAAAGACAAATCTAAAGCTGCTATAGCTTCTAGTCTAAGTGCAGAAATATATGGTCTTAAAATTCTACAAGAAAATGTCCAAGATGATAAAGATAACGTGACTAGATTTTTATTACTTGGTAAAGATATTTTTCAGCCAGATTTTTCTGATGATAATCATATAACATCAATATTATTTAAGTTGAAAAGTAAACCCGCTGCTCTTTACTCTGCACTATCTGGATTTGCAATAAATGGAGTTAATATGAGTAAACTACAAAGTTTTCCCGAAAAGAACTCATTTTCCTCATATTTTTTTCTATGTGATATTGACGGACATATTGAGGCTCCTAAAATCAAAAATTCACTCGAGGAATTGGGTCTGCATTGTCAAGATATGCACGTTCTAGGTGTTTATAAATCCGATAAATTTAGACAAAAATAAATTTATAACTTTCTTGTAGAATAGAAATTTTTATTGATATAATAAAGTTGGAGGCCAATCAGGTGGTGTTACCACAAATCCCCTAGGATCGAAAGATAGCAAGGGTAGTGAGTAATTTCCAGGTTGGTTGGTCTCCTTAAAAATGACAGAAAATTCAAAAGTACTAGCATTAAAATACAGACCTCAAGTATTTGAGGATTTAATTGGTCAAGAGATTATTGCTGAAACAATTAAAAATTCAATAATTTCAGACAAGTCACCTAATGCATTCTTGTTTACAGGCATTAGGGGAGTAGGAAAAACAACTTTCGCAAGAATAGTTGCAAAGTCATTAAATTGTGAGCATGGAATTGAAAACATGTGTAAGAAAAAATGTAGCAACTGTGATGCAATTACAGATTCAAATCATATTGATGTTTTGGAAATGGATGCTGCAAGCAAAACAGGTGTTGACGATGTAAGAGAGCTTATTGAATTTTCAAGATACGCACCAACAACTGCTAAATATAAAATATTTATTATTGATGAAGTTCATATGTTAAGCAAACAAGCATTTAATGCACTTTTAAAAACATTGGAGGAACCACCAAAATATTTAAAATTTATTTTTGCAACAACCGAAATCAAAAAAATTCCTGTAACAGTAATATCGAGATGTCAACGTTTTGATCTCTCTAGAGTGAAATCTGAAGAGCTTTTTAATTATATAAAAATGATTAAAGACAAAGAAGGTGGTAAAGTTTCTGATGAAGCTTTAAAATTAATTGTTAAAATTTCAGAAGGATCTGTTAGAGATGCATTATCTTTGTTAGATCGTGGACTTGTAGCCAATCAAAATGATGAGGAATTAAATCTAGATAAAGCACAAAGTATTTATGGATATTTTGATAAAAGTTCCCTGATAGAATTAATACAAAATCTGTTTAGTGGTGACGAAAAGAAAGTATTTGAGTTATATAGAAAAATTTATGATTCTGGTGTAGATCCCAAAATTTTTTTGAATGATTTTCTTGAGGTTTTATATTACCTAAAAAATATTAATTTTATAAAATTAGACGGAAATAATTTTTCTTTAAATGATCAAGATTTTAGTAATCTTTCCACAATATCTGAAAATTTAGATTCAAAGGACATAATCCTTTTTTGGCAATTTACACTTGATACAATTGAGGAAATTAACATAGTTTCAAATCCAAATTTATCAGTTGAAATGTTCCTTTTCAGATTAATGAGAATAAAAGGTTTTAAGGAGAAAGATATTGAGGAAAGCTTTACTGGAAAAAATCCTGATACTTTAATTAAAGAACCTGAAAAAAAAATTATAAGTAAAACAATAGATCAAATCAAAAATATTTCACAACAAGAAAAAATTGAACCAAATTTAAACAAAGATGAAGTAATTAATGAACTTAAAATAGATTCATTTGAAAGTTTGATAAATTTATGTACGGAGAGAAAAGAAGCTAAGCTTAAATATGAGCTTGAAACTAATACAAATTTAGTTTCATTCTCTGAGGGTTTAATAGAAATATCTTTTAATGAAAACTTAGACAAAGACTTTATTAAAAATCTATCTAACAAACTGTACGAATGGACATCTAAGAGATGGATTATCTCTCTGTCAAAAAACCAAGGACAAATTTCAAAAAAAGAAAAAAATAAAATGAATGAGAAAAAAATATTTGATGATGTTAAAAAGTCCGAAGCCTATAAAAAAGTGATCGAAGCATTTCCGGATGCAGAATTAATAAATGTTGAGTTGAAGGAGGATTAAAATGACTGATTTTTCAAAATTAATGGAAAAAGCTAAAGAAATTGAAAGCAAAATGAGAGAAAGCCAAGAAAATATTAAAAAGATTGAGGTTGAAGGTGTCTCAGGAGCTAATGATGTAAAGGTTACTTTAAATGGAGAGGGCGCTATGATTTCAATTAAACTTAGTGAAAATGTTTTGAAAGAGGAAAAAGTAATATTAGAAGATCTTATTACTGCTGCTCATAATAACGCAAAATCACAACTTAAATCAAAAACTGCAGAGGAAATTTCAAAGGCTTCAGGAAATTTTGGAATACCTGGATTTAAGTGGCCTTTATAATTTAAATGCAAAATATTCCTGAAATAGAAAATTTAATTAAGCTAATATCTAAATTACCAGGGCTAGGACCTAAGTCTGCAAAAAGAATGATTTTGAAAATGATTAATAACCGACAAGAATTACTCAAGCCTTTGGCTCAAAATTTGAGCGAAGTTTTTAAAAATATTGTTAGATGTAAAATTTGTGGAACATTAAAGCCTAGCACAATTGAGTGTAGTTATAATAATTGTGAAATAGTAGAAAAAAAATATAATAAAATTTGTGTTGTAGAAAATATTTCAGATCAGTGGGCAATAGAAAGTTCTTCAATTTTTCAAGGTTACTTCCATATTTTAGGGGGGACCCTCTCAAACAATAATAATAGTAATAGAGAGGACTTGCTTATTAATTCTCTTATAGAAAGAATAGATAAAGATGATATTGAAGAAGTAATTTTAGCAACTAGTGCAACTGTAGAAGGTCAAACTACTGCATTTTATATTCAAGATAGTCTAAAAAAAACTGACGTCAAAGTTTCAAAACTAGCCCAAGGTTTACCAGTAGGTGGAGAAATTGAAAATTTAGATGATGGTACTCTTATATCTGCATTTAAAAATAGAAAAAAGATAGAGGCTTAATTAGCTTTTTTTAATTAATCTATTTAAGTGTAAGAGAGGTTCTGTATAGCCAGAAGGCTGGGATTTTCCATGAAAGATTAATTCACATGCTGCTTTAAAAGCAATAGATTTATCATACTCTGGAGACATACTTTCGTATTTAGAATCGTTTTTATTCTGTTTATCAACAACTTTTGCCATTTTTTTTAAAATTTCAAGAACCTGTCTATTTGAGCATAAACCATGATGAAGCCAATTGGCAATATGTTGAGATGAAATTCTTAAGGTTGCTCGATCTTCCATTAATCCAATATCATTTATATCTGGTACTTTGGAACAACCTATACCTTGATCAATCCATCTGACTACATAACCTAAAATAGTTTGAGCAGAATTTGAAATTTCAGTATTAATTTCATCGACAGACCAATTAGGACGATCTGCTATTGGAATAGTAAGAAGATCAGATAACTTTGATGGCTCTCTTTTTAATATTGCTTTTTGTTTTTCAAAAACATTTACTTCATGATAGTGCATAACATGCAATGCAGCGGCAGTTGGGGAAGGAACCCAAGCACAATTTGCGCCTGCATTCACATGTCCAATTTTTTGTTCCATCATTTCGTTCATTTTGTCAGGCATGGCCCACATTCCTTTACCTATTTGAGCAACTCCTGAAAACCCACATTTTAAGCCTATATCTACGTTATTGTCCTCATAGGTTTTAATCCATTTAGATTCTTTCATATCTCCTTTTTTGATCATTGGTCCAGCTTCCATTGAGGTATGCATCTCATCACCAGTTCTATCTAAAAATCCAGTGTTTATAAAAAATACTCTATCTTTAAGTGTTCTAATACATTCTTTAAGATTTGCAGATGTTCTTCTTTCCTCATCCATAATTCCACACTTAATTGTATTTTTTTCTAATTTTAAAACTTCTTCGACTTTTGTAAAAATTAAATTAGCAAATTCTGTTTCCTCAGGCCCATGCATTTTTGGTTTTACTATATAAATTGAACCTTTTCTTGAATTACCTTTTCTTTTCAAATCATAAATACAAGCTGCTGAAGTTATAAAAGCATCCATTATTCCCTCTGGTACTTCTGATCCATCATTTAAAGTGATTGCAGGGTTTGTCATTAAGTGTCCAACGTTTCTCACAAGCAAAAGACTTCTTCCATGAAGTTTTAACTTTTCACCATTCAATGAAGTATAACTCCTATCTGGATTAAGTTTTCTTTCTAATTCTTTACCATTTTTCTCAAATATTGATTTTAAATTTCCTTTCATCAATCCCAGCCAATTTCTATAACAAGTTACTTTATCTTCAGCATCTACTGCTGCTACACTATCTTCATGGTCACAAATTGTTGATACAGCAGACTCAACTATAATATCGCTTATACCAGCAGCATCTCTTGCAGCACTAAATGCTCTAGGATTAATAATTATTTCAAGATGAAGATTATTATTTTTTAAGATTATAGCATTTGGTTTGGCTGCATCCCCTCTATGACCAATAAACTTCTCTAAATCTGATAAATTATGTTCTTTATTTTCCTTATATATTGTGAGTTTTTTATTATTAACTGCTAAACCAGTAATATCTTTCCAGTCAAGATCATTTATTGGAAAATATTTGTTCAAAAAGTTTCTAGTGTATTTAATTACTTCTTGTCCTCTTAAAGGATCATATTTTTCACTTCCACTTTCTTCAGACTCTATTATATTTGATCCATAAAGACTGTCATATAAGCTTACCCATCTTGCATTAGCAGCATTCAAGCTATATCTAGAGTTCATTATTGGAACAACTAATTGTGGCCCAGCTATGTTAGATATTTCTTCATCTAAATTTTTAGTTGATATTTTAAAATCTTCACCTTCTTTTTTTAAATAACCTATTTCTTCCAAAAAATTTTTATATTTATTATAGTCAATCTCGCGGTCTCTATTTTTTTTATGCCACAGATCTATTTCTTGTTGTAATGTTTCTCTGATTTCGAGTAATTTTTTATTTTTAGGTGCTAATTCATGCACCACTTTGTCAAAGCCTTTCCAGAACTCGTCAGGACTAACATTAGTATCCAGTAAAAGCTCATTTTTGACAAAATCAGCTAGTTCTTTTGCTACAGATAAGTTGTGGATTTTGATGTATTGCTCTCTCATAAATTGAAAATCTTATAATAAATTGTCATTTTTGCGCAATCAAAATTACTTATTTTAACAATTTATTGCCTTTTTTGTTTATAATACATACTTCAAATGAAAAATTACCTAAATTTTGAGACAGATATCAAAAATCTTGAGGAGGAATTAGATAAACTAAAAGACCCCTATAATCAGGAGGGATTATCTGAAGTTGATACTTCAAGAATAAGCAAAGTTGAAGAAGAAATAAATGAAAAGTTAAAGAAAATTTATTCTAATTTAGATCCATGGCAGACAGCATTAGTTGCTCGCCATGAAGATAGACCTAAAGCAAAATTTTTTGTTGAAAATCTTTTTGATGACTTTATCCAACTTTCTGGAGATAGATATTATGGTGAAGACAAAGCAGTTATAGCTGGTTTTGCAAAATTTGATGGCAAATCTGTTTTAGTAATTGGTCAAGAAAAGGGATCAGATCTTAATAAAAGAATAGATCACAATTTTGGAATGATGAGACCAGAGGGTTATAGAAAAACAATTAGACTTATGGAGTTAGCTAACAAGTTTAAAATTCCAATTATTTCAATTGTAGATACTCCAGGAGCATACCCAGGAGTTGGGGCAGAGGAAAGAGGTCAAGCTGAAGCAATAGCAAAATCTATTGAATGCTCAATGAAGTTAACAGTTCCTACAATTGCAATAATAATAGGAGAGGGTGGATCTGGAGGTGCAATAGCTTTAGCATCATCTAATAAAGTAATTATGCTTCAAAACGCAATATACTCTGTAATTTCCCCGGAAGGATGTGCCACTATTTTATGGAGAGACCCAAAAAAAACTTTAGAAGCTGCAACTGCAATGAAAATGTCATCCAGTGATCTTTTAAAATTAAATATTATTGATGAAATAATTCCAGAGCCAGTTGGAGGTGCTCATCGTGATAAAGATCTAATATTGGATAATGTAAGAGAGTCATTAAAGAAAAATTTAGATTTTTTTGAGAAAATGGACAAAAATGAAATTCTTACTCATAGAAAAAATAAATTTTTGTCTATTGGAAGAAACAAAGGATTTACAACACAATCAGAAGATGGAAATGATCTATCTATGAAGGCAAGTGTATTTGAAAATATTAATCAAAACTTTAAGAAGAATTCTAAAATTTATTATGGTGTCTCTGCAATAGCTTTATTAATTTTACTTTTAAGTATTCTTTTATAAAGCTCCGTGGCAATGTTTATATTTCTTTCCAGATTTACAAGGGCAGGGTTCATTCCTTCCAATCTTTTTTGTTGAAAGCTCGTCAAATTTTTTACTTAAATTTTCATTGCTTGGTTCTTCTTGGCTATTTTCTATGAGTTTTAAATTAAATAAGATTGTAATTAAATCATACTTAAGTTTACTTAATAAATTTTCAAAAAGTGTAAATGCTTCTTTTTTATATTCAACCAAAGGATCTCTTTGTCCATAAGATCTTAAACCAATGACTTGTCTTAATTGTTCTAAATATTGAATATGTAATTTCCAATTTTGATCAATTAGTTGTAAAAAGATTCTTTTTTCTATTTCGTTATATTGCTCTTCATTTAACATTTTTATTCTTTCTTCTCTTGAACTTTTAAATTTATTTTTTATTTTTTCTTCAAACGCCTTATTTTCAAGATTAACTAATTCATTAATTTCACTTTCTTCAAATGATTTTCCAAATAAAGATTTTAATTGCATGTTGATTTCATTTGATCCAGCATTGGCTAACTTTTTGGTTTTCTTAAGTTTCAATTCATCAATAATTTCATCTAAAAAATTTTCAGAATATTGCTTAGAATCTTTATTTTCTATTACTTCATTTCTTTGTGAAAATATTACTTGTCTTTGATCGTTTAAAACATTGTCAAACTTTAAAAGAGTTTTTCTAATATCAAAATTTCTTGCTTCAACTTTTTGTTGCGCTCTTTCTAATGCTTTATTTATCCAAGGATGGTCTATACTTTCTCCATCTTTAAGCCCAAGTTTTTCAAGTATATTATTCATGGACTCAGACCCAAATATTCTCATTAAATCGTCTTCTAAGCTTACATAGAATATAGAGCTACCTTCATCACCTTGTCTTCCTGATCTACCTCTTGCTTGATTATCTACCCTTCTACTTTCCATCCTTTCTGTACCAATAACAAACAATCCTCCCAATCTTTTTATTTCAGCTTTATCACTCTCATCCTGACCTCCCAATTTGATATCAACACCCCTTCCTGAAATACTTGTCGTAATAATTATTGAGTTTCTTTTTCCAGCATCAGCAATAATTTCAGCTTCCCTCTGGTGATTTTTCGCATTTAAAACTGTGTGTTTTATATTTTTTTTATCTAATAAGTTTGAGAAGTGTTCAGACTTATTTATACTTGAAGTGAAAACTAATAATGGTTGTCCTTTTGCGTTACATTCAACAATCTTGCTAATTATTGCTTCATCTTTTTCTTTACTAGTTCTAAATATTTGATCGTTCGAATCTTTTCTGATCATCTGCTTATTAGTAGGAATAGATACAACCGGTAGATTATAAATTTCAAAAAACTCTTCTGACTCTGTTAAGGCTGTACCAGTGCATCCAGCTATTTTTTTATAAAGCTTAAAGAAATTTTGGTAGGTTATTGATGCTAAAGTTTGATTTTCAGCATTAATTGTTAAATTTTCTTTTGCCTCTAGACTTTGATGAAGACCATCACCAAACCTTCTTCCAGGCAATTGTCTACCTGTTTGTTCATCAATTATTATTATTTGTCCATCTTTTACAATGTAATCTCTACCACTCTGAAAAAGATGGATTGCACGCAATGATTGATTAACTAAATGAACAATATGTAGGTTTTCTGGATCATAAAAATTTTTATTTTTAAGTATCCCAGCATCAGAAAATATATTTTCAACATTATCCACACCTTTATTAGTTAATAAAATATTTCTATCTTTTTCATCTATTTCAAAATCTTCTTCTTTCAAGTTTTTCACAAGTTTATCAACAGCCATATATTGATTAGTTTTATCTTCTGTTGCTCCTGAGATTATTAGAGGTGTTCTAGCCTCATCAATTAAACAAGAGTCAATTTCATCAACAATCGCAAAATTATGTTCTCTTTGAACCATAGTCTCTTTGGAAAATTTCATATTATCTCTTAAATAATCGAAGCCCAATTCACTATTAGTAGAATAAGTTATATCTTTTGAATAATTTTCTTTTCTTTCCAAATCATCTTGCCCAGTATTAATATATCCACAGGTTAAACCTAAAAACTCATAAATCTTACCCATATTCTCACTATCCCTCTTAGCTAAATAATCATTTACAGTTACTATATGGACACCTTTTTTTTCTAGAGCATTAAGGAAAGCTGCAAGAGCTATGGTTAATGTTTTACCTTCTCCAGTTTTCATTTCTGCAATTTTATTCTCATGGATTACAACACC
>CACHTK010000007.1 GCA_902582765.1 uncultured Pelagibacteraceae bacterium
ACTATCAAACACTACGGTAAAATTGATATTCTAATTAACAATGCAGGAATTAGACATGTTAAGAAACTTTTAGATCATACAAAACAAGATTGGGATGATATGATTTCTGTAAATCTTACAGCACCTTTTCTTGCTAGTCAGGCTGTAATTCCTCATATGATTAAAAACGGAAAAGGTAAAATTATTAACTTTGGGTCTATAGCAAGTTTTATGGGAAGACCAGATAGGGTAGGATATGTAGCTGCAAAGAGCGGTGTCTTAGGTTTAACAAGAGCGTTATCTGTCGATCTGACCGGAAAAAATATTAATGTAAATACTATTTGTCCAGGTTTAATATCTACCTCATTTAATCAAAAATATGCTGAAGATCCAAAACATGGTGAAGCCTGGGGTAAAGAAACTGTAGTAGGTAGATGGGGAGAACCAAAAGATATAGTCGGAGCAGCAGTATTTTTATCAAGTGATGATTCTGATTTCATAAATGGCTCTGAAATAAAAATAGATGGTGGATGGCTCTCTTCTAAAGTTAGAAGAGGAGAATTAGATAATGAGTGACTTTGAAAAAAATCTTGAACAAGCAATTAATAATGCAAAAAGATTAACTGATAAAATTTTAATTGATGGTAAACTAATATCTGCTCAAACAAATAATAAGATACCAGTATTAAATCCAAGCACAGGAGACAATATCGGTTCTGCTCCTCAATGTAATAAAGATGATGTTAATATTGCAGTTGAGTCAGCACACAAAGCTTTTCAAAAATGGAAAAAAATACCAGCAAGGGAAAGAGGAAAAATGGTTGCTGCTGGAGCAAAAAGATTAGAGGAAAGAAAGTCAGAAATTGAAACTTTATTATCATTAGATACAGGTAATGCTTTAAGGACACAGGCTATACCAGAAACAGGTGCCTCCATTGAACTTACAAATATGTTTGCTGGTTTGTCTGGAGAGTTAAAAGGGGAAAATTATCCAACCAATATTCCAAATAGTATTCATTACACCACTAGAGATCCAATTGGCGTTGTTTGTGCAATCGTCCCTTGGAATGCGCCATTATTTTTAACAGTAGCAAAAATTGCTCCAGCTATTGTAGCAGGAAATAGTGTTGTTTTAAAAACAGCTGAACAAGCTCCATTTTGTGCTCTTCTACTATCGGAAATATTTCAACAAGAACTTCCTCCGGGTGTTTTAAATGTAATTTCAGGCTATGGAGAAGAGTGTGGCGAACCTCTGGTAACTCATGAAAAAGTAAGAAAAGTAACGTTTACTGGATCTTTTACTGTTGGAAAGATTATAGCACAAAAAGCAGCTCCTAAATTATGTCCAGTTACTTTAGAGCTTGGAGGAAAAAATCCGAATATAATAATGAGTGATGCAGATCTAGATATTGCAATTCAAGGGGTTATTGATGGAATGAGATATACACGACAAGGGCAAGCATGTACTGCTGGTTCAAGAGTTTATATTCAAGAAAAAATTTATGACAAAGTATTGGATGGAGCTATTGAAAAATTAAGTAAATTAAAAATGGGTAATGCTCTAGATGAAAGTTCTGATATAGGAGCTATTATTTCCAAAGAACAACTGAAAAGAACTTTACACTATATGGATATTGCCAAAAAAAACTCTTCAACCAAAGTTGTGCATGGTGGCAATCAACCAACAGGTGGGGATTATAAAAACGGTTTTTTTTACGAACCCACATTGATGTCAGGTGTTCCAGTAAGCTCTCCAGTTTGTCAAGAAGAAATATTTGGTCCTGTTGCTTGTGCAATACCATTTAAAACATTTGATGAAGTAATGAACAGTGCAAATGATACACCATTTGGATTATCAGCGGTATTGTGGACACAAAATTTATCTAGAGCTTTACAGTTTGTTGAAGAAATCGAGGCAGGTTTTGTCCAAGTAAATCAATGTGTGGCGCCTAGAGCAAATGTTTCATATGGTGGTTTAAAAATGAGTGGGCTTGGAAAAGAGTACGCCTTTGATAGCATGATAAATCATTTTACTCAAAGTAAAACGGTTTTGATTAATAGAGGAAAATCAAATATAGATATTTAAATATGACAGATCAAATAGCTTTTATTGGTGTTGGAAACATGGGTAACCCAATGGCAGATCAATTAGTTAAGGCTGGTAAAAAAGTTAAAACCTACGATGTTTCTCCAGAAATGATAAAAAAAGCTAAGGATGCGAATTTAGATGTGGTTGATACATTAGATGAGGTCCTTGAAGGTGCAAATTTTGTAATCTCAATGTTGCCTGAAGGCAAACATGTAAAATCTCTTTTTTTAGGAGACAAAGGTATTATTGATAAAATTTCAAAGGATGCTCTCATAATTGACTGTTCAACAATTGATATTGAAACTTCTTTATTACTAGGCAAGGAAGCAAAGAATAGAGGAATTAAAATGATTGATGCGCCTGTTACAGGAGGTGTTATGGGAGCAAGAGTAGGTAAATTAAATTTTTTAGTCGGTGGAGATGATGAAGCTGTAAATTTAGCCAAACCATTAATGGATATAATGGGGCAAAAAATTTTACATGCTGGACCACAAGGAAGTGGAGTTGGAGTAAAGATTTGTAATAATATGTCTTTAGGAATTTCAATGATAGCAGCATCAGAGGCACTAATGTTAGCGAAAAGACTAAAGATGGATTTAAAAAAAGTTCATGAAATTATGAAAAATGCCTCTGGAAATAATTGGGCTTTATCAACATATACACCGCTGCCAAATTTAACAGATGGCGTTCCCTCTAATAACAAATATAGACCAGGCTTTTCTGCAGCCATGATGACTAAAGATTTAAAATTAGCTAATGATGCTGCAAAATCTGTAAATGCTTCTACACCTCTAGGAAAACATGCCTTAGATATATTTAATGAATTTTGTGAAGGTGGTGATAGCGAAACAGATTATTCAGGTATATCTAAAAAAATTGGGGGAGATGCTTGGGATTATCCCTTTGATCCTAAGGGTAAGAAATAGCTGCTATTAAACCTCTAGTTGTATAAAAAATGTAACAATTAATTGTTTTACATTTGTCATCCAATGAGTTTTACTTCGCTCATTATTAAGACTTAATAACAATAAAGAGAGGGATAAATAATGAAAAAAATCACTTCAATGATTTTAGCTTTAGTATTTGCAGTTTCAGTAATTGGATCTGCTTCTGCTAAAACATTAAAAATCCAACTTACTTTTCCTAAAACATCATACGATGGACAAATCGTAAAAATGTGGACTGACAGAGTAACAAAACTAACTCGTGGAGAGTTAAAATTTGAGCTTCTTTCAAAAGGTGAAGTTGTTGGTATGAAAGAAACACTAGAAGCTGTCGACAAAGGTCTAGTAGATGGTGGTGCAGCATGGACTCACTACTGGTCAAACTATCACCCAGCTGCGATGTTATTTGGATCGCCAGTTGCTGGTGGAGGAATTGGTTTAAGCACTAAATCTTGGTTAGCTTGGTATTTCGATAATGGTGGTAAAGAATTATACGACCAATTATGGAGCGAAATGGGAATGAATGTTAAAGGTTTCGTGATGGCATCATCAGGTCCAGAAGCATTAGGTTGGTTTAAAGAGCCAATTAAAAACATGGATGATTTCAGAAAATACAGATTCAGAACTCCTCCAGGAATTCCAGGACAAACATACAAAGATATCGGAATTGCATCAGTATCTTTATCAGGTGGTGATATTTTACCAGCACTTGAAAAAGGAACTATTGATGCTGCTGAATGGTGTTGTCCAAAACCAGACTCAGTTTTTGGTTTTCAAAAAGTTCTTAAAAACTACTATCTACAAGGATTACACCAAAACGTAGTAAATGGTGATATCTATATTAATGGAGATGTTTACAATTCTTTAACTGACCATCAAAAATATGCAATGGAAGTTGCGTCTGAAGCGATGATCACTAGAAACATCACTAATAGAGCTGTAGAAAATGGTAAAGCGTTAATCGATCTTACTGAAAATCATGGTGTAAAACTTTGGGATACACCAGCTGATTATTTCACTGAGTACATGAACGCTGCTCAAGCAACTCTTAAAAAGAATGCTGCATCAAATGCTTTCTTTAAAGAAGTTTATGAGCACATGACTGCACATGCAAAAATTGTAGTACCTTTTATTGCACAAATGGAAACATCTGATGCATCAATTGGAACTGCATTCGCATCACAACAGTAGTTAAAAATATTAAAACGGGGATTGTTAAAAATCCCCGTTTTTTTTACAAATTTAATTTAAATAACTATACTTGTTAAATGGTAGATAAAGACTCAGAGCCTAAAGTTAAAGAAAATCTTGATATTACTGACGAACTTATAGCCGAAAGAAGAACAAGTTTAAAAATGCCTGAGGATATGACTCCTTGGATGGCAAAAACAATAGAATTCATAGACTCAAAAATGTTAATTACCGGCAAAGTATTTGCCTGGTTAACTGTATTTCTAATTTATGCAATGATCCATGAAGTTATTGGAAGACATTTTTTCAACAGACCTACTTTATGGTCATTTGACATAAGCAGAATGTTGGCTGGTGCTTTATTTATGTTAGGTGCAGCCTATACATTATCAAAAGGAATACATATAAGAGCAGATTTTCTTTATCGTAATTGGTCAGTAAAAAATCAGGCTAGAGTAGATTTATTTTTATATTTATTATTTTTTATACCAGGGTTTCTTGTATTTTTCCTTGTAAGTTTTGATTACGCCTATACTTCAATTTGTGGAAGATCAAATTTAGAGGAATGCTTAGGTGGTAAAGTTAGAATTCAAAGAGCCATGGATACAACATGGATGCCAATTATGTGGCCTTTAAAAAGTTGTATGCCTATTGGTGCATTTTTACTTTTAGTACAAGGTATATCTGAAATTTTAAAAACTTATTATGCTTTTGTTAAAGGGAGATGGCCATAATGGATTTCTTTAGCCCAGAAATAATTGGAGCAATAATGATTGGTTGCATGTTGTTTGCAATCTTTGTTGGTTTCCCAATTTCATTTACTTTAATATTTTTAGGCCTTGTTTTTGGATATTGGGGTTTTGGTAAATTAGTTTTTTACTTAATGACACTTCAGTTCAATATGATTATGACGGAGAATACACTCGCCGCCGTACCACTCTTTATATTCATGGGAATTTTAATGGAACAAGCAGGTTTAATGGAGAGATTATTTAATGCAGTTCAGTTAATGCTTTCTAAGACGAGAGGAGCATTATTTTATGCAGTAATGTTTGTCTCAACAATTTTTGCAGCTGCAACTGGGATTGTTGGTGCATCTGTAACAATCTTAGGAATCATGGCCGGTAAAACCATGATCAGAACTGGATATGATACAAGACTTTCAGCTGGTTTAATCTGTGCTGGTGGAACTCTTGGAATTTTAATTCCTCCAAGCATTATGTTAGTTGTGATGGGTCCTGTTTTAGAAATTCCTGTTACAGATTTATTTGCTGCAGCTATAATGCCAGGTATTTTATTAGCATGTCTGTACGCAGCCTACACAACTTTAAGATGTTATCTAAATCCAAAACTTGGCCCAGTTTTACCGGTAAACGAACAACCTACTAATATGGCTAAGGTTTGGTATGAATTTATTATGGGACTAATTCCTCCTGCAGGATTAGTTTTTTTTGCGTTAGGAAGTATTCTATTTGGTCTTGCCACTCCAACAGAGGGAGCCGGAATGGGAGCATTTGGTGCGATCTTACTTGCTCTAGCATATAAAAAATTAACTCTACCAGGTTTAAAAGATGCCCTTTTAAAAACGTTAGAAATCACAGCACTAATAATGTTTTTAGTTGCTGCATCGAATTTTTTTGGAGCAGTTTTTTCAAAATTAGGAACCCCATCTCTTTTAACTGATTTTCTTTTAAATTTAGAAGTAAATAGATATGTAATTTTAGCAATTATAATGGCTGCTATTTTTTTATTAGGATGGCCTTTAGAGTGGGTACCAATAGTTTTAATAGTATTACCAATTGTTTTACCTTTAATAATCGAGTTAGGATTTAATCTTACATGGTTTGCAATATTAGTGGCAGTTAATCTCCAAACCGCCTGGCTCTCACCTCCTGTTGCATTATCTGCTTATTTCTTAAAAGGAGTAGTTCCGGAGTGGGATTTAAAAGATATTTATCTTGGCATGATGCAATTTATGGTTATCCAGGTAATTGGTTTAATATTAATTATAATATTTCCAAAAATAGCATTGTGGTTGCCTGGGGTGATGTATCCATCACCTTAGCTAGACTTATTTATTTGAGGAATAATAGTTCCCACTAAAATTATAGCTAAAGATATAAAAACATTTATTGAAATTGGAGAGGCGATTATTAACCAGGACATTGTTGCACCAATAGGGCCTGTTAAAGGATACATCAAACTAATTCTACCTACTGGAACTCTTCTAAGAGCAAAATTATAAAACAAATATGCTCCAAACGTTATACAAGATAAAGTTATAGCCGCTAAAACTGGTGGTGAAAAATTTAAATAATTTTGATATTCAAAACTTGAATTTGGCCAAATTATAAAAAGAACTAACAAAGATAGTATAGCACCAATAAAATACTGATAAGTATTAACTCCCAGTTGATCAACTTTAGTTTGCATAAATCTTCTTCCCAAAACTTCATTTACAGAAACGCAAATCATTCCTAAAAAAATTATCAAATCACCAATATAATTTCCTTGTCCAGATTTTGTTTGACTTGTAAGTAAAATTAAAGTTCCAATAATTGTTATAAAAGCTCCAATAATTACTTTTATTTCAATTTTTTCTTTTAAAAAAAGTCTTGCAATAAATGGTTGCCATATTGGCAAAGTGCTAATTAAAGCAACTCCATTTACTGGTGAGGTTAGTAGGAGACCAATATGAAAACTTAAAGTAACTAGAAAAGGATTTAATAAACCCATTAAGAAAGGAGTAAACCCAATTTTTTTGATTTTTAAATCTGCCCTCATTATCAAAGCAAAAATTAACATCAAACTGAATGCTAAAGAGAATCGTACCGCCATCAGATCCATTACATAAAATTCTTGTAATGCTAATTTTACAAACGGTGGACCTGACCCGAAACCTATTACCGCCACAAACATAGAAACGTAGCCAATATTATTTTTTAGAAAATTCATAGAATTACAAAATTATGGATATCACTATTATAGACATATAAATATTTTAGTTTAAGGTTATATTAGTGAGTCAAAATATAGAATTAAAAAATTTTGAATTAGCTACAGTTAATCCAAGTAATAAAACATGGACATCAATCGATTTATTTTGCTTTTGGGCTAATAGTATCCAAACCATTGCAGGTTTTGCGTTAATAACCTCTTTATATTTAATATATAATCTTAGTACTATCCTGGTCTTAACTTCTTCATTAGCTGCCTCTATATTAATTTATTTTTTTATATCATTGATCGGCAAACCTTCACAAAAGCATGGATTACCTTTTCCTGTTATGCTTAGAATATCAATGGGCTTAAATGGAGCCAAATACTTAAGTCTTTTAAGATCTGTTATTGGAGTATTTATGTTTGGCATTCAAACATTTTTTATTTCAAAATCAATTACATATCTAATTAGAATTTTTATATACTATAACTTAGATAGTCAAATGCTAGATGGTCAAGTATTTTTAGCTTTCTTTCTTGGATTAAATATTATTGATTGGATTTCATTAATACTAACTTTTGTCATTCAGTATTTTTTATTCACAAATGGACAAAGGTTTAATCAAAGATTTTTACAATTTTCTGCAATCTTTGTTTATTTAGGTTTGTTTGTCTTTTTTTTAATTTTAACTTTAGAAAATCAAACACAAATTTTTCAGTCTCTTAAATCAAATACAACAGAGGGAAATTTTTTTTCAAAATCTAACGTTTTACCTTTTGTAGTTTTAACGGGCACAATTTTCTCTTATTTCTCAATTGTGTTGTTAAATTTTGGTGATTTTTCTAGATATGTCAAAACAGAAAAAGATCTAAAATTGGGAAACCTAAATCTTTTTCTAAATATGATTTTGTTTTCATTTTTAGCAACATCTATAGTTGTTGGAGTAGATGTTATTTTAAATCAAAAACTTATTATTGTTGATCAAATATTAACTAAGCCGATGGATATTATTGGAAAATTAGACAATACTGGCTTAACGGTGTTTGTATTAATTTTTATAATTTTTTCATCTCTATCTACTAATTTAATTTCTAATTATGTCCCTACTCAAAATAGTATAATAAATTTTATTCCTAATAACTTAGATCTCAAAACTTCTGGAGTATTAATTTTAATAATTGGTTTTATTGCTGGAGGTTTGTGGCCCTCTATTTTAAGTCAAATAGGTGTAATAAATATTATAGATAGCCTTGCAGCATTTTTTGGCCCAATCTTTGCAATAATAATTGCTGACTACTATCTGGTGAAAAAAGAGAGAGTAAATCACAAAGATCTGTTTTTTTTGAGAGATGGAAATGAATATATGTATTCAAATGGTTGGAACTATAAAGCTCTGTATTCACTTATTATAGGTTTTATATTCTCATTTTCATTATTATGGAATATCAATTTCTCAGATATAAAATCATTTTCTTGGATATTAGGATTTGTCGTATCGTTTTTTATATATTATCTTCTAGATAAAAAATAATTATGAAAGCTTTAGTTTATACCGGTGTTGAGGAATTGGTTTACAGAGAAGAAAAAGACCCTGTAGAGACAAGTGGAGAAAGCATATTAAAAGTTCATGCCTCAGGTATATGTGGATCTGATATGCACGCGTATCACGGAAAAGATGAACGAAGAATTGCTCCACTAATAATTGGACATGAAGTAAGTGGTGTAATTCAAAATGGTAAATTTCAAGGAAAAAATGCTGTTTTAAATCCATTAATAACATGCGGAAAGTGCGAATATTGCACAAGTGGGCGAGAGCATTTGTGTCCACATAGGGTTCTTTTAGGAATGAACAAACCTTACGAGAGACAAGGAGTTTTTGCAGAATTGGTTTCTTCTCCTAATCAAAATATATATGAAGTGCCAGATCATTTAGACCTTAATGAGGCGGCTATAGCAGAACCAACAGCAGTTGCTTTGCACGCAGTCTTAATGGGAGAGAGTTCTTTAAAAAAACCTCTATCTGAATGTAGAACTTTAGTTCAAGGAGCTGGAGCGATTGGATTATTGTGCTCGTTAATATTATCTAAAATTAAAGGAAACAAAAATATTGTTATGTCTGATCCCAATAATTTGAGACTAACAAAGTGCTCAAAATATTTTGAGGGGAAATTTGTTAATCCATCAGACAAAGAAGTGCAAAATGACAGCTTCGATGTTGTATTTGATACAGTTGGTTTAGAAGTTTCAAGACAACAAGCTATATCAGTTATTAAACCTGGAGGCACAATAATACATATTGGATTAACCCAACCTGCAGGGCAGTTTAATTTTAGAAAAGCAACTCTTCAAGAGGTAACTTTTATTGGCACATATTGCTATACTAATAAAGATTTTGAAGACACTATCAAAATTTTAGCAGATAAGAAAATAGGAAAATTAGACTGGATAGAATACAGAGAGTTAAAGAAAGGTGCAGAGGCCTTTAAACAAATTCATGACGGAACCTGTTCTTCACCAAAAATTGTTCTTTTACCTTAAAGTTAAATTTTAAATTATAGTTGATAATTAAAAATATTTAATTATATGAAACGAGTGTTAATAAAATTTATCAAATTTATAACAATTTATTTTTTATTTATATCCTCGGTTTGTGCTGAAAAACTAATGGTTTTCGATTTTACTGATGAGGAATTAAATTCATTAGAAGTCAGAAAAGTAAGAGGAGCTGATGCAAAAACATTGTATTCTATTGGAAATAATGAGAACGGAAGTTATTTGAAAGCAGTTGCAGAAAATGCAGCATCAGGAGTGGGAAAAGAAATAAAAATTAATTTAGACAAAACCCCTTTTATAAATATTACTTGGAAAATTGAAAAAGATCTTAAAGGTATAAAAGAAAATACCAAAAAAGGTCACGATTTTGCTGCTAGAGTTTTTGTAATCAAAAAAACTGGCGCAACACCACTATCAAATAGAGCTATAAACTATGTTTTTTCAAGCAATTCAAATGTAGGAGAAACATGGCCCAGCCCTTATACAAAGAAATCTATCGATAGCGTTCTGGCTTCAACAAAGTCAAATTTAAATGAATGGGTTACAGTAAGAGCTAATGTGAAGGAAGATTTTAAAAAATTTCATGATTTAGACGTTGAAGAACTTTCAGGAATTGCAATTATGGCAGATACCGATAATTCAAAACTAACTGCAGTTAGTTATTACCAAAATATTTTTTTTTCCTCTGAGTAAAATTTTAATTAAGATACTTTTTTAAACCAAAACTTAATAAAGACAGTATTATCGCAGCCAAAACATCAAGGATTGGAGTGGCTTCTGGATATCCAAAATTCCATAATATAACACCAATTAACCAAATTATATAAATTTTCATATTGTATTAATCATTAGTATAAAAAATATTTTCACTTTGATATTATTATTTTTATGAAAAAATTTAAATCAAGTTTTAATGTCTATTATGAGGATACAGATGCTGGTGGAGTAGTTTATTATGCAAATTATTTAAAATTTATAGAGCGTGCTAGAACAGATGCCATAGCCTCTGTAAACTTTACAAATTCTAACCTGAAAGAAAATTATGGAATATATATAATTGTTAAATCTTGTAATTTAAATTTTATAAAATCTTCAAGGTTAGAGGATAAACTTGATATTTTTTCTGAAATTATAGAGGTAAAGAATGTGTCAATTAAAATGAAGCAAGATATTTTTGTAAAAGATAATTTAATTTTAACTGCAGATGTTCATTTAGCTACAATTAATAAAGATGGCAAACCAACCAAAATGCCTGAAAAACTCAAAGAACAATTAACTAAATAGTATTTTTTACTTTAAAAAATAAATTAGTCATTTTATTTACATTAATTCTGCCTGTATTTACATTTCTTGGACTTGGATGATAAGAACCTACCAATAAAATATTATTTGGGAGTTTGAAGAATCTACTATGCCCAAATTTAATATTTTTATCAATTTTGTAATGTTTTTTGTAAAATTCTATACAAGCATCAAAAGCTATTTTACCAAGTGCAACAATAATCTTTAAATTTTCTAAGTATTCAATTTCTTTATTAAAATATTTAAAGCAAGTGTTTAACTCTTTTTTTGTTGGTTTATCTCCAGGTGGGACACATTTTAAAGCAGTAGTTATAAATATATCTCTCAATTTAAGTCCGTCATTTTTGTGGTCTGAATTTGGCTGGTTAGATAACTTTGCTTTATAAAGACATTTGTATAAAAAATCAGACGATCTATCTCCTGTGAAAACTCTACCAGTTCTATTGCCACCGTGTGCAGCTGGAGCTAAACCAACAAATAAAATTCTAGCTTTTGGGTCACCAAACCCTGTTATTGGTTTTCCCCAATATTTTTCATTTATGAATTGTTTTCTTTTTTCTTTAGCTATCTTTTTTCTAAAACTCACTAACCTAGGGCATTTTTTGCAGCTAACTATCAAAGTTTCAAGTTTTTTAAAATCATTAGTCATAAATATTAATTTTTAATCTCTAAGTCTTATACTATAATTAACTTAGATTATGAATGTAGGTTTTATTGGTGTTGGTTATATGGGTTATGGGATAGCCAAAAATATTTTAAAAAAAGGAAATAACTTATTTGTTATTGCAAACAAAAAAAGGGCACCGATAGATAAGATTGTAAGTGATGGTGCTATTGAGGTAAAATCTTATAATGAATTGTGTGAAAAAAATTTAGATGCATTATTTCTTTGTGTAACTAACACACCAATCGCCCTAAGTATTGCTGAAAAAGTCTCAACTTTACTAAAAGATAATACATTAATTATTGATGTTACAACACATAACCAAAATGGATCTATTCAAATGGAGCAGATTTTTTCAAAACAAAAAATTAACTACATTGAATGCCCTGTGATGGGAGGTCCTGTTCAAGCAGAAGAAGGTGTTTGTGGAGGTATTGTTGGAGCATCAGAGGAAAATTTTAAAAAATCTGAAGTTTATTTAAAAACTTTTTGTAAAGATTATTTCCATTTTGGAGAAGTGGGCAAAGGAGCAAAGTCAAAGTTATTAAATAATTTTTTGTCACTCGGTACTGCAACAAATGTTATTGAATTCATCAAGAGCGCAAAAAAATTGGATATTGATTTAGAAAAACTGTTTGCAGTAGCAAAATTAGGATCTGGAAACTCAACAGCTTTAAATAGAATTTTTGATAATGTGCTTAAAGATGATTATACAGGATTTAAATTTTCAACTTCCAATACTTTAAAAGATCTTACTTACATCCACGAAATGCTAAAAGATTTAGGTAATGCAGAAAAATTAGCTGATGTAAAAAAATCTTTTTACAAAAAAGCAGTAGAGGATGGTAATGGAGACTTGTTTATAAGTGAACTAATACAAAAAGATTAATTATTCCTTTTTTTTATCAGCAAATACAATAGCTATAAGCAACAATGCTGTCCAAAACAT
This sequence comes from uncultured Pelagibacteraceae bacterium, assembly GCA_902582765.1. GTDB lineage: Bacteria > Pseudomonadota > Alphaproteobacteria > Pelagibacterales > Pelagibacteraceae > Pelagibacter. Next base: position 12,613 of record CACHTK010000007.1, read on the forward strand.
TGCTGCTAAACTTTTAATAGCACTCGTTTCAGCACCCCACAAATCAAAAACAAATGCTCCAATAAGAATTCCAATTATATAAATTATTACTACTAATCTAGTTTGAGTCATTTAGTTGCTTCTTTTTAAATAATGACATTCCATTATTTTTTTTATGTTCATAAGATTCTTTGAAACTTTCTAGCTGCCATCCTTGCATTCTCTTCTGAATATCTTCTAAATTTTGTTTTTTCCAATCATCCTTAGTATTTTGGTCTTTCCAAATCTTCTTTTCTTCATTATTTCTTCCACAGCCATAACAATATCCAGTTACAGGATCCATTTTGCAAATGCTTATACAGGGTGAAACTATCATTTTTTTATATATTTATATCCTTTTACACTATTATTCTGATTGGACAAATTAGATCAATACTATATAAAACAGCATAAATTTGGGCGAGTGGCGGAATTGGTAGACGCGTTGGTCTTAGGAACCAATAGTGCAAGCTGTGAAGGTTCGAGTCCTTTCTCGCCTACCATAAATAGATTATGAAAGTAACAATAGAAAATAAAAAAGGTTTAGAAAAAGATCTTAAAGTATTTGTAGATAAAAAAACAATCTCAGGATTTATGGATGAGAAATATGAAGAAATAAGAAAAGACGTTGTAATAAAAGGTTTCAGACCTGGTAAGGTGCCTACTGAAATATTAAAAAGACAATTTGGTAAAGCTGTTTACGGTGAAGTAATTGATAAATTGCTAAAAGACACAACAACAAAAGCTTTAGAAGAAAACAAAATCAAACCTGCTGGACAACCTAAAATAGATTTAAAATCTTTTGGTGAAGGTAAAGATTTAGAATACATTATTTCAGTTACTGAACTACCCGAGGTTTCTGCAAAAGGAATAAGTTCAATTAAAGTAGATGAGTATGTTGTAAAAATTGATCCAAAAGAAACAGATAAAAGAATTAGTGAAATTGCAAAAAATCAAAACAATTTTAAAGATGCAGAAGCAAATTATATCTCAAAAATGAATGATCTTGTAATTTTTGATTATAAGGGAACTATTGACGGCAAAGAATTTAAGGGCAATGAGGGTAAAAATACTCAATTAGTTCTCGGAAAAGATTTATTTATAAAAGGTTTTGATAAACAATTAGAAGGCGTTAAATCAGGTGATACAAAAAATGTAGAAGTAAATCTGCCTGAAAACTTTCCTGAAAAAGACCTTATTAATAAAAGTGCTGTGTTTGAGTGTAATGTTACAGCTGTTAGAATTCCAGAAGAAGTAAAAATTAATGATGATTTTGCTAAAAATATGGGTGCAAAAGATTTAGCAAATTTAAAAGAACTTATTTCAAAACAAATCAATGATGAATATAAAAACTCTTTAGCCATGATTACAAAGAAAAATATTCTTGAGCAAATAGAGAAAGAAAAATTAGACCAATTACCTCGTAATTTAATTGAACAGGAAGTTAAAATATTATCTCAAGGAATGAAGGAAGATGAAGTTAAAAAGAACCAAAAATCACTAGAGGAAAAAGCTAAAAAAAGAATTAAAACTGGATTAATCTTAAATGCTTTTGGTGAGGAAAATAAAATTAATGTATCTCAGGAAGAAATTAACGTTGAAATACAAAAACAATTTAGAATGATGCCAGGTCAAGAGAAGATTGTTAAAGATTATTATGAACAAAATCCTGCAGCCATAGATAGTTTAAGGGGACAAATTTACGAAGAAAAAATAATTGAAGAAATTAAGAAAAAAGCAAAAACTACTAAAAAAGAAATTACTAAAGAAGAAGCTGAGAAAATTCTAAAAGAAGAAAATGAAAACAACATTAAAGAGCAAGCTAAACTTGCTAAAAAAGATGGAGATGAAAAAAAGAAGAAAAAAATAGATTCTAAAAAAAAAGAGGGTAAAGCAAAATCGAAAGAAACTAAAAAAACTAAAACTCCTGCATCAAAACCTAAAAAAGCAAAAAAGGTTAGCAAAAAGTAATCACAAGTTGTATAAGATTAATCGAATCGATCATGTCTATTAAAATACCAGAACAATTAAATACTCTCATTCCTATGGTTGTCGAACAATCTAGCAGAGGAGAAAGGGCATATGATATTTATTCAAGACTGCTTAAAGAGAGAATTGTATTTGTAGTTGGTCCCATAAATGATTCGGTTGCATCATTGGTTACTGCGCAATTATTATTTTTAGAATCTGAAGATCCTAAAAAAGAAATTTCTTTATATATAAATAGTCCTGGTGGACTTGTAACAGCTGGACTTGGTATTTATGATACAATGCAATACATCAAACCAGAAATAAGTACTTTGTGCATAGGTCAAGCAGCAAGCATGGGATCATTTTTACTTGCAGCTGGAGCTAATGGAAAAAGGTTTTCACTGCCAAATTCAAGAATAATGGTTCATCAACCATCTGCTGGTTTTCAAGGACAAGCGACAGATATTGAAATTCATGCTAATGAAGTTTTATCTTTAAAGAAAAGATTAAATGAAATTTACTCAAAACATACTGGAAAATCAGTTGATGAAATTAAATCAGCATTAGAGAGAGATAACTTTATGACTCCTGATAATGCAAAAAGTTTTGGTCTGATAGATAAAGTGGTAGAAAAAAGAGAATAAGTCACAATATATAGTTTGTCCACAACCTCCACTTGATTACTTTGCACCATATGTATTAAAGTATTAAAATTGATTCGATTTAAAAATTATGAGCAACAATAAAAATATTCTTTACTGTTCTTTTTGTGGCAAGAGCCAACATGAAGTTAGAAAGTTAATTGCTGGTCCAACTGTATTCATTTGTGATGAATGTGTTGAACTTTGTATGGATATAATCAAAGAAGAGAGTAAAGATAATTTTGTAAAACATCAGGACGGATTACCTTTACCAAAAGAAATATGTAAAGTTCTCGATGATTATGTGATTGGACAAACTCATGCAAAAAAAGTTTTATCAGTTGCAGTTCATAATCATTACAAAAGATTAAACTACGAAAATAAAACAAGCAAAACAGTTGAACTGTCTAAATCAAATATTATGCTGGTAGGACCAACTGGTTGTGGAAAAACTTTATTAGCACAAACTCTTGCTAGAATACTTGACGTACCTTTTACCATGGCTGATGCCACTACTTTAACTGAAGCAGGCTACGTTGGTGAAGACGTAGAGAATATAATTTTAAAATTACTGCAAGCAGCAGATTATAATGTAGAGAAAGCTCAACGAGGAATTGTTTATATAGATGAGGTTGATAAGATAAGTAGAAAGTCTGAAAATCCGTCTATCACTAGAGATGTATCTGGAGAAGGAGTTCAACAAGCCTTATTAAAAATTATGGAGGGAACGGTGGCAAGCGTTCCTCCTCAAGGAGGTAGAAAACATCCTCAACAAGAATTTTTACAAGTAGATACAACTAATATTCTGTTTATTTGTGGAGGAGCATTTGCTGGTCTTGACAAAATAATATCTCAAAGAGACAAAGGATCTTCAATTGGATTTGGTGCAGAGGTAAAAACTTTAGAAGATAAAAAAACTGGAGAATGGATGAAAAATTTAGAGCCTGAGGATTTGTTAAGATATGGACTGATCCCAGAATTTATTGGTCGTTTACCAATTACAGCGACACTGGAGGATTTAGACGAAAAATCTTTAGTAAAAATTTTACAAGAGCCAAAAAATTCTTTGATAAAACAATATCAAGAACTATTTAGATTAGAAGGTGTAAAACTAACATTTAAAGATCAGGCGGTTAAAGATATCGCTAACAAAGCAATAAGTAAGAAAACTGGGGCGAGAGGATTGAGATCAATTTTAGAAAATTTATTACTTAAAACTATGTTTGACCTTCCTGGTCAAGAGAACATAGAAGAAGTTATTATTGATGGTGGAGCAACTAAGGGCGCCTCTCAGCCAATTATTGTTCATACTAAGAACAAATCAAAAACAGAAAAGACTTCTGCGGCTTAATAAGAGTTAATAAATAAAAGTTTCCTATTGCATTATAAAATATAATATCCATATTTATGATTATGGAAGTTAAATTAACTCAGCCCTTGTTGCCGTTAAGAGATATAGTAGTGTTTCCAAGCATGGTAATTCCACTATTTGTTGGAAGAGATAAATCTATAACTGCCTTAAACGAGGTAATGAAAAGTGACAAAAAAATAATATTAGTTACCCAAAAAAATTCTGAAGTTGATGATCCAAAAAAAAATGATGTATTTTCTTATGGATGTGAAAGCAACATATTGCAACTTTTAAAACTTCCAGATGGCACAGTTAAGGTTTTAGTTGAAGGAATTAGAAGGGTAAAAATTATTGATTTCAAGGATGATGAAAAATTTATTACTTGTACATATGAACATCAAAAAGATGTTTTAAACAAAGATGAAGATCTATTACCTTTGGCTCTTACAGCTGTAAAAAGATTAGAAAAATTAACGTCTGTAAATAAAAAAATTTCATCGGAAACTATTAACAATATTAAACAATTAAAAGATCCATCTAAAATTGTAGATAATATAGTCTCAAACCTAAATGCATCGATATCCGAAAAACAACAAATATTTGAAACATTGGATGTTAAGAAAAGATTAAATGCAGTTATTAAAATGATGGAAAGTGAAACAAGTATCATTGGTGTAGAAAAAAGAATTAGAGGAAGAGTCAAAACTCAAATGGAAAAGACTCAAAGAGAGTATTATTTAAACGAACAACTAAAAGCAATTCAAAAAGAACTGGGCGAAATTGAAGACGGAAAAGATGAAACTACTAACTTAAAAAAATCAATTCAAAAATCTAAAATGCCAAAAGAAGTTGAGAAGAAGTGCATGTCAGAACTTAAGAAGTTAAAAAATATGAGTCCTATGTCTGCAGAAGCAACAGTTGTTAGAAATTATTTAGATTGGATGATTGATCTTCCGTGGTTTAAGAAGGATGATGTGGATATAGATTTAAATAAAGGTCTTAAAATTTTAGATGAAGATCATTTTGGTTTAGAAAAAGTTAAAGAGAGAATCATTGAGTTTCTAGCTGTTCAAAAAAGGATGGAAAAAATTAAAGGACCAATTTTATGTTTAGTTGGACCGCCAGGAGTTGGAAAAACATCACTTGGAAAATCTATAGCTAAAGCAACTAACAGACAGTTCATCAGAATGTCGTTAGGTGGTGTTAGGGATGAAGCTGAAATAAGAGGCCATAGAAGAACATACATTGGATCTTTACCTGGAAAAATAATTCAAATGATGAAAAAAGCTGGAACAAAAAATCCCTTATTTTTATTAGATGAAGTAGATAAAATTGGGAATGATTATAGAGGAGATCCATCCTCAGCTTTGTTAGAAGCATTAGACCCTGAGCAGAATACAGCTTTCAACGATCACTATTTAGAAGTTGATTATGATTTGTCTGATGTAATGTTTGTTACAACAGCAAATACTTTAAATATTTTACCTCCACTTCTTGATAGAATGGAAGTTATAAGAATTCCTGGATATACAGAAGATGAAAAAATAAATATTGCAAACAAGTATTTGTTACCTAAACAAGTTAAAGAAAATGGTGTTAAAGAGGGTGAACTAAATTTAGAAGATGGGACAATAAAAGAGATAATTAGAAGTTACACAAGGGAGTCTGGTGTTAGAAATTTAGAAAGAGAAATTTCTAAAGTAACAAGAAAAGTTGTTAAAAAAGTAGTAAGTGGTGAAGTTGAAAAAGTTCAAGTAAACGATAAAAATATTCCAGACTTTTTAGGAATTAAAAAATTTAAATATGGTGAAGTAGAAGACAAAGATAAAACTGGAATAGTAATCGGACTAGCGTGGACTGAAGTAGGGGGAGAAATTCTCAAAATCGAGACTGTCAATATGCCAGGCAAAGGTAGAATGCAAATTACAGGAAAGCTTGGCGATGTTATGCAAGAGTCTGTTAAGGCTGCAAAATCATATGTTAGATCTAAAAGTTTAGAATATGGTATAATTCCACCTTTTTTTGAAAAAAAAGATTTTCATATCCATGTTCCTGAAGGTGCCACACCTAAAGATGGACCATCAGCTGGTATAGCAATGGTAACATCCATAGTATCATCAATCACAAACATTCCAGTTAATAGAGAGATTGCTATGACGGGTGAAGTAACAATTACTGGACAAGTTTTACAAATTGGAGGTTTAAAGGAAAAATTATTAGCTGCACATAGAGCAGGGGTTAAAAAAGTATTAATACCCAAAGAAAACGAAAAAGATTTAGTAGATATTCCAAAAAAGGTAAGAGAAGACATTAAAATCATTCCAGTGGAAACAGCAGATGAAGTACTTAAAATTGCCCTTACAAAAGAGCTAAAACCTGTGGAATGGACTGAAGTTGACAAAATTTCTGAGGGCAAAAAGGTCGATAAATCTCAAGCAAGTATTCAGTAATAAACAATTTACTTTGTTAATCCGTTGATGTAATAGTACCAAGATTTTGGGTGGTTAGCTCAGTTGGTAGAGCATCTCGTTTACACCGAGGGGGTCAAAGGTTCGAGTCCTTTACTACCCACCATTTACACCTGTGGGGGTGTAGCTCAGTTGGTTAGAGCACCTGCCTGTCACGCAGGGGGCCGAGGGTTCGAGTCCCTTCACTCCCGCCATTATTTGAGTAAAACTAGGCATAAAAATGTGACATATCTTCACTTTTAGTTGATATAATAGTTGTTACATAGGAATCAAATGCTTGCGGAATTTTTAAAAGATTATTTGCCAATAATATTATTCTTGATTATAGCCTTAGGCTTGAGTCTTGCTTTTGTAGCAATTAATTATATTGCTGCTCCAAGTAGACCTGATCCTGAGAAACTTTCAGCTTATGAATGTGGGTTTGAACCTTTCAATGACTCAAGAATGGAATTTGATGTCAGGTTCTATTTGGTTGCAATACTATTTATAATTTTTGACTTAGAAATTGCATTTTTATTCCCATGGGCGATCTCACTTGGTGAAATCGGTTTATATGGTTTTTGCTCTATGATGTTATTTTTATTTATTTTAACTGTTGGATTTGTCTATGAATGGAAAAAAGGAGCTTTAGATTGGGAATAGGATGAATTTAGAAGATAGAAAAAAAGATATTCCTGAGGAGTTTAAACAATTAGCTCAAGATTTTAGCGATAATGGTTTTATAACAACATCATTAGATAACCTTGTCAACTGGGCAAGAACTGGTTCATTGCATTGGATGACATTTGGATTAGCATGTTGTGCTGTAGAAATGATGCAAACATCTATGCCAAGATATGACCTTGAAAGATTTGGCGCAGCACCAAGAGCATCACCGCGCCAATCAGATGTAATGATAGTTGCTGGCACTCTAACGAACAAAATGGCTCCTGCATTAAGAAAAGTTTATGACCAAATGCCCGAACCAAGATATGTAATATCTATGGGAAGTTGTGCAAATGGTGGGGGCTATTATCATTATTCATACTCTGTAGTTAGAGGATGCGATAGAGTGGTACCTGTTGATGTATATGTTCCTGGATGCCCTCCTTCAGCTGAAGCACTACTTTATGGAATTTTACAATTACAGAAAAAAATTAGAAATAAAGGTTCTTTAGAAAGATAATTATGAAAAATCTTGAGGACTTGGAAAAGTTTATAAACTCAGAATTAACATCTAAAATAAATAATTCATTTATAAAACATGATAATATTTATTTAAACATAGATCATGATGAATTAGTTGATGTTATTTCTTTCTTGAAGATCAATAAAGAAACTAAATTTAGGCAGTTAATTGAAATTACAGCTGTAGATTACCCAGAAAATGAAAATAGATTTAAGATGGTTTATTTACTATTAAGTCATGAATTCAATCAAAGAATTATTATTGATTATTCAATCAATGAAAATGAATCAATTTCATCAATAACCTCAATATTTCCATCTGCAAATTGGATGGAAAGAGAGGTATTTGATATGTATGGGTTAAATTTTAAAAACCATCCTGATTTAAGAAGAATTTTAACAGACTATGGTTTTGAGGGACATCCTTTAAGAAAAGATTTTCCTCTTACTGGCCATAATGAGGTTCGTTATAGCGAAGAACAAAAAAAAGTAATTTATGAACCTGTAAAATTAGAGCAAAATTACAGAAATTTTGATTATGAGAGTCCTTGGGAAGGAACCAAATACATTAAAGAAATTAAAAAAAGCTAATGGCAAAAGAGAAAAAAACACTAAATTTAAATTTTGGACCACAGCATCCTGCGGCACATGGAGTTTTAAGATTAATACTTCAATTAGATGGAGAAGTTGTTGAAAAAGCTGATCCGCATATAGGGTTATTGCACCGAGGTACTGAGAAGTTAATAGAAAATAAAACTTATATCCAAGCAGTTCCTTATTTTGATCGACTAGATTATGTGGCACCAATGAATCAAGAGCATGCGTTTGCTTTAGCTATAGAAAAAATTTTAAAAATCGATGTTCCTTCTAGAGCAAAATATATAAGAGTAATTTTCTGTGAAATAGGTCGAATATTAAGCCACATATTAAATGTGACCACTCAAGCAATGGATGTTGGGGCGTTAACACCAACTTTATGGGGATTTGAGGAACGAGAAAAATTAATGGGATTTTATGAAAGGGTATCTGGATCAAGATTGCATGCTAATTATTTTAGAGCTGGTGGAGTACATAAAGATCTTCCTGCTGGACTTGACAGTGATATAGGTGAATTTTGTGAAAAATTTCCTAAAATAATTGATGATTTAGAAACTTTGCTTACTGATAATAGAATATTTAAACAGAGAAATGTAGATATAGGAATAGTATCAAAACAAGATGCACTAGATTATTCTTTTTCAGGAGTTATGCTAAGGGGTTCTGGTGTAGCTTGGGATTTAAGAAGAAGCCAACCTTATGATTGTTATGATGATTTAGAATTTAAAATTCCTGTAGGAAAAAACGGAGATTGTTATGACAGGTATCTTTGTAGAATTGAAGAGATGAGAGAAAGCGTAAAAATTATTAAACAATGTTTACAAAATATTCCAAAAGGTCCAATTAAAACAGAAGATGGGAAAATTTCTCCTCCTTCTAAGAAAGAACTTAAACAGTCTATGGAGGCTTTAATACATCATTTTAAGTTATTTACAGAAGGCTATAGGGTTGAAAAGGATGAAATATATACTGCAGTTGAGGCACCAAAAGGAGAATTTGGTGTCTATCTAATTTCAGATGGCTCAAGTAAACCATACAAATGCAAAATCAGAGCTCCTGGATTTACCCATCTTCAAGCTATGGATTATTTAATAAAAGGACATATGCTTGCTGATGTACCTGCTGTATTGGGTTCAATGGATATTGTTTTTGGAGAGGTCGATAGATGAGCATAAAAAAAATTCACAAAGAACAACCAGAAACTTTTCAGTTTAATGATAAAAGTATGGAAGCTGCAAATAAAATAGTTTCTAATTATCCTGATGGGAAACAACAGAGTGCAGTTATGGCATTGTTATATATAGCTCAAAGGCAAAATGACAATTGGATACCGTTACAAGCAATGAAATACATAGCTAAATTTTTAGACATGCCATATATAAAAGTCTATGAAGTAGCTACTTTTTATTCGATGTACAATTTATCACCAGTTGGTAAATATTTCTTTCAAGTTTGTACCACAACACCTTGTATGCTTAGGGGTGCGTATGATTTGGTAAAAGTTTGTAAAAAAAAAATATCCGATAAAGAAAATATGTTATCAGACGATGGAAAAATTTCTTGGATGGAGGTTGAATGCCTTGGTGCATGTGTAAATGCTCCAATGATGCAAGTTAATGAAGACTATTACGAAGATTTGAATGATAAAAAACTCGAAGAAATAATTGATACGATATATCAAAATAAAACTCCAAAACCAGGATCTTATTCAGGAAGAATAAATACAGAACCAGTTAATAATCGAAAAACTTTATTAGGTAATAAAAATGCTTAAAGACGAAGATAGAATATTTCAAAATTTATACAATGACAGTGGTGCTGATATTGAGTCTGCTAAATTAAGAAATGATTGGAAGGAAACAAAAGAAATTTTAGAAAAAGGAAGAGAGTGGATAATCAACGAAGTTAAATCTTCAGAGCTTAGAGGACGTGGTGGAGCTGGTTTTCCAACTGGTCTAAAATGGTCATTTGCACCTAAAGAAGTAGGGTCTAGACCACATTACTTAGTTATCAATGCTGATGAATCAGAACCTGGAACATGCAAAGATAGAGATATATTAAGATTTGAACCTCACAAATTAATAGAGGGATGTTTAATTGCTTCTTACGCGGTGAACGCCCATAAATGTTATATTTATATAAGAGGTGAATATTTTAATGAAGGACAAAAACTTCAAACTGCAATCGATGAGGCTTACAAAAACAATTTAATTGGTAAAAATGCTTTAAATTCAGGATGGGATTTAGATATTTATATTCATTATGGTGCAGGTGCCTATATTTGCGGTGAAGAAACTGCACTACTTGAGAGTTTAGAAGGAAAAAAGGGTCAACCAAGATTAAAGCCACCGTTTCCTGCATTAATTGGATTATATGGATGTCCTACTATCATAAATAATGTTGAGACTGTTGCAGCTGTTCCTACAATTCTAAGAAGAGGCGCAAAATGGTTTAGTTCACTTGGAAGAGCTAAAAACACTGGAACAAAAATTTATTGTATTTCTGGAAATGTCAATAACCCATGTAACGTTGAGGAAGAAATGGGAGTTCCACTTAAGGAATTAATCGAAACCCACGCTGGAGGTGTAATTGGTGGATGGGACAATCTCAAAGCAGTAATACCAGGTGGTTCTTCAATGCCAATGTTACCTAAAGAAATTTGCGACAATATGAAAATGGATTTTGATGCATGTGTTGAAAATAAAACGGGACTAGGAACAGCTGGTATTGTTGTGATCAATAATGACCAAGATATTATTAAGTGTATGGCAAGAATAGCTAGATTTTATAAGCATGAGAGTTGTGGTCAATGCACACCTTGTAGGGAAGGATCTGGATGGATGTGGAGAATGTTAGAAAGAATGGCAGCAGGTGAGGCAACTCCAGATGAAGTAGATATGCTTTTTGATGTAACTAAACAAATAGAAGGTCATACAATTTGTGCTTTTGGTGAAGGTTCATCCTGGCCAGTCCAAGGACTAATTAGACATTTTAAAGATGAAATACTTGAAAGAAATAAATTTGATCCTGTAGTGAAAAAACAGAAAAATATTCCTTACCTGGTTGATCAACATTTATTAGAAAAGGAAAATGCCTAAATTAAAAGTAAACGATATTGATATTGAAGTTGAAGATGGTCTAACGGTTCTTCAGGCTTGCGAACAGGCTGGAGCTGAAATACCAAGATTTTGTTATCATGAAAAACTTTCTATAGCTGGAAATTGTCGTATGTGTTTAGTCGAAATGGAAAAATCACCAAAACCTATAGCTTCATGTGCAATGCCTGCAGCTGAAGGGATGGTTATTAAAACAAATACGGAAAAAGTTGAAAAAGCAAGAAAAGGTGTGATGGAGTTTTTACTGGCTAACCATCCTTTGGATTGTCCTGTTTGTGATCAAGGTGGTGAGTGTGATTTACAGGATCAATCTATGTTTTATGGAATTGATAAATCAAGATTTAAAGAGAATAAAAGATATGTACCTGAAAAATACATGGGTCCATTAATAAAAACTCAAATGACTAGATGTATTCATTGTACTAGATGTATAAGATTTGCTACTGAAGTAGCGGGAGTACCAGAACTAGGAGCGATCGGTCGTGGAGAAAATATGGAAATTACTACATATTTAGAGAAATCTATGGAGTCTGAAATGTCAGCTAATGTAATTGATTTATGTCCAGTTGGTGCATTAACTTCTAAACCTTATGTGTTCGAGGCAAGACCATGGGAACTTAAAAAGACTGAAACAATTGATGTTATGGATGCTGTTGGGTCAAATATTAGAGTGGATACTTACGATTGGGAAGTAAAAAGGGTTTTACCAAGAATTAATGAGGAAATTAATGAGGAGTGGATTTCTGATAAAACAAGATATTCATGCGATGGTTTAAAAAATCAAAGATTAGACACACCATTTATAAAAAATAATGGAAACTTTGAAGAAATAAGTTGGCAAGACGCATACAAAAAAATTAAAGAAAAAATTTCAAGAACATCACCAGACAAAATTGTTGGTTTAACTGGTGACATGACAAACATGGAGACTATGTTTGCTGTTAAAACCCTATTTCAAAAAACATTAAATTCTAGTTATTTAGATTCTAGAGCTAAACATACTTACATAAATTTTGAAAACAGAAGTAATTATTTGTTTAACTCTAGCATAGAAGGGATTGAAGAAAGTGATCTTCTATTACTAATAGGCACAAACCCAAGATTTGAGGCAACTATATTAAACTCAAGAATAAGAAAAACTTATTTAAAAAATAAAACTGAAATATTTTCTTTAGAGGATGTGGGTGATTTAACTTATCCTTATACAGTTTTAGAAAATAATTCAAAAGTGATTAATAAAATAATTAAAAATGAACACGAACTTTCAAACAAAATTGCCGGTTCAGTAAAACCTATAATTATTTTAGGTCAATCAATTTTAAATAGTAACAATGGTGCATATATATTTGAAGAGTTAAAAAAGTATTTAACTAGTATAAATAAAATTGGTGATAATTGGAATTCACTAAATATTTTATCAACTGATGCATCAGTTGTTGGTTCCTATGATTTAGGCATTTTTTCCTCAAATGATGGAAGTAATAAAGCTCTAAAAAAAATTGAGGATGGTGACGTAGAAATTATTTTTTTATTCGGTCAAGACAACCTCAAAATTAAAAAAAATAATGAATTTATAATTTATATTGGAAGTCATGGTGATAATGGTGCAGATATGGCAGATGTTATATTGCCTGGTGCTGCATATACTGAACAAGATGGTTATTTCACTAACTTAGAGGGAAAGCTTCAAAAAGCATATAAAGCATCATATCCTCCAGGAGAAGCTAAAGAAGATTGGCAAATAATTAATGAATTATCTTCTACTATCAGTGGAAATTCTTTATTTAATAATAAAGATGAACTGATAAAATCTATGCTAAACCATTTAAATAATCAAAATATTAAAAATTTTGAAGTGCCTTCATATAATTTTAATGACGAAAAAATATTTGTTGAGGATATTGATTATTACTATTCTAATACGATTGCCCGAGCATCCAAAACAATGTCAGAGTGTAGATACGCAAGAGCTAAATTGAAAAAAACTGGAACTGAGGCTTAATGGACTCTTATTTTTCAATACTATTTTCTGAAGTTTATAAAATTTTATTTTTATTAGTACCTGTTTTAGTTTCAGTAGCAATGATAGTTTGGCTTGATAGAAGAGTTTGGGCCTTTGTACAAAAAAGGAGAGGACCCAACGTTGTTGGTCCATTTGGTTTATTCCAATCATTAGCTGATGCATTAAAATATATCTTTAAAGAAATAATAATACCTGCAAGCTCAAACAAACTTGTATTTGTATTAGCTCCAGTCGTGACTATGACATTAGCATTAATATCATGGGCTGTAATACCATTTGGCGAAGATTTTGTTCTAGCCGACATCAATGTTGGTATTTTATATCTTTTCGCAGTTTCATCATTAGGTGTATATGGAATAATTATGGGTGGATGGGCCTCCAATTCTAAATACCCTTTTTTAGGTGCAATCAGATCTGCTGCACAAATGGTATCATATGAAGTTTCAATAGGAGTTATAATTATCAACGTTCTATTATGTGTTGGATCTTTAAACTTAAGTGACATAGTTATGGCACAACAAAATTTATGGTTTGTAATTCCTTTGTTCCCCATGTTTGTAATTTTTTTTATTTCTGCACTAGCAGAAACAAATCGTCCTCCATTTGATTTACCAGAAGCAGAAGCAGAATTAGTGGCAGGATATCAAACTGAATATTCAGGAATGATGTATGCTATGTTTTGGTTAGGAGAGTATGCAAATATTTTGTTAATGTGTGCAATGGGAGCAGTTTTATTTTTGGGTGGCTGGTTATCTCCAATAGATATCTTTCCATTTAATGCTATTCCAGGTCCATTTTGGTTAATCTTTAAAATATTATTTTTATTTATTTTATTTGCGTTAGTTAAAGCAACTGTTCCAAGATACAGATATGACCAATTAATGAAGCTTGGTTGGAAGATATTTCTCCCATTTTCACTGTTTTATGTTGTTTTAACTTCAAGTTTTTTACTATATTTTGATTTGCTACCGGGAAAATAAATGAAAATTTCACGATTATTAAAAACTATATTCATGATTGATTTTGTGACTGGTTTATTAATTGCAATAAAAGAGACTTTTAAGGAAAAAAAGACAATCAATTATCCTTTTGAAAAGGGGTCTTTAGGAACAAGGTCTAGAGGGGAGCATGCTCTTAGAAGATATCCTAACGGTGAAGAAAGATGCATAGCGTGTAAGCTTTGCGAGGCTGTATGCCCAGCCCAAGCTATTACAATTGAATCAAAGGAAAGAGATGATGGAAGCAGAAAAACTGTAAGATATGACATTGATATGCTTAAGTGTATATACTGTGGACTTTGTGAAGAGTCTTGTCCTGTAGATGCAATTGTTCAAGGTCCTAATTTTGAATTTGCAACAGAAACTAGAGAAGAGCTTTATTATACAAAAGAAAAACTCTTGGAAAATGGAGACAGGTGGGAAAATATTTTAGCTGCCAATATAAAGGCTGATAGTTCTCACAGGTAATCTTATGATTGCACACTCAGTTTTCTTCTATATTTTCTCCTTAATAGCCATAGTTTCTGCAGTCATGGTAACAGTCTCAAAAAATACAGTTCACTCTGTATTTTTTTTAATCCTAGATTTTATTAGTATATCTTGTTTATTTATTATGATAGGTGCAGAATTTTTAGGCATGATAATGCTTATTGTTTATGTTGGAGCTGTTGCGGTTCTATTTTTATTCGTTGTGATGATGTTAAACGTAGCTGAACAAAAAGGCCAATGGTTTAGCTCAAGGTGGGATGGTGGAACCCATATACCAGTTGGTTTATTAGTTAGTTTAATTATTTTTTTTGAACTTATAATTGTAATTGGAGGATGGAAATATAAACCTGATTTATTAAATAGCCTTTCTATAAATATATCTACTGAGGTCACTAATACTAGATCTATAGGAAATGTTTTATATACGGATTTTATACTTCTATTTCAAATTTCAGGAATGATTTTGTTAGTTGCTATGATAGGAGCAATTGTTTTAACTTACAGAGAAAGAGCCGGAGTTAAAAGACAGAGTTATGTTAAGCAAATTTCTAGAGAAAGAGATGAAGGTGTTCATTTAGTTGAGGCTGAGCGAAATAAAGGAGTTAAAATAGATGCTTAGCATAGGTTTAGGACATTATTTAACATTGGCTGCAATTATATTTACTATTGGTGTTGTAGGAATTTTCCTTAATAGAAAAAATGTAATAGTTATTTTAATGAGTATTGAGCTAATTTTACTAGCAGTAAACATAAACCTTGTTGCCTTTTCAATATTTATCAATGATTTAAGTGGACAAATATTTACTCTATTCATTTTAACAGTCGCTGCTGCTGAGGCCGCTATCGGATTAGCTATAATTGTAGTTTATTTTAGAAATTCAGACACAATAAGAGTTGAAGAAATTAAAAATTTAAAAGGATAAAATGGAATACCTAATTTTATTTCTACCTCTAATAGGAGCTGTAATTAGTGGTTTTTTTGGAAAGAAAATAGGAGACAGAAATTCTCAAATTTTGACAAGTTTGTTTGTGAGTATTTCAGCAATACTCTCTTTACTTGTTTTGTATAAAGTTATTAGTTCAGATTATTCAAACAATCTTGTTATAGCTACTTGGATTAACTCCGGAACATTAAATGTTAATTGGTCGATAAAAATTGATGCCTTATCAGCAGTTATGTTTGTTGTGGTAAACTTTGTTTCAGCTTTAGTTCATATTTACTCAATTGGTTACATGTCACACGATCCTCATAAACAAAGATTTATGGCATATTTGTCCTTATTTACTTTTGCAATGTTAACTTTAGTAAGTTCAGACAACTTTATTCAACTATTTTTTGGGTGGGAAGGTGTAGGCTTATGTTCATATTTTTTAATTGGATTTTGGTTTAAAAAAGAGAGTGCAAACAAGGCAGCAATAAAAGCCTTTGTTGTAAATAGAGTTGGCGATTTTGGTTTAGCACTTGGAATTTTTCTGATTTTTTACATTTTTGGTACAGTCAATTATGACGAAGTTTTTGAACAAATCCCAAGTGTATTAGATAAAAAAATAAATTTTATTAGTATTAATATAGAAATTGTTGATTTGATTTGTTTGCTTCTATTAATTGGAGCAATGGGTAAATCAGCTCAATTTTTATTACATACCTGGTTGCCTGATGCTATGGAGGGCCCAACACCAGTTTCCGCATTAATTCATGCAGCAACAATGGTAACAGCAGGGGTGTTTCTGATTGTTAGATGCTCACCTATATATGAATATTCTCCATTAGCTCTCACAGTTATAACCATAATTGGAATGACTACTGCTTTCTTTGCAGCAACAGTCGCACTTGTTCAAAATGATATAAAAAAAATTATTGCTTATTCTACTTGTAGTCAGTTGGGCTATATGTTTTTTGCTGCTGGAGTTGGTGCTTACAATGTTGCGATGTTTCATCTATTTACACATGCCTTTTTTAAAGCTTTGCTATTTTTAGGAGCTGGTGCTGTAATTCACTCATTTCATGAGGAACAAGATATAAATAAAATGGGTGGAGTTATAAAGAAACTCCCATACACATATGTATTAATGCTCATAGGAACTCTTGCTTTAACAGGTTTTCCTTTTTTATCAGGTTTTTATTCTAAAGATGCAATAATAGAATTTGCGTACCTAAAAGGAAATGGAGTTGGAATACTTGCAGCTTTTGTGGGTATTGTTACAGCTTTATTAACATCAATTTACTCATGGAGACTTATTTTTAAAACGTTCCATGGTAATTTTAACAATAAAGAACTTAGTATTGACAAAATACATGAGTCTCCTTTGGTTATGATTGCCCCATTAGCAATCTTGGCAATAGGAGCTATTTTTGCTGGTATGGCCTTTAAAGGTTTGTTTATAGGTCATGAGATAGCATATGAATTTTGGGGTAAATCTATAAAATTTTTAGAACCACTCAGTACAGATCATCCACCAACATGGTTTTTGTTTTTAACACCTATACTTGTTACCTCTGCAATTCCATTTTCTTATTATTTATATCTAAAAAACACTAATATAGTAAATGGATTGAAAGAAATGAATGAACCAATTTATCAATTTTTAGTCAAGAAATGGTACTTTGATGAAATGTACGATTATTTATTTGTTAATCCTTCAAAAAAAATTGGAAAGTTTTTATGGAAAAAAGTAGATGGATCAATAATAGATAAATTTGGTCCTGATGGGATTTCAAGTGTAATTAAAAATTTATCAGTTAAAGCAGTCAAATTTCAATCTGGATTTATTTATCAATATGCATTTGTTATGTTGATTGGATTTTCAGTTTTACTAACAATACTGATATTAAACTGATGAATTTTCCAATTTTATCATCTCTAATTTTGCTACCAACAATAGGTGCTTTATTTATATTATTCACAAAATCATCAAGTGGAAAATATCAAAGTTCCAAATATTTAGCTTTATTTATTTCTTTAGCAAATTTTTTATTATCTTTATATCTTTGGTATGTTTTTGATAAAAATTCAATAGACTTTCAGTTTGTAGAAAATAGAGAATGGCTGTCAGGATTTATAAATTATAAAGTTGGAATAGATGGTATTTCAATTTTATTTGTAATATTAACAACTTTCATAACTCCAATTTGCATTATTTCAGTTAATGCTACAATAAAAAATAGACTTAAGGATTTCTTAATTGCCATATTAATTATGGAAACATTTATGATTGGTGTTTTCTGTTCACTTGATCTAGTAGTATTTTATTTATTTTTTGAGGCAGGTCTCATACCAATGTTTTTAATAATTGGTATTTGGGGTGGGGAAAGAAGAGTCTATTCGGCTTTTAAATTTTTTCTGTACACTTTATTAGGATCAGTTCTTATGTTGGTTGCTATTATTTCAATTTATTGGATAACAGGAACCACTGATGTTGAAAAACTTTATGAACTTGGCATAAAGGCTGAATATCAAAATTTATTATGGTTAGCATTTTTTAGTTCTTTTGCAGTTAAAACTCCTATGTGGCCAGTACATACGTGGCTGCCAGATGCTCATGTAGAAGCTCCAACTGTTGGATCTGTATTACTAGCAGCAATATTGCTTAAAATGGCTGGATATGGATTTATTAGATTTTCGATAGGACTATTTCCTATAGCTTCTGAAAATTTCACAATTTTAGTTTATATATTAAGTTTAATTGCAATTATTTATACATCTCTAGTTGCTTTGATGCAGGAAGATATGAAAAAACTCATAGCATACTCCTCAGTTGCTCATATGGGATTTGTAACACTAGGTATCTTCACAATGACTCAACAAGGTATTGAGGGAAGTATTTTCCAAATGATTAGTCATGGACTTGTATCTGCAGCACTCTTCTTAAGTGTTGGTGTTGTTTATGAAAGGCATCATACAAGACTAATAAATAAATATGGGGGTTTAGTATCCATAATGCCAAGATATGCAATCGTTTTTATGGTATTCACACTAGGAGCTCTAGGACTACCAGGAACAACAGGATTTATTGGAGAATTTTTAATTTTAATGGGTGCATTTGAGAAAAATATCCTAGTAGCTATGATTGCAAGTTTGGGAGTAATTTTAGGAGCAGCATATATGCTGTGGCTATTTAAAAGGGTTGTTTTTGGCGAAATTAATAATCAAGAGCTTAAAACTATGAAAGATTTAAAAACTTTTGAAATTATCACCTTATCAGCTTTGGTAATACCAATTTTATTTTTTGGTTTTTATCCAGAGCCTTTAATGAATTCAATTGAAGCATCAGTAGAGAATACTTTAAACATGTACAACTTTGACTTAATTAACAGCCTTGCATCTAAAGACTAATGGAAAATTTTCAATATATATTACCTGAAATCTTCATATCGGTATCTATAATGCTGTTTTTACTAGTTGGAGTTTTCAAAAAAAATAGCGCAAGTTTAATTTATAATTTATCTAATATATCGCTAATTATTTTATTGGCATTAATAATAAATCTGAGCTCATTAGATACAATTTATTTATTTAATAATTCTTATTTAATAGACAATTTATCTAATTATATGAAGATTATACTTGTTGGATCTGGAATTTTTGTAATGCTAACTGGATCCAAATATATTCAAGTAATCAATTTAAATAAAATTGAATACCCGATCCTCATTCTAAGCAGCATTTTGGGAATGATGATAATGATAAGTTCAAATGATTTAATTGTTTTTTACATGGGCCTTGAATTACAATCATTAGCTTTGTATGTTCTTGCATCTTTTAATAGAGACAATTTACTTTCTACAGAATCTGGACTAAAATATTTTGTTCTTAGCGCATTATCATCTGGTTTGCTGTTATATGGATGTTCATTAACTTATGGATTTTCTGAAAGTACAAATTTTGATCAAATACTTATAAACTCTACTGAATTTAATTATGGTACCACGTTTGGGATAGTCTTTATTTTAGTTGGTCTTGCATTTAAAATATCAGCAGTACCTTTTCATATGTGGGCTCCAGATGTTTATCAAGGCTCTCCAACATCTGTAACATTATTCTTTGCTATTCTTCCAAAAATAGCTGCGCTCTCTGTATTCATTAAGTTTTTGTACACACCTTTTGCCAATATGAATGATCAGTGGCAAACTATTATTGTATTTATTTCAATTGCTTCAATGATGTTTGGTGCTGTGGCAGCCATAGGTCAAAAAAACCTAAAAAGATTAATTGCTTATAGTTCAATCAGTCATATGGGTTATGCGTTGGCTGGATTAGCAACAGTTAGCAACCAAGGAATACAAAGTTCTATTACTTATATATCTATTTATTTAGTAATGAATTTAGCCTTTTTTAGCTGCTTATTTATGCTTAAGAGAAATGATAAATATTATGAGAATATAGAGGATTTATCTGGGCTTTCTAAAAAACATCCAATTTTATCTTTCTCATTATTAATAGTTTTATTTTCTTTAGCTGGAATACCTCCACTAGCAGGCTTCTTTGCAAAATTTTATGTTTTTTTAGCTGTTATAGAACAGTCAATGTATTTTTTAGCAATTGTTGGATTATTAGCAACTGTAGTTGCAGCTTTTTATTATCTAAGAATTATAAAAATTATATATTTTGATCCAGAAAAAGAAGAATACGAAACATCTCATAATCTAGGATTAAAAATTACTTTGGCTATTTCAACAATATTTATTTTAGCGTACTTTATATATCCTAGCGGCATAACAGAAATAGTATCTAAAATTACCATGATCTAATGAAATTAAAAAAATATTTATACAAAAAAGTTGAAAGCACTAACAATGTAGCCCTAAGATTAATTAAGCAAGGCCATCAAAGAGGAATAATTTTAACAGATCAACAAACAAAAGGTAAAGGACAAAGAAAAAATATATGGATATCTATAAAAGGCAATTTGTTTTTATCAGTTTTCTTTGAAATTAATAAAAAATTACCCTTATCAAAAATAATAAATTTAAATTTAAAAATAATTAAAAAAATAATCTATAAAAAAATAAATTCTTTAATCCTAATAAAAAAACCAAATGATATATTAATAAACAAAAAAAAGGTCTGTGGAATTTTACAAGAAATGGTTTTTAGAGAAGGTAGAAAATACTTGATTGTAGGAATTGGAATTAATGTTTCTAATAGTCCGAAAATTAATAATTATCCAACTACATTCTTAAATAATTATACAAATAAAAAATTAAATAGATTTCAATTATTTAAAGAAATTAAGTTTCTGTATGAAAAAAACTTACACTTATTTAGAGTTTAATATATGTATTTAATTGGAGATATTGGAAATACTGCAATTAAAATTTGTTTATTTAATAACAAATTAAAATTGATCAAAAATATTAAAATTCATAAGAAAAATTTAAACAAAAAATTTATTAATAAAAAATTATTATTTTTAAGAAAATATAATTCTAAGTTTAGAAAAGTACTCTTTAGCTCGGTTGTCCCTAAGTCTTATAAAATAATAAAAAAAACAATTAAAGAGATCACTAAATTGAACTGTGTTGAATTAAAAAAATGTAATTTAAAAAAATTTATAAATATAAAAGTCAATAGAAAACAAATTGGTTCTGATCGTTTAGCTAATGCGATTGCAGTTATTGATAGTAGGTTTAATTATATTATAGTAGATTTTGGAACGGCTACTAATTTTGATATTGTTATTAAAAAAGATTATATTGGTGGTGTTTTAGCACCGGGTGTAGAACTTTCCTTGAAAAATTTAATAGATAAAGCCTCTTTAATACCTAAAATTAAGCTAGAAAAGACAGCAAATGTCATTGGTAAAAACACTAAAAGTGCTGTAAGAGCTGGCTTTTATCATGGTTATACTGGTTTAATTGAAAATATAATTAAACTTATTTTAAAGCAAACTAGAAAGAAGTTTAAAATTATACTTACTGGTGGATTTGCACACTTATTTAAATCATCAATTAAAGGTATTAAATCAGTTGATAAAAATTTAACAATAAAAGGTATCTTAAAAGTAGCTTTAAATTAAAAAAATATGAAAGATGAATTATTATTTTGTCCTTTAGGAGGATCTGGTGAAATAGGAATGAACATGAACCTTTTTGCATATGGTAAGCCAGACAATCAAAAGTGGATTATTGTTGACGTTGGTGTTACATTTGCAGATGATACAGTACCTGGCGTTGATATAATATACCCAGATCCAGGATTTATAATAGATAAAAAAGATGACTTGCTAGGCATAATCCTTACACATGCTCATGAAGACCACATCGGAGCTATTGCTCATGTTTGGCCAAAATTAAAATGTAAAATTTATGCAACGCCTTTTACCTCAGTATTAATTACTGAAAAATTTAAAGAAAAAAAAATTGATATAACTGGCTATTTAAAAATTGTAGAACTTAATAGTACAATTGATTTAGATCCCTTTAAAATCGAGTTTGTTACACTTACTCATTCAATACTAGAACCCAATGGCTTAAGAATACAAACACCAGCTGGAAATATTTTACATACAGGAGATTGGAAGTGTGATCCAGATCCTTTGATTGGTGGAAATATAAACTCTGAAAGATTAAAGGAAATAGGTAACGAAGGTGTATTAGCCATGATTTGTGACTCAACAAATGTATTCAGTGCAGGTAGAGCAGGGTCTGAACTTGATGTGCGTAAAAATTTACTTGAAGTATTTCAAAGATTAAAAAAAAGAATAATTGTTACTTCATTTGCATCCAACGTAGCTAGGATGGAAACGGTTTTTTATTGTGCAGAACAAACAGGAAGACATATTTCACTAGTTGGAAGATCGATGCATAGAATATTTAAAGCAGCTAGACAATGTGGTTATCTTAAAAATGTTATTGATCCTATAGATCCAAGAGATGCAAAAAATATTTCTAGAGAAAAAATTGTTTATTTATGCACTGGAAGTCAAGGTGAACCAATGGGTGCTATGAATAGAATAGTTAAATATACTCACCCAGATGTTTTTATTGAGAGAAATGATACTGTTATTTTTTCATCAAAAATTATACCTGGAAATGAAAAGAAGTTATATAAACTACATAATAATTTAGTTAAAGAAGGTATTGAAGTTATATCTGAAGATAATGAATATATTCATGTTTCTGGTCATCCTAACCGGGAAGACTTGAGAGATATGTATAACTGGGTTAAACCAAAAGCCGTCATTCCTGTTCATGGAGAACATAGGCATATGATGGAGCACATAGAATTTGCTAAAGAAATGCAAGTTAAATACCCAGTCCAAGTGGAAAATGGTGATATTGTTAAGTTATATCCGGGTGAAAAGCCAGAAGTCTATGATAAAGCACCAAGTGGAAGAGTTTATTTAGATGGAAATGTTCCGGTAGAAGAAGATTCTAGATCAATTAAAGAAAGAAGAAATATTTCATCAAATGGATTTTTAGAGGCTACAATTATGATTACACCTAAAGGCAACATTCATAATAAACCTTTGGTAACTTTTAGAGGACTACCAGTATATGAAAATGATGATTTTATTTATGGATTAGAGGAAGAAATAGAAAAAACCGTTAAAACTTTTTCATTAAATAACACAAAACAAAAAGATAATCTTATAGAAGCTCTTAAAATTACCTGTCGCAAATTTTCAAAAGAAAAAACTGGGAAAAAACCACTAACAAATATAAACTTGGTAAGAATTTAAATAATAAAATGTATTTTTCAAAATCATTCGTACCAATTCTTAAAAATAATCCTACAGAAGCTAAAATTAAATCTCACCAACTTATGTTAAGAGTTGGAATGATTAAGCAATCATCAGCTGGAATTTATTCATGGTTACCCCTTGGTTTCAAAGTTATGAAAAAAATAGAACAGATTGTTAGAGAAGAGCAGGATAGAATTGGTGTTCAAGAAATTTTGATGCCAACAATTCAATCATCAGAAATCTGGAAAGAAAGTGGAAGATATGATGATTATGGAGAAGAGATGCTACGTATTAAAGATCGTCAAAATAGAGAAATGTTATATGGGCCAACTAATGAAGAACTTG
Organism: uncultured Pelagibacteraceae bacterium; assembly: GCA_902582765.1. Classification (GTDB taxonomy): domain Bacteria; phylum Pseudomonadota; class Alphaproteobacteria; order Pelagibacterales; family Pelagibacteraceae; genus Pelagibacter. The sequence continues at coordinate 36,482 of CACHTK010000007.1, forward strand.
TGACAGAAATATTTAGATCAAGTATTAAATCTTATAAATCACTTCCACAGCTGTTATATCATATTCAATGGAAATTTAGAGATGAATTAAGACCAAGATTTGGAATTATGAGATGCAGAGAATTTTATATGAAGGATGCTTACTCTTTCGATATAAATGATGATGGAGCTCTTTTTTCTTATAATAAATTTTTTCTCTCATATCTAAGAACTTTTAAAAGATTAAATTTATCAGCAATACCAATGGCGGCGGATACAGGACCTATAGGTGGAAATCTTTCACATGAATTTATTATTCTTGCCGATACAGGGGAAAGTAAAATTTATACAGACAAAAGGATATTTGATGTAAATAGCTCATCTACCTTATTAGAAAAAAATTCTCTTACTGATTTACGACAGCAATATGAAAAATTTTACTCTGTTACAGATGAGAAGTTTGATCAGAAAGAATTTGAAAAAATAGTACCAGAAGAATTTAGAGTAAATACAAAAGGAATTGAGGTAGGTCATATATTTTATTTTGGTGATAAATATTCAAAACCCATGAATGCTGCTGTTGATTTTAATGGAAAAAAGGAATTTGTTAAAATGGGATCATATGGAATAGGTGTGTCAAGACTTGTAGGTGCCATAATTGAGGCTAAATACAATGATAAAGATGAAACAATGAAATGGCCCATATCAGTTGCTCCTTATCATTGTGCAATAATTCCAATGATTAAAAAAAATGATACATCAAATTTAGAAAAATCGAATAAAATTCTTGAATACTTAAAGTCTAAAAATATTGATGCTATCATAGATGATACCGAAGAAAATATTTCAGCAAAAATTAGGAAATTTAATTTAATTGGTATTCCCTATCAGTTGATTTTGGGAAATAAAACTGAAGGAGACTTGTTTGAGTTTAAAGAAATTAATGGAGAAACTCAAAGATTAAGTATCGAAGATACTGCATCGCAAATTTTAAAAGCTAAATCAAATTGATCTCACAGTTAGAAAGAGAAGTTACATTTAGATTTTTAAAAACTAGGAAAAATGACGGTTTTTTAAATATCATTTCAATCTTTTCTTTTATTGGAATTTCATTAGGGGTTGCAGTTTTAATCATTGTTATGTCAGTAATGAATGGTTTTAGAACTGAATTAATATCTAAAATTGTAGGCTTTAATGCTCATGCAGTAGTTCAACCAGGAAACAAACCATTAGATTATATTCAAGATTTTGATTTTGCTAAAAATATAGTTTCAAATGATGGAGAAGCAATAATATTGAATAAAGATAATACTAAGGGTGTCTTCCTAAAAGGATATCAAGAAAGTGATTTTAAAAAACTTCAAATAGTAAAAAATGAGGAATTTTTTGGATCAAAAAACTTAAATGATAATACTATTTCTATTGGTAAAGAATTAAGCTTTAATTTGAATGTTGATATTGGTGATATTATTACAGTCATGTCTCCTGCTGGAATTCAAACTTTAGTGGGAAATCTTCCAAAACAAAAAAATTTTAAGATTGTTTCAATTTTTGATAGTGGTTTATCTGACTTTAATGAAAATATTGCATATATAAATTTAGAGACGCTTGAGAGTCTTTTTAAAAAGAATAAAGATAATAGATTCATAGAATTTTATTTTAAAGATCCAAAAAATATAGAAATTCATAAAAAAAAATTAATAGCTCTGTTTCCAGATGCACTGGTCTATACCTGGTCAGATATGAATAAATCATTATTTTCAGCCTTGAAAGTAGAAAGAAATGTTATGTTTATAATTCTTTTTTTGATAATTATTGTTGCAGCTTTTAATATAATATCCGGACTAACAATTTTAGTTAAAAACAAAACAAGAGAAATAGGTATCCTTAAATCAATAGGGGTAAGTAGTAAATCGATAAAAAAAATCTTTTTTTTAGTTGGTTTTTCTATAGGAACATCAGCGACATTATTTGGTGTGTTTGTTGGAACCCTTTTTTCTATTTATGTTGAGCATATAAGACAATTTATCTCAAATATATTTGGCATTTCTCTTTTTCCAGAAGATATTTATATTTTAAATTCTATGCCTTCCGAAATAAATATAAATTCAATTATAATAATCTCTCTTTGTTCAATAATTGCAACAATTTTAGTATCAATATATCCCGCTTCGAAGGCATCTTCCTTAGATACAGTTAAAACTCTTAAATATGAGTAATTATATTAAAATTAAAAACTTAACAAAAAAATATGAGAAAAATAAATCTATAAAAGTTTTAAATGATATTACATTTAATTTTGAACCTGGAAAAATTTATTCTATTATTGGCCCTTCAGGATCAGGAAAATCAACATTACTCAATTTATTATCATTGATCGATAACCCTACATCAGGTTCAATCGAAATAAACAGCAACAAAATAAAACCAAATAACAAAGTTGAAAATGATTTGATTAGAGCAAAGAAAATAGGAATTATTTATCAAGACAAAAACTTATTGTCAGATTTTACTGCTTTAGAAAATGTTTATTTGCCTAACTTACTAATTTCTAAGGAAAAACAAAATTCGATTGAACTTGCAAAAAAATTGATAAAAAATGTAGGCATGTCATCCAGAATAAACCATTTTCCCAATGAATTATCTGGAGGTGAAAATCAACGTATTGCCATCGCAAGGGCATTAATTAATAATCCTGATATTATATTAGCTGATGAACCAACTGGCAGTTTAGACACTGATAATGCAAAACTTGTCTTTAAGATACTATTTAATTTAAAAAATAAAAATAGGATCATAATTTTTGCAACTCACAATAGATATTTTGCAAATATGGCAGATTGTAAAATTATGATGAATGATGGTAATATACAAATCATCAATGCTACAATCTAAAAAAAAATCTTTTAATCAAATTAAAATTCATTCTCAGTATTCAATTTGCGAGGGTGCATTAAAAATTGAAAATCTCAAAACATATTGTAAGAAAAATAAGATACAATCTGTTGGTTTAAGTGATACTTATAATCTATCAGGTGCGTTAGAGTTTTCTGAGAATATTTCATCTGTAGGAACACAACCAATCATTGGAACACAAGTTCAATTTAGATTTAAAAATACTTATGGACTTATTCCACTTATCGCTAAAAATTATGATGGTTATAAAAATATAATTGAACTGTCTTCAAAATCTTATTTAGAAAATACAGATAATGATCAACCACACTGCTCGATTGATGATTTAATAAAATATAGTGACGGAATAATTGTTCTCTCTGGATCAGTTAATAATTTGATTGGTAGTATTTTTAATAAAGGTTTAGTTGATGAGTTAGATGAATTAATAATACTATTAAACAAAAATTTTAAAGAAAATTTTTATTTAGAAATTCAAAGACATGGAGACAAAAACGAAAAAGAATTTGAAATTTTCAATCTTAATATTTCAAAAAAATATGAAATCCCAATAATAGCAACTAACGAGGTTTACTATTTGGATAAAGAAATGCATGAAGCTCATGATGCTTTAATGTGTATTGGACAAAAAACTTATATAAATGATCAAAAAAGACTTAAACTAACTAATAATCATTATTTAAAGTCATCAGATGAAATGACGGAAATCTTTAAAGATTTACCTGAGGCATTAGAAAATAATTATAATTTACCTTATAGATGCAATTTTAGACCTGTTCCTTCAAGGCCTATACTGCCTAATATTAGCTCAGATGCTATTGATATTAACGCTAAATTAAAAATAGACTCATTTAATGGACTGGAGAAAAAATTTAAAACTGATCTAGACCTAATAAAAACAATATCAAATAATATTAAAATTAAAGACATTTATAAAGATAGGCTAAATCATGAAATTAAAATTATAACTGAAATGAATTATTCAGGATATTTCTTAATTGTTTCAGACTATATAAAGTGGGCAAAAGATAATAATATACCAGTTGGTCCTGGAAGAGGATCTGGAGCAGGTTCGTTAGTGGCATGGTGTTTATCTATAACAGATGTTGATCCAATAAAATTCAATTTAATTTTTGAAAGATTTTTAAATCCTGATAGAATTTCTATGCCTGATTTTGATATTGATTTTTGCGAGGAAAAAAGAGACCAAGTCTTCAAATATTTGACAACTAAATATAAAGATAGTGTCGCTCACATTATAACATTTGGGAAACTTAAAGCTAGAATGGTCATAAGGGATGTTGGACGTGTATTAGGACTGCCATATGGTTTTATAGATAGTATCTGTAAGATGATACCATTTGATCCATCTAGGCCACTAACTTTACAAGAAAGTATCAATGTAGAACCAAGATTACAAAAATTAATTAATGAGGACAAAAGAGTTAGTCGTCTAATTGAGCTTTCATTAAAGCTTGAAGGTCTTAATAGAAATGTTGCAACTCATGCAGCTGGTGTTGTTATAGCTGACAAAAAATTAACAGAAACTGTTCCTTTGTACAAAGATTCTTCTGCGGATTTATTACTCCCTTCTACGCAATTTGACATGTATTCAGCAGAAAATGCTGGATTAGTTAAATTTGACTTTTTGGGTTTAAAAACGTTAACAGTAATTAACAATACTCAAAAACTTGTAAAAAAAAATCACCCAAATTTTAAAATTGAAAATATTAATTACGAGGATCAAAAAGTATTTGATCTTTTATCAAGTGGTAAAACTGTTGGATTATTTCAATTAGAGAGTTCTGGAATGAAAGATGCTTTAATCAACATGAAGCCTAATCATTTGGAGGATATTGTGGCTTTAGTTGCTTTATATAGACCTGGACCTATGAGTAATATTCCTATTTATAACGATTGCAAACATGGAAAGAGAGAACCTGACTATTTACATCCTAAGCTGGAAGAAATTTTAAAACCAACTTACGGCGTGATTATTTATCAAGAGCAAGTAATGCAAATTGCTCAAGTATTATCTGGGTTTACCGCAGGTGAAGCTGACATATTAAGAAGAGCCATGGGTAAAAAAAAAAGAGCAGAACTTGAAAAACAAAAAGAAAGATTTGTTGATGGAGCACATAAGAAAGGAATTAGCAAAGATATTGCAGCTGGAATTTTTTTAAAGATCGAACCATTTGCTGAATATGGATTTAAT
>CACHTK010000008.1 GCA_902582765.1 uncultured Pelagibacteraceae bacterium
AAAAAAATGGTCAAATAGACAAAGAGAAATTCAATTAGAAAAAAGAGGTCGATATGTTGAATTTAACTTACTTTATGATAGAGGTACAAAGTTTGGTTTACAAACGAATGGTAATGTTGAAGCAATTTTAATGTCATTACCACCTGTTGCAAAATGGAAATAAATTATGGAAAAAGAACCAATCACAGTTAGAGGTTTGGAAAAATTAAAAAAAGAATTAATTTTCTTAAAAGAGAAAAAAAGACCAGAGATAGTTGCAGCTATAGCCGAAGCAAGATCACATGGGGACCTTAAAGAAAATGCTGAATATCATGCTGCAAAAGAACAACAATCTCACAATGAGGGAAGAGTTCAAGAAGTTGAGGATTTAATTGCTAGAGCAAATGTTATTGATGTTTCTAAATTAGATAACGATGGAAAAGTTATATTTGGTTCAACAATAATGCTACAAAATTTAGATACTGATGAAAGTGTGAAATATAAAATTGTTGGAAAAGATGAGGCAGATTTAAAAGAAAAACTAATATATTTTAAATCGCCAATTGGTATGGGTCTGATTGGTAAAAATAAGGGAGATTTAGTTGAAATTAAAACTCCTGCAGGTGTAAAAAATTTTGAAATAAAAGACGTTAAATATATTTAATTTCTAAATACGTTATCAATTTCCTTATTACTTATTTTAAAGCTATTATTTAACCACATTTCCTCAAGTAATCTAATTTTTTGTCCAAATTCTTTACCTTCTTTTAATTTGTATTTTTCAAGTAAATCCTGAGCTTTTAATGGAAAAATAGGTTTCTCAAGCTGTTCAAAATATTTTTTTAATTCAATTAGTTTTTTTGGTGCTGTCTTAGAGTTAAAAATTTTTAAATCTAATAAATCAATAACATATGATTTATTATAAAAATAAAAAATTCTTTGAAGATTTTTCTTATTAAAGTAATCTTTTTCAGAAAATAATTCATGATTTTCAATAAGAAACTTTACTCTTTTTTTATCTTCATTTGATAAATTATACTTAAATAAGAAATAATTGGCATTATCAGTTTCATCTATAATTAAGTAAGAAATTAAAAAAATAAATGTTTTTTTGTAAAATATATTTTTTGAGTATTCATTTATTTTTTCTAAATTATTAAGATTAACAAGTTGAGGAAAAATTGTTGTTAAAATTTCTAATGAAAAAGAATCTTTTGATAATTGTAAAAAATTTTTAGATAAAATAATTTTTTTTAATTCGCTCATTAATCTTTCTTTTGAAAGATTAGCTACACCAGCAATGTTTTGCTTGATTGATTTTTTAACTGATGAATTGTGGGTATGATTACTATAACTTATAAAGAATCTAATATATCTCAAAATTCTTAAATAATCTTCCTGAATTCTTTTATCTGCATTACCTATAAATATTACCCTACCCTCTTCTAAATGTTTGACGCCTCCATTGGGATCAAACAAATTGCCATCTTTATCAGCATAAATAGAATTAATGGTGAAATCTCTTCTTGATGAGTCTTTTAACCAGTCTGTTGTATATTTAACTTTTGCATGTCTTCCGTCGGTATCTACATCTTCTCTTAGAGATGTAATCTCAAAATTTTTTTGACCTATATTTGCAGTGATAGTCCCATGTTTTATGCCAGTTTCAAAGAATTTAATGCTGTTTAATTGCAAACACTCTTTAATTTGATTTGGATTTAGATTTACAGCTAGATCAATATCATCTACATCTTCCTGATTTAAAATTTTTCTAACACATCCACCTACATATCTAAGTTCGCTAGTATTATTAAAATTTGATATAGCTTCAAAAAGTTTTGAAACTTCTGTGTTATTATATATGCTTAAAAAAGAGCTATCTTTTTGTGTATGTTTTATGTTTGTTTTAAAAATTTTTCTAAAAAAATTATACATAAGTGGCTGGGGTGCTAGGATTCGAACCTAGGATGGCGGTACCAAAAACCGCTGCCTTACCACTTGGCTACACCCCAAAATTAATTTCATATATCACAAAAAAAAAGCTTTATATAGTTTTTGATAAATTACACCAATAGTTTTTATAATTTTTTCTTAATAATTTCTTTGCGTTTAGTGCGGCTTTTTTGGACTTAAAATACCCAACGATTGTTGAACCAGATCCTGTCATTCTTACATATGAATTTTTATCAATATTTAAAAAATAATCTCTAAGTTTCTGAAGTCTAGGATATTTTTTTGTAGATATGATCTCTAAATCATTTTTTAACTTTGACATTAAATTAAAGTCAATATTTTTTGACCTTATTTTTGATAATTGTGGTTTTGAGTAGTGTCTAACTCGTTTAAAAATACTTTTTGTCGAACAGCCAAAATTTGGCTTAACCATTAAAGTAAAAATTTTCAAATTTTTTTTAATTTTTGTAGTTTTTTTTTTAAAAGAAATAATTAAATTTTTTTGATCAATACCTAAGATTACATCCGACCCTATTTTTGAACATAAATCATATCTCTCTTTTAACGTTAAATTAATTTTATTTTTTTTTTCAAAGTAATTAATTAAAGAGGCCGCGTTCATTGAGCCTCCACCAAGTCCAGCTTCTTGGGGAATATTTTTTTTTATTAAAATTGAATATTTATTATTTTTTAATTTTTTTTTTTTATCTAGAATATTTAGCAAATTACTAACGGTATTTATTTTTGGCACTTTATTAGAGAAATCTCCTGAAAATTTTACTATGTGATTTTTATTATTTGTTCTTTTTATAAAAATTTGATCATGTAAGTCGACAAAAGCAACTAGAGTTTCTAAATCATGAAGTTTTGATTTTCGTTTTCCTAGCACGTTGAGAGATAAATTAACTTTTGCGTGTGACTTAATCTTTTCAAATCTCATTAATTATGATTTTTTTAAACCTTCTAATAACTTAGATTTTATTTTTGATTTCATTTTATCTTCTGTTTCCTCAAGCTCTAGAACAGCCCGCCAATAATAATTTGCTTGTAATTTTTTATTTAGTTTCCAAAGAACATCACCATAATGATCGTTAACAATTGGATCATCTGGCATAAGCTGCAAGGCTCTTTTTAAATATTTTTCAGCATTGATATAATCACCTATTAAATAATATCCCCAACCAACAGAATCTGTTATGTATGGATCGTCCTTTTTTTGTTTGTAGGCTGACTGTATCATTTCTATTGCTTCATCTATTTTGTGGTTTCTCTCTAGCCAACTATAAGCAAGATAATTCATAGTATATGGTTCATTTGGATATATTTTTAAACTCTCCAACATATCTTTGTCCGCTTTTTCATAATTTCCCATCCTTTCATAGCTGCTACCTCTTCTGTAAAGAATCCTGGAGAGTGCATAAGAATTCTTTTCAACCTTTTTCATTAATTCGGTGTAATATTCGATAGCAATTTCATAATTTTCAAAACCTTTATTAATGTTTGCATAGTCATAAAGGATTTTTAAAGTTGGAGACTTTATAGAATTGAAATGCTTCTTAATATAAATTGCAGCTTCTTCTTCTGAATTATCTTCAGATAGTATTCTCCCAATCTTTTTTGTTTTATACCAAAAGTATAATTTATCTTTTTTTTTGAAATCTTCTAAAATTTTATTAGCTTGATAATTATTCTTATTTAAGTAATAATTTTCAGCAAGCAAAGTCCGGTTAAAATAAAATTTAGGATTTAAGTATTCTGATATTCTTAAATAAAAATTTGACTGATCAAAAATATTTTGCGTGGAAAATAAATTAGATACTAAATAAAAAATCTCAGCCAAAATATCATTTTCATTTTTGCAAGAGAAATGAGTTTTAAATTTTTTATAATCTTCATTATCAATCCAATCTTTGATTTGATGTAATAATATACTATCTCCTAAAGGTTCAATTCTTTTTGATACTTCATTTACTTTTTTAAGTTCTTTATTCTCAATTAGATTTGCAAAATAAAAATACATATATCTCGAATAATCTCCATCAGAACTATTTAATAACCTTTCAAAATATGAATTTGTTTCTTGAGAGTTTAAATAACAATTCTGAAAAGCAGTTGAAATTAAACTTAATGATCCATATTTATTATCTTCAATAGCCTCTTTTTTTATAAACAGATAATTAAAATCTTTTAAAATTTTGTAAATTACGTATTCGTAAGTTCCATCATCTTTGTCCATTTGAAATTCTTTGATTCTTTTATTGGCTTGTTTAAAATCTTTTTTCTTAAAGCTATCAACTAAGAGGAGAAGGTTAAGCTCAAAGGTATTTGAATTAATATCATTTTTTGAAATTTTTATTTGGTCTATTCCTTTTTTAACTTGTCCATTTAAAACTAGTGAAAATACATACTTTTTTAAAAAATTATCATGTTTTTGGATAAGAAATTTAGATGAATTAAAATAATCAAGTGCTGCCTCATTTTTTTGATTACCTGATGAAACTAAAGCAGAAAAATAATTAGAGAGATACTTTTGATTGAATTTATTATCTTCAGAAGTACTTGAATATGTACTGGTCTGCAGTGCTAAAAATGATAAAATTACTAATAAAATTTTCATATTTAAATTTATGACTTTAAATCTCAAAAATCAAAATGACATATTAAACCCTGAAAATCTTAACTCAAATGAAATTGAATATATATTTAACGATAAGCCAATTAACAGACTTAAAACTAAACCACAGCTAGAAGATAAAAAAAAACTTCTTTTAGAATTAAAGAATGAAATCGAAAATATAGATAATTGTGAACTGAAGAATAATGCTACGCAACTAGTATTTGCTGATGGGAACTGCGAAAGTAAAATTATGATAATCGGTGAAGGTCCAGGCCAAAAAGAAGACGAGCAAGGGAAGCCATTTGTAGGAGACGCTGGGGTATTATTGAATAAAATGTTAGATGCTATTCAAATAAAAAGAAATAATATCTATATTACTAATGTAGTTAACTATCGACCACCAAATAACAGAAAGCCTGAACCTTCAGAAATTAATAGATATTCAAATTTTCTTCGAAAACATATTTCAATTATTGATCCTAAAATTTTAATTCTGATGGGTAGTACAGCCATGGAATCACTTTTTGGATCTAAGATAAAAATTTCAAAAGAAAGAGGTGTTTGGAAAGATTTAATCATTCATAATAAAACATACTTGACAATGATCACATTTCACCCAGCATATTTATTAAGGCAAGCTGAACAAAAAAAATATTCTTGGGCTGATTTAAAACAAATCAGGAAGAAAATTGATGAATTAAGAATATCAGCCTAATTTTACGATGATAGAAATACATAAAAAATATATAAATTGGTGGAGAGAAAAACTTAATCTTTCAAATTATGGATTATTATGGATTACTTTTATTAAAGGTTTGATAATTGGAGTACTTTTATATCATTTTTTTATTACTTAATGAGAAAAATTATAGCTGGAGTTGATGAAGTTGGTAGAGGAAGTTTAATTGGTCCAGTGTATGCTGCAGCTGTTATTCTTAAAAAAAATATTAGAAAGAAAGAGATCAAAGATTCAAAGAAGTTAACTAAAATTGAGAGAGAAAAATTAGCAAAATTTATAAAAAAAAATTCTACTTGGGCAATAGGATCTGCCTCAGTTAAGGAAATAGAAAAACTAAATATTTTAAGTGCTAGTCTATTAGCCATGAAGAGAGCTATAAAAAAACTAAAAGTTAAACCTAATTTAGTACTTATTGATGGGAATAAATCACCAGAATTAAGTAATTATCTTATTAAAACAATAATTAAAGGAGACCAAAAAATTAAAGAAATATCAGCAGCATCAATAATTGCAAAAGTTTCAAGGGATAAACTGATGCTCAAAATGTCAGAAAGTTTTAAAAAATATAAATGGGATTCAAATGCTGGTTATGGAACTAGAGATCACATTAATGCTATTAGAAAATATGGAGTAACTAGATTTCATCGAAAAACATTCAATCCAATACACAACATATTGAGTCACAGAAAAAAATAGTAACAAGTAGACTCAAAATAATTCAATCTCAGGTTGACGGAGACTCTACTCTAGAGTCTAATTAATAATTAAAAAATGAGTAATCAAACTTTAAAAAACAAAATTATTAACGGAGATAGTTTAGAGGAATTAAAAAAAATTCCTGATGAAACTTTTGATCTTATTTTTGCTGATCCCCCTTACAACCTTCAATTAAAAAAAGAATTAAGTAGACCGGATACATCTAAAGTAGATGCTGTAGACGATAAATGGGATCAATTTGAAAGTTTTAAAAGTTATGATGAATTTACTTTTAATTGGTTAAAAGAATGTAAGAGAATTTTAAAAAAGAATGGATCGATTTGGGTAATAGGTAGTTATCACAATATTTTTAGAGTGGGTGCTACAATCCAAGATTTAGGTTTTTGGATACTAAACGATGTAATTTGGAATAAAAATAATCCAATGCCAAATTTTAAGGGAACAAGGTTTACTAACGCACATGAAACACTTATCTGGGCATCAAAAAATGAGGGGTCGAAATACACTTTCAATTATCAATCATTAAAATGCTTAAATGATGACCTCCAAATGAGATCTACATGGAACCTTCCAATCTGTAATGGCAAAGAAAGATTAAAAAACAATGGAAAAAAAGTCCATTCTACTCAAAAACCAGAAGCGTTACTCCATAGAATAATATTAGCCTCATCAAATAAAAATGATTTTATTTTAGATCCATTTTTAGGATCAGGTACCACGGCTGTTGTTTCTAAAAAATTAGGTAGAAAATATTTTGGAATTGAAAAGGAAAAAAATTATTTTGATGCTACAAGAAAAAGATTAAACAATACAGATATTATAAAAGATGAATATCTAGATACACTTCAAAATAATAGATCAAAACCAAGAATTCCTTTTGGATCATTAGTTGAAATGGGCTTAATTAAACCTGGAACAGAAATTTATGATCAAAAGAAAAAAGTAAATGCTAAAATTATGGTGGATGGAAGTATCAAATATCAACAATCAGAGGGTTCAATCCATAAAGTTGCAGCAAAAATTATTGGTGCAGAAAGTTGTAACGGATGGACATTTTGGCATTATAAATCTGGAAATTCTTTAAAGCCAATTGATGATTTGAGACAAAGATTAAGGCCTGCAAATTAAGCTCTGTAAATTTTGCCCAAATAATTTTCGAGAAATTTTTTATTTTTTGAGAGATATTTCAAAATTTTATTTCTAATAAAAATATTGATGGGATTTGATAAGTGAAATGTAAAATGGTTTAATTTTGATTTATTATTTATAGAAGAAATACTACGAATCCTCTCTTGATAGATTTCATTTGTACCACTAAGAATACTTTTAAATATATCGTTTGCAGTTTCAATGCTTTGGGAAGCTCCTTGAGCAAATGATGGAGGGAATGTAAATAAAGCATCGCCTGACAAAAATATATTTTTTTTATTTAGACTTGGTAAGTCGTTGCTAACGTGAACAGGAAATGATTTCAATTCACTTAAATTTTTGGAGCTTATTTGTGATGTTTTTTGTAAATCTGATACTAACGATGCTAAAAATTCTTCAGATTTGAATAAATCATGATTTTGCAATTCATCTGAGGATAATTTTTTTTTTATAATAGCTACAAAATTGTATTCATTATTTTGATTTACTGGGTAGATCACATAGTGACTATTTGATCCCATATATATTGAAATATCACTACCATAATCACCATTTAATTTACCTCGCAGTGCAACATTAAGATTATATTTTGGATATATGCTTTCATTAAAAATTAGTGACCTCGTTTTTGAAAAAATACCGTCCGAAATAATTAAGTAATCGAATTCTTCATTTTTATTATCTTCAAAAGAAATTCTGATTCCATTAGAATTATCTACTTTTGTTATATTTGAATTAAATTTTATTTTTTCTTGTGGGATGTTTTGAAATAAGAATTTTAATAATGTTGATCTTTTTAAGGTAGTGTATCTATTTAATGAATCATTAAATTGTGTAAGGTCTATATCGCAAATTTTTTTGGAATTATTTGCTTGTATGAAATTAACGTTTGAGGGAAAGCTAACTTCAGATGCAGGTAGATTTTTAAATCCTATACTATTTAATAATTTTATACTATTTACTGATAATTGAATTCCATAACCTTCAAGGAAATTATAATTATCTTTTTTTTCAAATATCTTATATTCAAAATCTTTTTCATTATTTAAAAGATTTGCAAAATATAAGCCTGATATCCCTCCACCAATAATCGCAATTTTTTTCATTAATTTATTTGATAGTATTAAGTATTTTCTTTGTAAACGAAGGTAAAGTCCAATTGCTTAAATCTTTAACATTAATAAAAAATCCATCGCTCTTTTCTGGTAAATTATTTTTCATATTAATTGCAATTTTCATATCCATATTTGACATTTTTATATTGATCCTTTTTCCTAAATGATTTTTAAATTTTCTCTTAGGTATCTCATTCATGGGGAATATAGGCATATCTTTTAAAAAGTTAAATTTTCTGTTTTTTAAAAGATAGTAATTATTCTGCTTATTTTGAAAAATATTTGCTTCAAAAAACTTTTGTTTATTAAATTTATTTATTTTAATTATTTCAAAATCATTTTTTTTAAAGGATTTACAATTTGTTGAGATAGGACATTGATCACAAAGTGGGTTGGATGGTTTACAGATTAATGCACCTATTTCCATTATAGCTTGAGCATAATCACTAGCTCTAATTGTTTCTCCGAAAAAAATTTTTTTTTGGTGTAAATTTTCTTTAGAAATTTCTTTTTCTTTTTTTAAATAAAATACTCTTTTTAAAATTCTTTCTACATTTCCATCTAAAGGAATTATTTTTTTATTGAATGCAATTGCCATAATTGCATTAGATGTATAATTCCCTATTCCAGGTAGTGATTTTAAATCATCCTCATTTTTTGGAAGCTGGCCCTTAAATTCATTTATAATTTGTTTTGCTGATTTTTTAAGATTTCTGGCTCTTGAATAATACCCTAATCCTTCCCAACATTTCATCAATTTAGCATCTCTAACTCTTGATAAACTTTTTAAATCTGGGATTTTAGAAATGAAATTTTCAAAATATGGTATTACAGTCTTCACTTGTGTTTGCTGCAACATAAATTCACTGACTAGCGTAAAATATTCTTTTTGAGTTCTAGAGACTTTTTTTCGCCAAGGAAGGTCTCTTTTATTATTATCGTACCAATTCAAAATTTTATTTGGTATGTTTTGACTTGTCATATGAATTTTAAATATAATACTAAGCAGAGAACTAAATCTGTTCAAGGACTAAGATCTTTTAAAGATACTTTGCCCCAAGAAGCAAAAAGAATATTGAATAAAAAAGGTCAAATTTATTCAAATACTTTAGATAATTGGAAATTTCTTGTTGGCAAAGAATTATTTAATGTATCCTATCCAAGATCATTTAAAAATTCTAAATTAAATGGAAGCTGTTTAAACATAATGGTCAAAAGAGGAAATGAAGTAGATCTTGAATACTCTAAAAAAGAAATAATAAAAAAAATTAATATATTTTTTGGCTATAATGTAGTCGATGATATTAAATTAAAGACTTTTGAGGGAGAGTTTGAAAAAATTAAAAAGGAAAAATTAAATAATGCGACAAAAAGCAAAAATATTAAGCAGATAACCAATATTAAGAATGATAAAATTAAAAATTCTTTATTAGAATTAAATAAAATATTTAAATCAAGATGAAAAAAATACTAGTACAAACAATTATAATTTTATTATTTTTTGTAATACATAATGCTAAAGCAAATATTAAATCTATTACTGAGGGCAATGTCGATGCAAAAGTAAAACTGATAGTTTTTGAATCTTTAACATGTAGTCATTGTGCAGATTTCCATAAAAATGTTTATCCTAGCTTAAAAACTGATTTTATAGATAAAGGTTTAATTTTAATCGAATTTAGAAATTTTCCATTAGATATGGCTGCATTTAATGCATCAAAAATAGCTCATTGTAAGAATGATGGAAATTCAGAAATACTCCATCATTTATATAAAAATCAAAGTAGCTGGGTAAGAGGAAGCACTATTGAAGATCTCAACAAAAATCTAAAGAAGGTAATTCAAGAATCAAATTTTAAATTAGATTTTGATAAATGTATATCAGACTCAAAAATTGAAGATTTTATTTTAGAAGACCGAATCAACGGAGCTAAAAACTACAAAATAGAGGCAACACCAACACTTATAATCAATGGTGAAAAGTTCGAAAATACATCCAACTATAAAAAATTAAAAAAATATATAGAAAAACTGATATAAGTCATTGAATGGAGTTTAAAAAAATCCAATTAAATGGCTTTAAGTCTTTTGCAGAGAAAACGAATTTTTTAATTGAAAAAGGTCTTACAGGAATTGTTGGTCCTAACGGTTGTGGCAAGTCAAACATAGTTGAATCTCTTAGATGGTGTATGGGAGAGACTTCGGCAAAAAGCATGAGAGGGTCTGGGATGGAAGATGTTATATTTTCAGGTACATCAAATAAACCATCAATGAATATTGCTGAAGTAGTTTTAAGTTTAAATAATGAAAATAAAGATGGACCAAACCAATACAATGATCTAGAGGAAATAGAAATTCGAAGAAAGATTGAGAAAGATAAAGGATCAAAGTTTTACATAAACAACAAAGAAGTTAGAGCAAAAGATGCACAAATGTTTTTTGCAGATTTATCTACAGGGGCTCATTCACCGTCATTAATCAGTCAAGGTAGAATTGGAGCATTAGTTACTGCAAAACCATCTGATAGAAGAGCTATACTGGAAGAAGCTGCTGGAATAGCTGGCTTGCATGTTAGAAGGCATGAAGCAGAAATTAGATTAGGAGCAGCAGAAAATAATTTAAAGAGAGCCGACGAACTTAGAAGACAACAAGAAAAACAATTAGCAAATTTAGAAAAACAAGCTGAGGAAGCTGCAAAGTATAAATTAATTTCCGAAGAAATAAAAAAAGTTGAGGCTGGGCTTTATTATTTAAGACTTCTAGAAATTGATAAAGAAATCACTTTAGAAAATGAAGTGAATAATGAGGCAGATGGGAAAGTAGAAGAATTTAATAAACAAATTGAAGAATTAGAAACTAAAATTAAAAATGAACTTGAAAGAGTAGAGCCAATAAGACAAAAAAATATTGAAAATTTATCTAAGATTCAAAGGTTAAACCTTGAACTGAAAGCTTTAGATGAGGAAAGTACTAGAATAAATGAGGAAATAGATACAATTAAAAACTCTATAAAAGTAATAGATGAAGACATAGATAGAGAAAAAAGCATAGTAATTGACGCAAATTCTAACGAAAAAAGATTAAAAGAGGAGAAAAATATCTTAATTGATACAGACTCAAAATATTATGAAACAGAAAAACTTTCCAATCAAGACCTAGAAAACTCAAAATCAAAATTAAAAAGTGAACAAGATAGAATGGATGCATTATTAGAGAGTTTTAGTGCTGAAACTTTGCAAAAAAATAATGAAATTATTAGCAACATAAAAAGTCAAATCGAAGAAGTTAAAAAACTAGTTTCTGAAAATAGAAATCACCAGACAATAAAAATTTTAGATGAGTGTATAGTTAATTTGTCTTACTTAACTATGAAAGTTAAAGAAGTTGAAAACGATGATGTAATTTCAACTCTATCATCAAAAAGTGATCAAATAAAAAAATTACAGGACGATTATGCTGAAACTTATAGTAAAAACCAAAACATAAAAAATGAGTCTGTCAAAAGAAAAGAGAGAATAAGTATAATTGATCAGGAATTTGAAAGCTGGCAAAATCTTTTAAGTAATTCTGAAAAAATGGTAAATGAACTCAATGCGAGAAAGAGTAAGCTTATAGATAAATTAAGCGATCTAGAAAAACAGCCAGAGACTCAAGCAGAAAAAAAGGGAAAGATTTCCGAAAACTTAAGAATTTCAGAAAATGAAAAAAATGAAAATGAAATTTTAGTTGAAAAAATTGATAATAATATTGCAGAAATTAGAGTTCAGTTAAATAATACAAAAGAAAGTTCAATAGAAATTAGAGAAAAGAAAGCAAGCTCAGGAGCTACAATTGAAGGTTTGAATAAAAGAAGAAATGATCTTTTAGAAAGAATTATGACAGATTTGAATGTTGAAGAAAGCAATATACTTAATTATTCAAATCTTGAAAAAGATGCAGAATTTCCTGACTTAGTCACTCAAGAAGAGTTGCTAGATGAAAAGAAGAGAGAAAGAGAAAAACTTGGATCTGTCAATTTAAGAGCAGATGATGAAACTGAAAAATATAAAACTGAAATAAAAAAAATGGAACAAGATAGACAAGATCTTGTTACAGCAATACTAAAATTAAAAGAAAGCATAACAGAGCTTAATCAAAAAGGTCGTGAAAGATTGTTAGATGCTTTTGAAAGAGTGAATAGAAAGTTTAATGAAGTTTACACAAAATTATTTAATGGTGGCAGCGCAAAATTAGAACTTGTGGATTCTGATGACCCACTAGATGCTGGTTTGGAAATGTTAGTAAGTCCTCCTGGAAAAAGACTTCAGTCGATTACTCTACTTTCAGGTGGTGAACAAGCTTTAACAGCATTATCCTTAATATTTGCAGTATTTTTAACTAATCCCGCACCTATCTGTGTTCTAGATGAAGTAGACGCTCCACTAGATGATGCAAATGTAACAAGATTTTGTAATCTTTTAAATGAACTGACAAAGATTACTTCTACAAGATTTATAATAGTAACCCACCATGCGTTAACTATGTCAAAAATGGATAGATTATATGGAGTTACGATGCCAGAGAAAGGGATAAGTCAACTAGTTGCTGTTGACCTTCAAAAAGCCGAGAGCATGGTAGCTTAGGCTAATGGAAGACGAAGATTTTAAAACTCGCCTTAAAAGTGCAAAAAATAGAGCAAAATCTAAATATTCTGATAGCAAAGAGCCTTCAACGTCTGGAATGGGTCATGCTTTTAAAATGAGCACTGAATTAGTTGCAGCAGTAGCTGTTGGGACAATTATTGGGTTTATTTTAGACAACTGGTTTGGTACTAAGCCCTGGTTAATTTTAATATTTTTTTTTGTAGGAGTAATTGCAGGAATTATGAATGTGATTAAATCAGCAAAAAAAATGCAAAACAAATAAGAGAATATAATGGCATCAAATCCAATGTACCAATTCAATGTTTATAGGATTGGACCGGAAATTAAATTAGGTTCAGTTGATATCTCTTTCACTAACGCAAGTTTATTTATGGTCATTAGTTCTTTAGCTATTTTGATAATTTTTAATCTAGGAGCAAAGAAAAAAACTCTAATACCTGATAAACTACAATTACTATCAGAACTAAGTTATTCCTTTGTCGCCAAAATGATTAGTGATACAGCAGGATCAAAAGCAAAACCTTACTTTTCATTTATTTTCTCACTTTTTATGTTTGTACTTTTTTGCAACATGTTTGGAATGATACCTTACGCATTTACAGTCACTAGTCATATTATAGTTACATTTGTGCTTGCAGCATTTATTTTCGTTGGAGTTACAATAATTGGGTTCATGAAACATGGATTGGGATATTTAAAATTGTTTGTACCAAGTGGGGTTCCAATGGTTCTACTGCCTTTAATAGTTGTTATTGAAATTATTTCTTATTTAAGTAGACCAATTAGTTTATCAGTAAGATTATTTGCTAATATGATGGCTGGTCACACAATGATGAAGGTATTTGGAGGCTTTGTTATAAGCTTAGGGATTGTAGGTGGATGGCTTCCACTTAGTTTTTCGGTTGCACTTACAGGTTTGGAGATATTAGTTGCTTTTCTTCAAGCTTATGTATTTGCAATTTTAACATGCATTTATTTAAATGATGCATTAAATCTACACCATTAATAAAAAAAAGGAGGAAAAATGGAATTAGAAGCAGCAAAAATGATAGGAGCAGGTTTAGCAGCTATTGCACTAGCAGGTGCAGGAGTTGGTATAGGAATTATCTTTGGTAATTACTTATCTGGTGCTATGAGAAATCCATCTGCAGCTCAAAAACAATTCCCTAACTTGTTATTAGGATTTGCTTTAGCTGAAGCAACAGGATTATTCGGACTAGTAGTTGCGTTGATTATTTTATTTGCATTTTAGTTAATGTTAAAAAAAATAGTTATTTTATTATTCGTTACATGCTTTGCATGTTTTAAAACGGTATTTGCTGCTGAAAGTGGTGGTATGCCTCAACTTAATCCAGAGTTTTGGATTTCTCAAATCTTCTGGCTTATCATCACGTTTGGAATACTTTTTATTGTTTTGACTAAAGTTATATTGCCTAAGATTAGCGATAACTTAGAAACTAGAAAATCACAAATACTTGAAAATATTGAGACAGCAGATAAGCAAAAAGAGGAAAGTCAAAAAAAAATTGACGAATATGAAAAGATTATTTTAGACAGTAAACTTAAAGCTAAAAGTTACTTTAATGAGGCTAGAGAAAAGATTTTAGATGATATCAATAAAAAAAGAGCTGCATTAGAGAAAGATCTTGATGAAGAGATAGATGAAGTAGAAAAGGAATTATCTGATCTAAAGAACAAATCAGGAGAAAAAATAAATAAAATAGCAGCTGAAACATCAGCTGAATTAATCAAAGAACTAATTGGTGAAGAAGTAAATAGTAGCAGCATAGCAGCAATCGTAGAAGACCAATCAAAAATAAACAGAGAGAGAGAAGATGTTTGATGCAACTTTTTGGGTAGCAATATCGTTTTTTATTTTTATAGGTCTATTGGTATATTTTAAAATACCTCAGAATATAAACAATCTCCTAACAAAAATGATAGGAGATATAAAAAAAGAAATTGATGAAAGTGAAAAGTTAAGAGTTGAGTCAAAAAAACTATTAGATGAAGCTCAGGCTAAACTTAATTCCGTTGAGGGAGAGTCCAAAAAGATCCTTGATCAAGCTAAAGCTGAGTCTGAACAACTTGTTATAAGCATGAATGAAAAATTTCATAAATCTTCCGAAATAAAGAAGAATTTAACTCAAATAAAAATTAATCAGATGAAAGAGGGAGCAATTAAAGAAATCAAAGATACCTCTATTAAGATTGCCCTAGAGTCGGTAAAAAAAATAATAACAACTACAGTTGATAAATCTAAATTAGATAATCTATTTGAAAAAAATCTTGAAGAAGCAAAGACTGAATTAAAAAAAATTAATTCATAACTAAATTACGTTACATTTTCTTAAAATAATATAAAATCCAAATTATGAATTCGATAGTAATAGGATCAGGTTTTGGTGGTATGGCTGCAGCATTAAGGTTAAAAGCTAAAGGCCATAATGTAACCTTGATTGAAAAACATGAAGATTTAGGTGGACGGGCAAGAGTCTTTAAAAAAAATGGATTTACATTTGATGGTGGTCCAACTGTGATAACAGCGCCCTACTTGATTGATGAATTATTTCAGCTTTTTGACAAGAATTCAAAAGACTATTTAGAAATAAAATCTTTAAAAACTTGGTATCAATTTGTTTTTGAAGATGGTTTTAAGTTTGACTATTCTGGTGATGAAGAAGAAATGGTTAATCAAATAAAAAAGATTAACGAAAAAGATGTAAACGGATATAAAAATTTAGTTAATTTTACAAAAAAGATTTTTGATAAAGGTTTTACTGAACTATCAGATGTCCCATTTGATAAACCCTCTTTTATGTTAAAGCAAATACCCTCTTTATTTAATCTAAAGAGTTATAAATCTGTTTATGGTTTGGTTTCCTCATATATAGAAGATGAAAAATTAAGAAGATTACTTAGTATGCATCCTCTATTGGTAGGCGGTAATCCTTTCACAACAACATCAATATATGGATTAATTTTATATTTAGAAAAAAAATGGGGAATTCATTATTCAATGGGTGGTACTGGTCAAATAATAAATGGCATGGAAAAACTAATGAATGAAGAAAATATAAAAATATTAAAAGGTTCTGAAGTAAATAAAATCATATCAAATAAAAATAAAATAACTGGGGTTGAACTAAATAATGGAGATAGAATAGAAACAGATAATGTTATTTGTAACGCCGATCCACCTGCAGTTTACTCAAAATTAGCAAACACAAATAATAGTAATTCTATTTTTAATTGGAAAATGAAAAGAATGGAATATTCAATGGGTTTGTTTGTTTATTATTTTGGAACTAAAAAAGTTTACGACAATGTTGAACATCATACAATCAAATTTGGAGATAAGTACAAGGAACACTTGGACGATATTTTTAACAATAAAAAATTAAATGACGATATTAGTTACTATTTACATAGACCGACAGCTACAGACAAATCGATGGCGCCTGATAATCATGATTGTTTTTATGTGTTGGTACCAGTCCCTAACAACCAATCTGGTATAGACTGGTCTATTGAGGGAGATAAAATGAAAAACTTAGTTATTAAAAAAATGGAGGAAAGTTTACTACCTAATCTAAGTGAAAATATTGTTGAGGATTTTTACTTAACTCCTGATTATTTTGAGAAAGAGTTAAATACAAAATATGGTTCAGGTTTTTCTATTCAACCAAAATTTACTCAATCAGCTTATTTTAGATTTCATAATAAATCAGAGATTTTTGATGGTTTATATTTTGTTGGAGCAGGTACTCACCCTGGAGCAGGTGTGCCAGGAGTACTATCTTCAGCAAAAGTCTTAGACAAAATTTTGTAATGGAGAAAAAGAATTTTCTATCAATATACGCAAAATCATTTAATTGGGCTGGTTTTTTTCTTCCAAAAGAAACTTATTTGAAATGTTCTAATTTATACGATTTTTGTAGAACTTTAGACAATATAGCAGACGACGAAAGTATAATTGATGTTAAGTTAAGAAGATTTGTAAACTTCAAAAATAATTTTAGCAATAAAGAATTTCGGAACCATATAATTAAAAATATGTGGGTATTAATGGATGAATATAATATTTCCATAAAAATTGTAGAAGACTTATTCGATGGTGTGGAGTCTGATATTCAAAATGAAGTAAGATTAAGTTCAAAAAAGGAATTATTAATTTATTCATATAGAGTAGCGGGAACTGTTGGATTAATGATGGCAAAAATTCTAAATGTTACAGACTCTAGCTCTCTTAAAGCAGCTATAGATTTAGGTATAGCAATGCAGCTTACAAATATTTCTCGAGATGTAATAGAAGATTCTAAAAATAAAAGGTTTTATATAAAACATAATTTTGAAGCCATAAAAGGAACATTGGCAACTGCAGATTTATTTTATGATAGTAGCTTTTCTTCAATAAAGGATATTCCATTAAGTCTTAGATTCTCAATTTTGGTTGCAAGAAGAGTTTATAGGCAGATAGGTAGAAATATTATTAAAAAGCAAACAATTCAAAATTATAACCAATCAGGTAAAATTTTTGTTGGTAATATTGGCAAAATATTTCAAACAATATTATCTATATATGACTTGCTTAAACTATCGTTGATTAAAAACCATAATCATCTTAGAGATAAAGAACACGAGTTAATTAATGAAGAAATAAATTTAAATGAAAGATTTTGATTTTGTCATAATTGGTGGAGGTTGTGCAGGATTATCTTTAGCATATGAATTAGAGATCAATAATAAGTTAAAAAATAAAACTTTAGCTATAATTGAGCCAAGAGATGAATATAAAAAAGATAAAACTTGGTCTTTTTGGAAAACATACACACATAATTTTGAGGATTGTGTAAAAAAAAATTGGAAACATTTCTCCATAAATGTGCCTCAAAAAACTAGACATCTAGAGTGTGATAATTATCAGTATCAAAGTATTGATAGTGGGCTATTTTATGAGAAGATAAACAATAAATTAAAAGAGAATAAGAATATTTCCTTTCACAAAGATGATCGTAATATAAATTTTGATAAAACTTTTGTATTTAATAGCGTTCCAAACCTAGATAACCAAAACTCTGGTCTTTGGCAACATTTCTGTGGAGTAGAAATAGAGACAAAAAAGGAATTTTTTGATGAAGAAATGATGAATCTAATGGATTTTGATTGTGAGCAGAGAGGAAGTGTTCATTTTTTTTATACTCTTCCATATTCAAAAAAAACAGCATTAGTTGAAACAACTTGGTTATCAGAAATGACTGACGATTCCCAAAAAGATTACGATCAGCAAATTAAAGATTATATTGAGAATAATCTAAAAATAAAAGATTATAAGGTTACATACAAAGAAGTGGGTGCAATACCTCTTTTTTACCCGATAATTGACCAAGTAAAAAATAAAATTAATATTGGAACAGCTGGTGGTATGACAAGGTTAAGTACTGGTTATACTTTTCTAAATATTCAAGAACAAAGTAAATATATAAGAGAAAATATCGAAAACATTAGTAAATTGAAAACTTTTCAAATTAAAAAAAAATATCAATTTCTTGATAATATTTTTTTAAAAGTTCTTAAAAATAATCCAAGCAAAATGCCAAATATTTTTTTTAGGATGTTTAATAATAAATCTAATACTGTTATAAAATTTTTATCGAATAGAAGTAATTTTTTTGAAGATTTATCAATAATATTAAAAATGCCCAAATGGATTTTTATAAAATCACTTTTTTAAATTAAATGATTAGAATTAATTTTTACCACTCTTTAATTTTTTTTAATTTATGTATACTTTTATCTGGAATAAAATATCTGAGAGAAGGCAGTTTCTTACTAATTTCATTATTTTTAATTTTAACAATTGGAATATCTCATGGTTCTCTAGATCATATTAAAGGTAAAAAACTGATTAAATATTTTGGATATAAATCAATGGGTATTTTTTATTTGAGTTATTTACTTATTGGTGCAGTTATAATATTAATTTGGTTAATATTTCCAAAATCATTACTTTTCTTATTTTTAATTATAGCTGCTTATCATTTTGGTAAAGAGGACTCTGAATTTATTAATCAAAAAAAAAAGTTTGAATTAATTTATTTTTTAAAAGGTTCATTAATAATTACATCGCCCTTGTTTTTCCATAAAGAGGAAACACTAGCAATATTCGAGACATTAAATTTTTATATTTCAAACAATTTAATAATATCTAACGATATATTATTCATATTTATCTTACTATCTTTAATTTCTGGAATTATATTATCGTTAAACAAAAGTATCGAAGCAAAGTCATTATTATTAATGGATTATTTATCAATATTAATCCTAAATTATTTTCTTAATCCAATAATTGCTTTTACGATTTACTTTTGCTTTTTACATTCTATCAGGCACTCGATTTCTTTGATTAGAGAAATAAATAAAAATTTGACGAAAGGTTTACCAATATTCATTAAAAAAGCCCTTCCACTTACAATTTTAACAATTTTTGGATATGTTGTTTCAATATCAATTCTGAATAATTATAACGAATTTAACGAAACTATATATCGAGTAATTTTTATTGGATTGGCCTCATTAACTTTTCCACATATATTGCTCGAATATTTAATTGAAAAAAATGAGCAATAAAAATATTAATTTAATTGGGTGGATTCTATTCATTATTTCTGCGTTGGGTTTTATTATATCAAGTGTGGGGAGTTTTTGGGCTATGTTTGGCAGTTTTTTTTTTCTAATTGCGTGTATTGTTTTTTTAATCCCATTTTTTCGAAAGGATGAAGATGAAAAATAATCATCTTAAAATACTTTTAGCAGCTCCCAGAGGTTTTTGTGCGGGTGTTGATAGAGCAATTGAAATTGTAAAGAAAAGCATAGAAAAATATGGTGCCCCTGTATATGTAAGACATGAAATAGTTCATAACAAACATGTAGTAGATGGTTTAAAAAAAATTGGCGCAATATTTGTTGAGGAGATTGATGAAATTGAGGATAAAACGAGGCCTGTTGTCTTTTCAGCTCATGGTGTGCCAAAATCTGTTCCTCAAGAAGCAGAAAGTTTAAATATGATTTTTGTAGATGCTACATGTCCACTTGTATCTAAAGTTCACAGAGAAGCAGAAAATTTAGATAAAAAGGATATTCAAGTTTTGCTTATAGGTCATAAAAACCATCCTGAAGTAATTGGTACTATGGGGCAAGTCCCTGATGGAAAAATTGATCTTATAGAAACGATTGATGATGCAAAAAATTATGAAAGAGGTGAAAATAAAAAACTTGCTTATATAACACAAACAACATTGTCGATTGATGATACTAAAGATATTATAAACGTCTTAAAAGAACGCTTTCCTGATATTAACGAGCCTAAAAAAGATGATATTTGTTTTGCAACAACAAATAGGCAGGCAGCAATAAAAAAAATTGCAAAAGAGTGTGATAATCTATTTGTGATTGGTAGCAGGAATTCATCTAACTCAGTTAGGCTAGTAGAAGTAGCTAAAAATAATGGATGCGAACATGCTGAGTTAATTCATTCAGAAAGCACTTTTCCTCTAGAAAAAATATCTAAATGCAAAACAATAGGTATTTCATCTGGTGCTTCAGCTCCTGAAGTATTAGTTAATGAATTCATAGAAAATATTAAAAAAAATTTTACTATAGAAATAGAGGAAGTTGAAATAGTAAAAGAAAACGTAACATTTAAGATTCCAGGTAAATTAAATTAATGGCTGTATATACAAGGATAAATCAAAACGATTTTAGCTTGATCGAGAAAGACTTTAAGATTGGTAAAATTGTTTCTTTTTCAGGAATAAAAAAAGGAATTGAGAATACAAACTACTTAATAAAAACAAATAAAAAAAAAATAATACTGACTATATTTGAAAAAAGAGTTCAGAAAAAAGATTTACCTTTTTTTATGAACTTAATGTTTGGTTTATCTAAACATAAAATTAAGTGTCCTGAACCAATAAGGAATAAAAAAGGTAAATATTTATTCAAAATTAAAAATAAAACTGCATGTTTGGTAAGCTTTTTAGATGGAAAAGATAAAAATCAACTAACAAAAAAAGACTGTTTTCAGGTTGGAAAAAATGCTGCTCTGTTACACTTGGCTGCAAAAAAATTAAAGTTATACAGAAAAAATTCACTGTCAATAAATTCCTGGGGAACTTTGCTCAGTAGAATTGATCCAAGAATTAATAAACTTTCAAATAATTTAATTAAGACCATGAAAACTGATTTAGTTGATATTAAGAAAAAATGGCCAAAAAATATGCCAAATGGAATAATTCATAGTGATCTTTTTATTGATAATATTTTTTTCTTTAAAAAAAAATATTACGGTTTTATTGATTTTTATTTTTCTGCAAATGATTTCTTAGCTTATGAATTAGCCACATGTGTAAATGCATTATGTTTTAAGAAAAAAAATAAAGCTTTTGTGCTAGACAAAAGTAAATCTGCTCAATTATTAAGAGGTTACCAATCAATACGTAAACTTACTATCACAGAAAAGAGTAATTTTAATACTTTATGTAGAGGATCAGCTTTAAGATATCTTCTTACAAGATCATATGATTACCTAAATACTCCAAAAAAGGCATTGATAAAAATAAAAGATCCAAAAGAATATTTAGATAAATTAAATTATCATAGAAAATTAAATTCTTTTAAGGATTATGGCTAATGATAAAAATCTATACTGATGGATCGTGCTTGGGTAATCCAGGAAATGGTGGATGGGCTGCAATTATTATAGATGATAAAAAGAAGACCCATATAAAGGGTAGCAAAAAAGATACAACAAATAATCAAATGGAATTACTTGCTCCAATAAAAGCTCTTAAAAAAATTTCTAAAGGCAGTAATGTGCAGATTTTCACAGACTCTAAGTATGTAAAATCAGGAATAACAGAGTGGATACATAACTGGAAAAAAAATGGTTGGAAAACTGCAAATAAACAACCTGTAAAAAATAAAGACCTCTGGACTGAATTGGATCTTTTGACTAATGAATTTAAAATAAAATGGATTTGGGTGAAGGGTCACTCTACAGATTCTTTAAACAATGAAGTAGATTTAATCGCTAGAGAAGCTGCAAATTTATAAAAGGGCACCTGGCAACAGAACTGCCCTTCTTGCTAAATAATATCTAAAATTCTCTCTGCTGAGGATATTCCACAATTTTTAGTTTCTTCTTCTTCTTGAATATTTTGCACTTTAAGATTTTCAATAACCATTGCATAACGGCTTGATCTCATTCCCATACCTTTTGAATTTCTATCAACTTCAGCACCGATTAGCTTAGTAAATGACAAATAAGGGTCAGCTAACATAGCTATATTTTCTCCTATATTGTTAGCCTCCCCCCAAGCATTCATCACATATGGATCATTCACAGCTAAGCAAAATATTTTATCAATACCTTTGTCTAAGATTTGTTGAGCATTTTTAACATAACCTGGTAAATGAAATTTAGAGCACGTCGCAGTAAATGCACCTGGTAATCCAAATAGTATTATTTTTTTTGATCCTAATACCTCAGATATATTTTGTTCTTTGGGTTCACCATCAACTAAATGGAAAATCTTTGTGTCTGGGATTTTATCATTAACTTTTAGCTTCATAATTTACTTTTAACGAAATTTTTTACTGCTTCCTTATCATTTTTTAATAGTTGAAAATTTTCTTCTTTACCATGAACATAATGAAGCTCTTTAGGTAGTTCTTCATGTTTATTTATCGCATTATCTGTGGCAGCTGGAAATTTGCATGGATGAGCAGTAGATAAAACTACACAGTCATTTAAATTGAGCTTATTTGCGGCCCCTACTCCAACTGCAGTATGGGGATCTAATATGACACTATTTTTCTCAAAATTTTCTTTAATAATTTCTAAAGTTTCGTCTTCGTCACAACTTTCTGAAACAAAATCTTTTTGAATGATATCCAGGTTTGATTTTTCAATTTGGTATTCATTTTGCTTAATTTTTTTCATTATATCTGATGTAATTTCAGAATTAGAGCTATTTACATAATAAATTAATCTTTCAAAATTACTTGCTAATTGAATATCCATACTTGGAGACAGTGTTTCTTTTACTTTTTTTGAAACATAATCCCCATTTGAGATTGCTCGATGCAAAATATCATTTTCATTAGTTGCAACGATTAGTTTATCTATTGGTAATCCCATTTGTTTTGCAAGGTAACCTGCAAAAACGTCTCCAAAGTTTCCTGTTGGAACTGAAAATGAGATAGGCTTATCTTCATTAAGTTTAAAATAAGTGAAAAAATAATATACAGCTTGGGCAATTATTCTTGCCCAGTTAATTGAATTTACTCCAGACATATTTATAGATTTTGAAAAATTAAGATCTGAAAACATTTGCTTTACTATATTTTGGCAGTCATCAAAATTTCCATCAATTGCAATATTAAAAACATTTTCATCATCAACTGTTGTCATTAACTTTCTTTGTACTGGTGAAATTCTATTATTAGGATGTAAGACAAAAATATTTAAGTTTGACTTGCCTTTGATTGCATCTATAGCGGCAGCACCTGTATCACCTGATGTTGCCACAACAATATTAATTTTTTTATCATTTTTACTTAGATAATATTCATACAAGTTACCAATGAACTGCATTGCTACATCTTTAAATGCTAATGTTGGACCATGAAATAACTCTAACAATTTGAGATCTCCAATATTTGATATTTTAACAACTTCTTTTTCTCTAAAAGTTGAATAAGATTTTTTAATTAATGATGAAAGATCATCTTTTGAAATAAAGTCTGATGAAAATTGATTTATTATTTCAGTAGATAAATCATTGTAATTTAGACTTTTGAGTTCAGATAGTTCTTCTAAACTAAATTTTTTTAAAGATGTAGGCACATAAAGTCCACCATCATCAGCTAGTCCTTTGATAAAAACTTCTTCAAAACTGTATTCTTTTGAATTATCTCTTGTACTTACGTATCTCATGAATTTTTTTTACCATTTTCCTATAAAATAAATAGGATTATTTATTTTATAATCTGGTCTACCAAAAACAAAACAAAAAGCAAAAATAAGTAAAAAATTGAGTAAGAAAATACCTTTTTAGCCTTCTTTATTTCAAATTTGTTTTTTTTGAACTTTAGAAGATCATAACAAACATAGTTGTAATAGAAGGTAAGTAATAATGAAACTATTAAGAATGTTTCGCCTACAAAACCAATATAATAAGGCAAGATTACTACTGGGAGCATTATTAAGGAGTAAACAAATATATTTTTCTTCGTTTCCTCAATAC
Organism: uncultured Pelagibacteraceae bacterium; assembly: GCA_902582765.1. GTDB lineage: Bacteria > Pseudomonadota > Alphaproteobacteria > Pelagibacterales > Pelagibacteraceae > Pelagibacter. The sequence continues at coordinate 24,225 of CACHTK010000008.1, forward strand.
CGTTAGTAATTGGCAACATAGGAATTTTAGCCTTCTGATAATCGTCTGCTTTATAAAGGCTCAATGCCCAAAAATGAGATGGGGTCCAAAAGAATATGATCAAGAAAAATGTTATCGGTTCAAATGTCAATGTGTTAGTAGCTATAGTCCATCCTATAACTGGTGGCAGTGCACCTGATGCACCTCCTATCACAATATTTTGTGGAGTTTTTCTCTTTAACCATATCGTGTAGACAAAGACGTAAAATGCGATCGTTATTGATAATAAAATAGCCGAAGTTAAATTTGAAAAATAATAAAGTCCAACTACAGATGCTATCGATAATACTGTTCCAAATAATAAAGCATGCTCCCTGTTAACCTTTCCAGTAGGGATAGGTCTAAGACAGGTTCTGGTCATTAATTTATCAAGATCAGCCTCATACCACATATTTAGGGCACCAGCTGCACCTGCACCCATTGTCACAAAAAATATTGCAACTATTGAATTAAGGAATGAAACTGAAACTGGGGCTGTTAATAATCCTACAGCACAAGTAAAGATGACCAAAGACATTACTCTTGGTTTCATCAATAATAATAAATATTTTGAATAAGAAATAGGGCTAATATAAACTGATTTTTTTTTAATTGTATTTGTAGTCACTATTACTCAACATTCAGTGAAACAAATATTACAAGTAATATAACGCCTGCTATTAAAATATGATTTCCAAGATCGAAAATACCCACTTTGCTGTTTTTCTTATCAATTAATCTTCTACTTAAAGGTATTTGATCGTAAGGATTTATTGTGACTTTATCACCTTGTTCTTTTTGGTTTTCAACTTTTACAGAATAACCAAACCAAACAATATAAATAAAAAAAACAAATAAAATTAAGAAAAAAGCTAAGTATCCGTAGGCGTCCATATTAAGCTCCCCCTACTACAAAATAAAAAAATCTTGAAAATAGTGTATATTTAAATTCTGCAGTCATTAAAAATATAAAACAGGCAATTGCTGTCATTGGCCATAACAGAACATTTACTAAAGCGTATCTTTCCCAAAATAAGTGCATGAAAAAAGCCATAATTAACCCTGCTTTTAAAAACATAAAGAATAATATTAATGACCATCTCAACATGCCTTGAAATTGGTACCAGTCAACCATGTACGAAAAAAAACTTAGAACAAATAATAACAACCAAATCCAAAGATAAATCCCTATCTTTTGAGTACTTGTTTGCTCGTCTTTTTTTGTTGTTTCTTCCATTTTGTTAGTCTCTTCCATATTTTATTTTACCACAAATAGAAAAATGCGAAAATGAAAACCCAAACTAGATCTACGAAGTGCCAATAAAGACCTAATATTTCAATTTCTACATAATCCCCTTTCATTTTAGTAAACCAGCCTCTTTTTTTGCTCTCATAATGACCAGCGAAAACTTTATAGGTATATATAAACAAGAAAATTACCCCAATTGAGACATGGAAACCATGGAAACCTGTTATCATAAAAAAGAAAGAACCAAACTGTGATGCACCAAAAGGATTTCCCCAAGGTCTAACACCTTCATGAATTAATTTAGACCACTCAAATACTTGCATTCCTACAAAAGTAAGACCACCTACAGCAGTAGCTAGAATTAACCAACCACACATTTTACGATTTTTTTCGTAACCATATTTAACTGCTAAAGCCATTGTTCCACTACTTGTGATCAACACAAAAGTCATTATCGCAATCAGTAGAAGTGGGACAGGTACACCTCCTACATATAAAGAAAAAACCTCACTCGTATTAGGCCAATCAACAATGGTTGATCCTCTACCTTTCATATAAGAAATTAAAAAACAGCTAAATACAAAAGTATCACTCAATAAAAAGATCCACATCATGGCTTTGCCCCAATGAACACCTTTAAACATCGTTTGGTCTGAACCAGTGTCAGACGCCATGCCCTTAAACCCAGGTTTAAGTTCGAAGCCGTCTATTTTTTGTTCAGACATTATTTTTCTCTTAAGTTTTCTCTACTTCTGTGTGTATTACTTCACTAGGTGCTGTTGTTTGTGGAATAAAGTCATCCTTTGCTCCTGGAACACTAAAATCATATGGCCATCTGTGAACAACTGGAAGTCTTTCCCCAAAGTTACCATGCTCTGGCGGAACAGTAGATGTATACCATTCGAGTGAATTTGCTTTCCAAGGGTTTTGTTCAGCTTTTTTACCTGTTTTTAATGTTTTAATGATATTGAAAACTAAAATAAACTGTGCTGCACCAACTATAAATGCTGCAATACTTATAAATTCGTTCATACCAACTGCAGAAGTCATGTACGGACTATCATACATTTCAAAATACCTTCTTGGAACTCCAATAAAACCTAAGTAATGCATTGGGAAATAAATTGAATATGCTCCTAAAAAAGTAATCCAGAAGTGCCATTTTCCTAGACCCTCATGTAACATTTTTCCAGCTACTAATGGGAACCAATGATAAACTGCTCCCATAATAACCATTAATGGTGCAATACCCATGACCATATGGAAGTGGGCTATTACAAAATATGTATCAGATAACGGAACATCAACTGAAACATTTCCTAAAAATATTCCAGTAATTCCACCATTTACAAATGTTACTATAAATCCTAGACACCATAACATTACAGTATTAATTCTAATATTTCCTCTCCATAAAGTAAGTATCCAGTTATAAACTTTCATGGCTGTCGGAACGGCAATAATTAATGTCGTTGTTGCAAAGAAAAATCCAAACCATGGGTTCATTCCACTAACGTACATGTGGTGAGCCCATACAAAGAAACTTAAACCTCCAATACCAACAATTGCCCAAACCATCATTCTGTAACCAAATATATTTTTTCTTGCATGAACTGATATCAAGTCTGAAACTATTCCAAATGCAGGCAATGCAACTATGTAAACTTCAGGGTGTCCAAAGAACCAAAATAAGTGTTGGAAAAGTATTGGGCTTCCACCACCATATTCAAGAACCTCACCTGCCTTCAATATTGTTGGCATAAAGAAACTTGTTTGTAGAACCTTATCTAATGTCATCATTATTGCGCTAACTAGTAGTGCTGGAAATGCTAACATTGCTAGTACAGTTGCTGTGAAAATACCCCAAACTGTTAAAGGCATTCTCATTAGGGTCATTCCTCTAGTTCTAGCTTGTAGAATTGTAATCATATAATTCAGTCCACCCATTGTGAAACCAATTACGAACAATGATAAAGATATAAGCATAAGAAGTATTCCCATACCTGATCCAGGAGTTCCCTCCAATATAGTTTGTGGAGGATACAAGGTCCACCCCGCTCCTGTTGGTCCACCAGGAACAAAGAAACTTGCCATTAAAACTGCAACTGCAACAAAGAACATCCAGAAGCTAAGCATATTGACATATGGGAAAACCATATCTCTTGCTCCTACCATGAGTGGAATTAGATAATTTCCAAAGCCTCCAAGAAATAGTGCAGTTAAAAAGTAAACTACCATAATCATTCCATGCATAGTTACAAATTGATAATAATGTTCTGCTGTCATGAAACCTGCTAATTCTGGAAAACCTAGTTGAAGTCTCATTAACCAAGATAAGATTAAACCTACAATTCCAGTAAATACTGCAGTTAAGAAATATTGTACTCCGATAACTTTTGCATCCTGACAAAAAACCCATTTTTCAATAAAACTATGTCCATGATATAAATCTTGCTCACCAACTTCTGCTGGTCTTACATAATCTATATCTGGATTCACAGAACCAGTTGAACCATCCATTACTTCTGATGACTGGGCTTGATATGATTTATTGTTATCGTATTCGTCTGACATAATTTTATCCTCTATATATATTTTTTTTTAAATTAATAAATTGTTATTTTTTGGCCAATTTGTTCCCATCCACGTTTAATTTTTCATATCTTGCAGATAATTGCTCAAAAGTTTCTTGCTCGCTTAACCAAACTTCATAATCGGCTTTATCTTGAACCTCTACACCACCTCTCATTGCGTAGTGTCCAACACCACAATACTCTGCACATAAAACTTCGTATTCACCTACTTTGTTAGGTTCAAACCAATAGAAAGTAACAGTTCCTGGAACTGCATCCATTTTTGCTCTAAATTGTGGAACATACCAATTATGAAGTACGTCTACTGATCTTAATAAAATTTTTACAGGTCTATTGTTTTCTAAATTTATAACATCACTCTCAACCATTATGTCATCTCTTCCAAACGGGTCATCTGGGTTAATACCAAATGGATTATTGTCTGCTATGTTTCTTACTTGTGTGGTTCCTAATTTTCCATCTGCACCAGGTAGTCTATATTGCCATCCCCATTGCCATGCCATAACATCGACTTCAATTGCATTCTTTGGAACATTAACATATTGATTCCAAATAATAAGACCAGGCGCTAGTAAAGCAGCAACTCCTAAAGTAGTTGCCCATGTTAAAATTTTTTCTAATTTTTTATCCTCAGGTTTATATTCTGCTCTTCTATCTTCTTTATGTGAGTATCTAAAAACACAGTAAATCATAAATAGACAAACAGCTACGAATACTCCTCCGCCTACCCAAAAAGTAAGAGTTATAGTATCGTCCATTCCACCCCAATTTGATGCTATATCAGTCCAGTACCAAGGGGTAAAAATATGAAATAAGACAGATCCGATGATTACTAATAAAAAAATTATTCCTGCATGCATAGAGCTTATATAGAAGAATAATCTTATAAATACCTATGACAAAATGTCATAAAACATATTAATTATACTAATATAATCAATATATTTATGCTCGGTAAATTAGGTATTTTAATAACAATTCTTGCTTTAGTTTTAGCGTTCTATTTTGTGATTTCTTTAGGTGCAGGAAGATTTTCTAAAGGAGAGACAAAACCTGAAACTAAAAGATATCTAAGATCAGTAAATATACTTTTAATTATAATTGCAGTGTTTGGATCAATTTTAGTTTTATTTATATAAATTAGGCAATCAGAGATTTACAGAACTCTATAACAGTATCATTGTATGCAAACATTATAGTAAAGAAGACTAGCCAAACTATAAATAAAAATAACCAATACAATGATAGAGCATTAATACTTTTTTCTTCTTTGTTATAATCTTTTTCATCCAATTTAAAAATTTTTGAGCTTACTTTGCCCCAGAAATAGAGGCCTCCTAAAAGATGAATACCGTGTAACGCTGTAAAGAAATAATAAGATGAAAAATATGTATTGGTTGAAACAAAATTTCCACTTTTCATAAGTTGGTACCATAAAGCTAACTGAAGAAATAAAAATATATAACTTAGAGAACCCACATAAATTAAATTTCTTTTTATTGTATTAGTAATTCCGTTTTTTAAATCTTTACTTATTCTATTAAAAAATATTGTTACTAAAATTAAGACTAATGTGTTTATCCAAAGTAAATTTGTCTTCAATATAAAAGTTGTGTCTTGTTCCGGTGGTAGTGAGTAAAGATAGCCAGTGAATATCAAACTAAATAAAGTTGTACTTACTCCAAAAATAATAATAACAGCTGACATTTGATTTGAAATTTCAAATGTTTTTCCAGAATGAGTACTATCAATTACTGCTTGATCTTGTTCCCAAGGTTTTTCAGTTAATGTGCCAAATATTTTCTTTATCAAAGACATAATATTTATATAGTCCGATTATACAATTTTACAATAATGAAAATAAAAACCTCCATTGCAGTTTTAACTGGTTGCTTAACAATATTCTTATTTTTAATGCTACCTGTGTTTCTTTCTATGAAGGAACAAAAAGACCAATCAGTCGCAGCATTTAAAGGCTCAGATTTTGAGCTTAAAGATATGAACAATAATATTATTACTCAAGAATCTTTTGATGGACCTTTAACTGCAATTTTTTTTGGTTTTACAAATTGTCCTGATATTTGTCCAATGACTTTAAATAAAATGGATATCGCATTGAATAGAATAAAGAAAAATAAAAAAAAAGATTTAAAAGTTTTTTTTATTAGTGTTGATCCTAAAAGAGATACTCCAGAAGTTATTAAGGACTATCTCAGAAATTTTGATAACGAGTTTGTTGGTATCACAGGAGATCCAGGTGAAATTTTTTTATTGTCACAATCATGGGGAATAATCAGTCAAAAAATTTTTCTTGAAAATGGTGATTACAATGTTGATCACAGCTCACCTGTAATACTTCTTAAAGATGGAAAATATATCGCTAAAATTTCTCACAGAGACGATATTAAAAAATCAATTAATTTAATTAACAAATATTTATAAATTCAAAATATAACTAAGTATTGATATTGACGAAATTACTGCTGTCTCTGATCTGAGAATGTTTTCATTTATTTTAAATGATTTTACACCTTTAAAATTTAAAATATTATTCCTTTCTTGCTCTGAAAAATCACCCTCAGGTCCAATTATAATACACAAGGGTTTATCTCTGTCCTTATTAAAATCAATTTTTTTATTTTTAGTATTTAGGTCGGTAAAAATTAAATCTATTTTATTTTCATTTTTTTTTAAGAAATTTTTCAAGTTTTGAGGTTTTTCTAAAGAAGGAAGATTTATTCTATTTGATTGCTCTGTTGCCTCTATAATTATTTTTTCTAATCTCTCAGAATTAATCTTTCTTACAATTGTTCTATCAAAAATAATTGGAATAAATTTAGTTACACCCAATTCAGTAGCCTTCTGTATCATGAAATTTGAATAATTTGATTTAATGGGAGAAAATGCCAACCAAATTTCTACCGGGTTTTCTTTATTTCTTAATTTTTCTCGAATACTAAATTCAACTTTGCCACTACTGATATTATTAATTTTAGCTAACCACTCACCGTTTTTATTAAATAGTGAAAAATTTTCACCAATTTTAACTCTCATTACTTTTGTTAAATAGTGTGATTGTGGTTTTTCAAGCCAAGAATTTAAATTAAGAGATAAACTTTCAGGAAAAAATATTCTAATATTACTCATATCAAGAAAGTAATTTATGAAAAATATTAAAGCAATAATTTTCGATGCCTATGGAACTTTATTTGATGTAAATTCTGCAGCAGAAAAATGTAAAGATAAAATTGGCAGCAAATGGGAAAGTTTTTCAAATTATTGGCGAACAACTCAGCTAGAATATACTTGGCTTAGAAGTCTAATGAAAAGACATAAAGATTTTTGGAAAATTACTGAAGATAGTTTAGATAAATCAATGAAAGTTTTTAATATTAATCCTAATATGAAAAGTGAATTACTTGATCTTTATAAAATTCTTTCCCCTTATCCAGAAGTAAAGGAAACTCTACAATTATTAAAAGAAAAAAATTACAAACTATCAATACTTTCAAATGGAACTCCTTCCCTTCTCAATGAATTGGTCTCCAGTAATAATCTTAAAGTTTTTGATGATATTTTTTCAGTGGAAGAAGTAGGTATTTTTAAGCCAGACTCAAAGGTATACGATATTCCAGTTAAAAAATATAAGATTGAAAAACATGAAGTTGCTTTTTTAAGCGCAAATACATGGGATGTGTCTGGGGGTGGTAATTATGGTTATAATACTATTTGGGTGAATAGAAATAATATTATTTTTGATAATCTAGATTACTCTCCTGAAAATCAGATTAATAATCTTAAACACTTACTTGATATTATTTAAACAAGTCATTATTTTAAAATTATGACAAACATTTTAGATCTTGTTGCAAGAATTTTAATTTCAGCTTTATTTCTTCTTAATGGTGTTTTTAAAATTAGTAATTATGATGGAACAGTTGGCTGGATGGAGGGTTTTGGAATACCAGGAATTTTAATTATACCAGCAATAATTTTGGAGATAGTTGGACCTATCTTAATTATATTAGGCTATAAAGCAAAAATTGCAGCTGGTTTTTTAAGCTTATTTTGTATTGCTACAGCAGTAATTTTTCACAACGATTTTTCGGACCAGATGCAATTGGGATCTTTTTTGAAAAATATTGCATTAGCAGGTGGGTTTTTATTTATATTCATAAATGGAACTAAAGATTTTAGTTTAGATAAGAAATTTTAAAAAATAATATGTCAGATATAGAGGTAAAAAAAATTATTGAACCTACGCCAGCATCTGACGGGGCTGGAGTTAAATTAAAAAGAAGTATTGGTGTTGAGCCAAATTACTTTGATCCATTTTTAATGTTAGATGAATTTGGATCAGAAAATAGTGAAGATTATATAGCAGGTTTTCCACCTCATCCTCATCGAGGAATAGAAACAGTAACCTATATGTTAGCTGGAGATTTTGAACACAAAGATAGTACAGGTGGCGAAGGTAGAATGACTGCTGGAGATGTTCAGTGGATGAAAACTGGAAGTGGAATAATTCACTCTGAAATGCCAGCAATGAAAGAAGGTAAGCTACATGGATTTCAATTATGGATCAATATGCCAGCTAAACTTAAAATGAGCAAACCTGATTACATCTACATAGATGCGGAGCAAATGCAGTCATATAAAGATGAGGAAAAAATTGTAAAAGTAATAGCTGGTAAATTTGAATATGCCGAGGGACCTGTAAAAAAGCATAATGTTGAGCCTGTTTATTTTGATATAGAATTAAACAAGAACAAAAAGTTCAATTTTGATTTACCATCAACTCACAATTCATTTATTTATTTAATTGATGGAGAAATAAAAATCGGAAATCAGCAACATCAAAAAGTTGAAAATTCAAAACTAATTCTTTTAGAAAAGGGAGACAAACTTAAGGTTTATGGCTTAACTGATGCAAAGTTTCTTCTAATTGCTGGAAAACCAATAGGTGAACAAATTGCTAGAGGTGGTCCATTTGTTATGAACACTAAACAAGAAATCTTGCAAGCAGTCGAGGATTATCATAAAGGTACATTTGTAAAATGAAATCAATTAAAGTAATAAATACAGGTGGACCAGAAGTTCTTAAATTAGAAGATATAACTTTAGAAAAACCAGGAGCAGATGAAGTTCAGATTGAACATGTTTCAATTGGTTTAAATTATATAGACACATATCATAGGTCGGGTTTATACCCTCTTCAATTACCAACTGGGATTGGAATGGAAGCAGCAGGTATAATTAAAGAAGTTGGTTCGAATGTTTCTAATTTTTCAGTTGGAGATAAAATTGCATATGCTGCAGCTCCTTTAGGTGCTTACTCAACTCACAGAAATTACACATCAAAAAATATTGTAAAAGTTCCTAATGATATTGATTTAGAGCAAATTTCGAGTGCAATGACAAAAGGAATGACAACATTTTATTTATTGCACAAAACATACGTTCCAAAAGAAGGTGAAACTATCTTATTTCATGCAGCAGCTGGTGGTGTGGGACAATTCTTTTGTCAGTGGGCAAAAAGTTTAGGTCTAAGAGTTGTTGGAACAGTTGGTAGTGATGAAAAAGTTGAAATAGCAAAGAAGTATGGATGTGATGAGGTTATAAACTATTCTAAGGAAGACTTTGCAAAAAAAACGTTGGAACTAACAAATGGTAAAGGTGTTTCAGTTGTTTATGATGGTGTAGGTAAAACAACATATGACAAATCCATTGAATGTTTAAAATTAAGAGGAACAATGGTTTCATTTGGAAATGCATCGGGTCCACTTGATCCAATTATTGTTTCAAAATCTTTACAACCAAAAGGTATTTATTTTGTTAGACCTGCAATGAATCAATACTTCACAAATAGTGAGGAAATACAAGAAGCAGCTAACATGTTATTTAAACAAATTTCGTCTGGAAATGTAAAAATAGAAATTTATAAAAAATATAAATTAGAGAACGCCGTTCAAGCTCATAAGGATTTGGAAGGAAGAAAAATTACAGGTCCAGCAGTAATTATTCCTTAAACTGAACATCCATATCAGAAAGATGGAGTTTTAAAGCCTTGGTAGAAATTTGTATTTCTCTAATAAAAAATATAATTGAAATCATCATTGATAAACAACACGTTCCAAAAATTACTCTAGCTACAATTAAACTTTCTAAATAAAGAGCAAATACAGTTAGCATATTAAATAGAAAGCCAAATGCTGCAGACATAATTGCAAACTTTAATACTCCAATTCTGCTGTTTAGGTTTATTAGCTGATCTTTCCATTCTGGGGGTGTGTGTTTTTCAAAGACATACTCATCATGAATTTTTCTAATTAATCCACTTAGGGTGTGAAATCTATTACTATATACACTCATTATAAGCGGTATTGCCGGAAACATTAATGCTGTAACAGTGTAATCTATATTCATTCGAATCAATTTGATTATGAGACTCTGCTTTGCTATTTACAAGTAAATTGTTATGCAAAACATCAAATTGTTCATTGAACTCACAAGATTAAATAGACCAATCGGATATATGCTTTTATTTTGGCCATGTCTATGGGGTCTTACTATTGCTTATAATTTTAATTCTGAATTGGAAAAATTTTATTTTTATACTTTACTATTTTTGCTTGGGTCAATGCTAATGCGATCTGCTGGCTGTATTGTAAATGACATAGTAGATAAAAATTTCGACAAAAAAGTTGAGAGAACAAAAGATAGACCAATTGCATCAGGAAAAGTTTCTGTAAAGCTTGCATTAATTTACTCTTTTGTTTTATGTGGATTAGCATTTTTAGTCTTGATTAATTTTAATAAATTCACAATTTTGATGGCACTGTTATCTATGCCATTGGCATTTACTTATCCTTTAATGAAGAGATTTACATATTGGCCACAGCTGTTTCTAGGAATTACATTTAATTATGGGCTTGTTCTCGCCTGGATATCTATAAATAGCAGTGTATCTATGGTTTCAATCATATTTTATTTGGGAGCCATATTTTGGACACTGGGTTACGACACTATCTATGGTTATCAGGATATAAAAGATGATGAGATAATAGGAGTTAAATCTACCTCAATAAAATTTAAAAAGAACCCAAAAATATTTATTTCTTTATGTTACTCATTTTTTTTTATTTCTTTAATAATAATAGGAATTTTAATGAATTTTAAAACATTATATTTCCTTACTTTGATAATAACCTTTTTGCACTTATTAATTTATCAAATAAAAAATCTTAATGTAGAAAATGCAAATCAATGTCTACAAAAATTTAAAAGTAATAATTTTTTAGGATTGATAGTTTTTTTAAATATTTTAATAGGAAAAATAATTTAAATGACAAATATTGAAATACTAAAGAGACTTTACAAAGATTATACTAAAAATTACATAAATAAAATTTTACTTGCTGTTTTTTTTTCAATTTTAGTTGCAACAAGTACATCAGCTACAGCATGGCTGTTAGATCCAGCAATAGATAAGATTTTTTTGAATAGAGATCAAAGTCTTTTATTACTTATCCCTTTTTTTATAATTATTGCATTCGCTACTAAAGGTATTTCACTTTATATGGCTAAAGTGTTAATGATAAATGTTGCCGAGGAAGTTAAGAAAAAAATACAAATGAATATGCTTACTTCTTTTATTAAGGCAGATACAGAATACATTGAAAATAAACACACTGGAAAATATATCTCAAATTTAAATTTTGATGTTAATCAAATAACAATGATGCTTAGTACTTCATTTTTGAATTTTTTCAAAGATGGTCTAACTTTAATAGGTCTGCTTATAGTTATGTTCACACAAAATTGGAGGTTATCTTTAATAGCAATAATTATGATCCCACTTGCATCTATAACTGCAAAGAGATTGGGCAAAAGAATGGGTAAAGTAGCAACAGAGGCTCAAGAAAAATCTGGAGATCTAAATAAATATTTAATTGATTTATTTAAAAATCATAAAATTATTAAAATTTTTCAAAGAGAGGAATTTGAGGAAAATAGATCAGAAAAATTTGTTAACGATTTGAAAGAAAAGTCGATAAAAATATCCACGATATTCATCAGAGCGACCCCGATTATGGAAATTCTTACGGGAATTATGATTGCTTTATTAATATTTTACTCTGGAAAATTAATTATGAACGATCAATTAAGCTTGAATAATTTTTTCTCTTTTTTAGCAGCAATGATGTTAGCTTATCAACCGGTAAAGTCATTAGCTACTATTAATGTAGGCATTGGCCAGGGTATGTCGGCTGGAAAAAGAATACTCCCAATTATTGATGTTAAAAATTTGATTGAGGTAAATAAAGATAAATCAGAAATTGATTTTAAAAATGGAGATATAGAATTAAAAAATGTAAATTTCAATTATTCATCTAATCTAGAAAATAAAGTTCTTAAAAATATTAATATTAAAATAAATGGAAAAAAAATGACTGCATTAGTTGGTCAAAGCGGATCAGGTAAGTCCTCATTATTGAGTTTAATTCCAAGGTTATATGATCCAAAATCTGGAATTTTAGAAATTGATGGGCAAAATATTAGAGATGTTAATTTATTTTCTCTCAGAAAAGAAATATCAATAGTTGATCAAAATGTAACACTATTTGATGATACAATTTTTAATAACATTAAATATGCAAAACCGGATGCTACTGATGAAGAGGTTTATAAAGCTGCAGAACAATCTATGTGCCAAGATTTTATAGATAAGCTTGAAAATAAATATCAAACAATGATTGGGGAAAATGGAGTTCGATTATCCGGAGGTGAGAAACAAAGATTGTCAATCGCTAGGGCCTTTTTAAAAGATAGTAAAATAATCCTTTTGGATGAGGCAACATCCTCTCTAGACTCTGAAACTGAAGAAAAAATTCAAAAAGCACTTGATAAATTAGTATTGAATAAAACGACCATAGTTATAGCTCATAGACTTTCAACAATTCTTAATTCAGATAAAATTTATGTAATGGATAAAGGTAATGTTTTAGACTCAGGAAATCATGAAGAGCTTTTAAATAAATCCGAAACATATAAGAACTTCTATAATAAGCAGATAAACAAAAACTGATGTTTTTTATTTATAATATTTTTTTATTAATAATATTATTAATTTCACCAATAATCTTAATAATCAGAATATTTTTAAGAAAAGAGGATAAAATAAGATTTAAAGAAAAGTTTTGTTTGTTTTCAGAAAAAAATTATGTGGATGGAACAATATGGTTTCACGGAGCGAGTGTTGGGGAAATATTAAGTATAATCCCAATCATCAAAAGATTTGAAAAAGATAGTAAAATTAAAAGAATCTTGATCACTTCTTCTACAACTAGTTCTTCTTATATTTTATCTAAATACAAATTTAAAAAAACAATTCACCAATTCTATCCATTTGACTTAAATATTCTTACTAAATTGTTTATTCATCATTGGAAACCAAGACTGGCTATATTCGTCGAGTCTGAGATCTGGCCAAATATGTATAATAATTTGCACAAAAGAAAAATTCCCTTAATACTTCTTAATGCAAGAATAACAAAAAAATCATTTAACAGATGGAGAAATTTTCCTAATTTTTCAAAAAATATATTTGAAAAAATAAGCGTTGCATTACCTCAAAATAATGAAACAAAAAGATATTTAAAACTTCTTGGAACAAAAAATATAAAAATTGCAGGTAATATTAAATTTTATGGAGCTGCACTATCAAATTATAATACTTCTAGTTTAAAAAAAAAATTTCTTAGAAAAAATATTTTGTGTGCAGCTAGTACACATAAAAATGAAGAATTATTTATTGGCAAAGTTCATAAAGAATTAAAAAATGAAATAAAAAATTTATTAACTATTATTATACCTAGACACATCAACAGGAAGAAAGAGATAACCAATGAGTTATCAAAGATTGGATTAAATTCTGAACTTCACACATCTTCTAAAAGTTTAAAAAAAAATACCGATATATATGTTGTAGATACTTATGGAGATGCTTCTAAATTCTACTCACTATCAAAATTAACATTTGTTGGGGGTTCATTGATTTCACATGGAGGACAAAATCCTTTGGAACCTGCCCGCGAGGGAAATTATATTTTATATGGCCCACATGTTGATAATTTTAAGGAGGTCTATCAAATGTTAAGTAACTTAAAAATTGCAAATAAAATAAATTCAGTAAAAAATATTAAAAATTTTATTCTTCAAAAAATTAATTATTCAGAAAATAAAAAAATAAAATATAAATTGAATAATTTAGGTAATAAAATAATAAATAAAAATATATTTGAGATTAAGAGATTTATCTAAATGAAGATAAGAAAACCACTATTTTGGAATAATAAGAATCTAATTTCGTTGTCTTTAATTCCAGTTTCACTAATTACATTTATTATAAATTTTTTTAAAAATTTTTTATTAAAAAAAAATTACAAAATTAAGACAATATGTGTTGGGAATATTTATGTAGGCGGAACGGGGAAAACGTCCCTAAGTATTGAGATAAATAATATTTTGAAAGAAAAATTCAAAACTGTATTTATTAAAAAAAAATATATTAATCAACTTGATGAGAGAGAGTTGCTTAAAATTAATGGAAGTATTTTTAGTGATAACGATAGGAAAACAAGTTTGATTAAGGCAGAAAATACAAGAAAATTTAATTTGGCTATCCTGGATGATGGCTTACAAGATAAAACTATAAAATATGATATTTCTATTGCATGTTTTAATTCAAGTTATGGGGTTGGAAATGGACTATTAATACCAGCAGGTCCTTTAAGAGAAAATTTATCAAGTCTGAGAAATTACAGTGCAATTTTTTTGAATGGTGAAAAGAATAACAAAATTCTTTTTTCAATCCTAAAAGAATTTAATAACCATATTTTTTACTCAAATTATCTTCCAATTAATTTAAGAAAATTTAACAGAAAAAAGAAATATCTATATTTTTGTGGTATAGGGAATCCTGAAGAATTTGAATACACACTTAAAAAATATAAATTTAATATAGCAAAAAAATTTATATTTCCTGATCATCACAATTTTAAAAATCAAGAGATTGATGAAATCAAAAAAATTGCATTTGATAATAAATTAGAAATCATAACAACAGAAAAA
>CACHTK010000009.1 GCA_902582765.1 uncultured Pelagibacteraceae bacterium
ACAGGTATTTACTGTATGTAACAATGCTAGTAATGAAGTTTGTCCAGTCTGGCCATCCCCTGAAAAAATAGTTCATTGGGATATTGAAGATCCTGTTTATATCATTAATGAGTTAGAGAAGAGTGATAAACCAAATAAAGAAGAGCTGATTTCAACAGAAATACATAAAACTTATTCCAATTTAGAAACAAGAATTAATGATTGGATAAAAAATTATGAAATATAGTAAGTTTTTTCTTGGAGAGTTTATTGGTAGTTGTTTCCTTGTAATGATTATTGTTGGCTCAGGAATAATGGCTGAAAATCTTACAAATGACACAGGTATTATGCTTTTAGCCAATACTATAGCAACTGGCGCAGGACTTTTTGTGCTAATAACTGTTTTTAGTGATGTTTCAGGAGCACATTTTAATCCATTTGTAAGTCTAGCAATGTTTCTTACAAAAAAATTAAAAGGAAATTTATTACCCACATATATATCTGCGCAAATTTTAGGTTGTTTGTTAGGTGTAGCACTTGCCAATTTCTTTTTTGAACATCAAATTTTTGAATTATCAACAAAATCAAGGGACGGAATAAATATATTTACATCTGAAATTGTAGCAACATTTGGATTAATTCTCATAATTTTTGGATCTTTAAAGAAAGGAAGTGTGGTAGTTGCCTCATGTGTAGCTTTTTATATCACTGCTGGTTATTGGTTTACATCATCTACATCATTTGCAAATCCTGCTGTAGCAATAGCGAGAACATTTACAGAAAGTTTTACTGGAATTAATTATATGTATACTCCAGTTTATATATTGGCAGAAATTATCGGTGCACTTTTTGCTGTATTTGTGGCTAAAAAAATACTTTTCAATAACAGGACAAGAGATAAAACTATCTCGTAGAAAAATTGAACCTATAAGATTTAAGGTCAATTTTCTAAATCAGTTTTTAAAAAATTTATTGAATATTAAAGATTAAAATAATAATGAAGAATATCTATAAGTTAAAACTATTACAGGCTAGAAGGATTAATACTTTCAAACTCCAGTATGTTTTTAAAGGTACACATTTCAGGTTTTGTGAAAGTAATTTTTGGAAATTTTTTATTAAAATCAGAGGATAATTGTTTATTAAATTTAGTTAAATTTTTTATTTCAGTTTCATTAAGTTGTCTCAAAATATAAGCTAATGTAATATGGAAAGTATATCTTTGATGATTTTCAAATTTAATTTTCAATAAATCACTTAGTTCATCTCTACAATTTCTTAAAATTTTTTCGTCCTCCTCGGAAAAGGGTTCTAAAACAATGCTGTAGCCACCAAAAAATGTTTTTATTTTTAAATTGATTTCTTTTGGAAAATTATAGTTTTCAATTCTTTTATTTAATTGAATAGCTATATCTTTGTAATCCAAATCAAGATCTATATCTGTTGGCCAATAATAAGTATTTTTTGTATTTAAATTACAACAGTCAAATAATGTCATATGAAAACTAGATGGAGGTAAATAGGAATAAGTTTTTTCAGGATTAAAATTTTCTAAATTTTTTTGAAAACCAATAATTTGATCAGATAAATATGTATTAAGAGGAATATTACAAATTATTGTGCACCCTGGAAATGGTAAAGGTTTTCCTTTATCGTCAAATTTATTTTCTGCACCTTTTAAAGTATACCCTCTAAGTTTACCTGCTAAAAATTGCTCTTGGTTATTAACTATATTTAAATCCATTAAAATAAACTAAAACCAGTTTATATTTTCTTTGTCACAAAGTTCTTTCAGCCTTAATGGATAGTCTGTCATGATACCATCTACACTATACTCAATCATTTTTAACATATCGTACTCTTCATTAACTGTCCAAACGTTCACTGGCAAATCTTCCTGATGAGAAATTTCTACTAGTTTTTTTGTAATATCTTTATGGTATGGATGCCAAGCCTTTCCACCTTGTGATTTTATAATTTTTGGTAACTCATATTTTTCAAAAAAAGGTAAGAAACTCATCCATGGAGATCTATTGTAAATTGTATTTTTAATTTTAATTCCTGTCTGTTGTTGAAACTTAAATAAGCTCTTGAAATTTCAGGGTAATGATTTTTGATTTCTGTCAGTGTTCTCCAATCAAATGAAGAAATGATTATTTTATTTTGTAAATTTGATTTATTTACTTCTTGCATAACAAGTTTTACCATTTCCTCTGGGGTTGGAGTTAAATTTTCCTCGTCAGGTGTAGATTTAATTTCTAAATTTATTAATAAATTTTCAGATTTGTTTTTTGAAGATAATTCTAATAACTCAGAAAGTTTTGGTATCTTTTGATTTTCTAAAGTTTTTTGATTAACAAATCTTCTTCCATATCTAGATAATTTATTTAAAGCCCCAACATCAAATTTTAAAAGCTCATCGTAACTTAAGTCAAATATTATTATATTTTCATCCGTTATCCAATTTCCCTCATTATCTTTTGTAAAACTTGGATCTAATCTAAAGTCATGTGTAATCACAGGAATAAGATCTTTGGAAATCAAAATATCTGTTTCGTATGCATTAATATTGTTTTTAAATAAATATTTAAAACTTTCTAGAGTATTTTCAGGAAGATCTCCTCTAGCGCCTCTATGGCCGTAAATTTTAATATAATTTGGCTTTGATAAAATCAAAATTAATTTACTCGATTACCATTAGATTTATCAAAAACATAATAATTGTTATCATTTATGTTCAAAGATAATTTACTTCCTTTTTTAATAATTTGACTTCCAGGACATCTAAAACAAAAATCTTTTTTATTTTTTATTTCTCCATAAATCAAATTATCTGAACCTAATTGTTCTACCAGATCTACAGATAAATTTATTAAACCTTTATCAGTTTGCGACATATGCTCTGGTCTAATTCCTAATATAACTGGTCCATTAAAATCACTTGTAACATTATTAATTTCAAAACCTTCTGAAGTAAGAGTTTTATTTTTTAATTCTCCTTCAAGAAAATTCATCTGTGGCGAACCTATAAATCCTGCGACAAACATAGATTTAGGATTATTATAAATTTCTATCGGTGTTCCAAGCTGCTCAATAAGGCCATTATTTATTACTGCCAGTCTATCAGCTAAGGTCATAGCTTCTACTTGGTCATGAGTTACAAATATACTTGTCACTCCAACTTTTTGCTGAAGTTTTTTTATTTCAAGCCTCATTTGTATTCTTAGTTTTGCATCTAAATTAGATAATGGCTCATCAAATAAAAATATTTTAGGACTTCTTACAATAGCTCTTCCCATAGCAACTCTCTGCCTTTGACCTCCTGACAACATGGATGGTTTTCTTTGCAAGTATTCAGAAATTTGTAATAGCTTTGCTGCCTCATTAACTTTTTTTTCAATATCTTCTTTTGAAATACCTCTATTTTTTAATCCGTAAGCCAAATTGTTGTAAACATTCATGTGAGGATAGAGTGCATAATTCTGAAAAACCATCGCAATATCTCTCTCTGAAGGGTCAACTTTATTAATTAATATTCCATCAAGATTTATATTACCTTCGGTTATGTCTTCTAACCCAGCAATCATTCTTAAAAGAGTAGATTTTCCACATCCGCTCGGTCCAACAAAAACCATGAATTCACCATTTTCTACATTCATACTTGTCTCATGAACAGCTTTAGTTCCGTTTGGATAGATTTTAGTAACTTTATTTAATTCTAAAAAACTCATTTATTTCTCTGTTTGAATTAATCCTTTTATGAACCATTTTTGCAAAAATACTACCACTAAAACTGGGGGGATCATTGATAAAATAATATAAGCAAATCTCTCTGCTGTTCTTGGTAAAGCAACTCCCTCATAACTTTCAGTAAATATAATTTTCATTCCCATTACTACAGTCCAATATTCCTCACTCGTAGTCATTATTAACGGCCATAAATATTGACTATATCCGTATACAAACATGAATATAAACATCGCTGCAATCATTGTTTTAGATAATGGAACTAAAAAATCTATAAAAAATCTCCAACTATTTGCACCATCTAATTTTGCTGATTCAAGTAATTCATCAGGTATAGTTTTATAAAACTGTCTAAAAAAAAAGGTAGCGGTGGCTGATGCAACCAATGGAAGAACAAGACCTGTGTATGAATTAGTTAAACCTAAATCTGATACAATCTTATAACTTGGAAAAATCCTAACCTCCAGAGGCACAAGTAAAGTAATAAAGATTAACCAAAAAATTGGTACAGCAAATTTGAATCTAAAATAAACTAAAGCATAAGCTGACATTGCTGAGATAATTACTTTAAGGGTTGCAATTCCCAAAGCCATTATAAAACTATTTATAAACATTTTTGCAGCAGTCACTTCCTCTGACCAACCACCCTTCTCATTTAAAACTTCGTTATAATTTCTTGTTAATTGATCGCCAAGACCAAATTTCATTCCCTCTTTTAAAATAGTTACAGTATCGTGGGTAGAGCTAGCAAATGATAACCAAATCGGAATTACCATTAATAAAACACCTAGTATAAGTACAATGTGTGCTAAAATTTGTGATAATTTAATTTTCATTTGTCTTGAAAGATCCCTTTAATAAAATATTTTTGTAATACAATTATAATTAATACTGGTGGTATCATTGACATGATAACAAATGCAAATTTGTTAACAATTGATCCAGACATCATCTTTAATCCCATGACAACAGTCCAATATTGTTCAGAAGAAGTTACTAATATCGGCCATAAATATTGATTATAACCGAATACAAACATAAATATGAACATTGCAACAATCATTGTTTTTGACAATGGCACTAAAAAGTCAATAAAAAATCTCCAAGTATTTGCACCATCTAATTTTGCTGATTCAAGTAATTCATCAGGTATAGTTTTATAAAACTGCCTAAAAAATAAAGTAGCTATAGCAGAAGCTGAAATTGGAATAATTAGTCCCCAATATGAGTTTACTAAGTTAAGTGTAGACATAACAGAATAGGTAGGAAAAATTCTTAACTCCAGAGGGACTAGTATAGTAATAAAAATTATCCAAAATAATAATGTTGCATATTTCACTCTAAAATAAACTAAGACATATGCAGTCATAAGAGATGAAATAACTGATAAAAACGCAACTCCAGTTGCCATTAAAAAACTATTTAAAAACATCTTTAATGCAGTAATTTCTTTAAAAAAACCACCTTCATATAATAAAACTTTTGTATAATTCTCTAAAAACTTATCTCCTAAAAAAAATTGAAGACCTTGGGTATTAATTATCGAAGCTGTATGAGTTGAGCTTGCAAAAATTAACCAAACAGGAATTATCATAATAAAAATGCCTATCAAAAGAATTAAATGAGAAAAGTTTGATGAAAAATATCTAATCATTTTAATTGTAATGTATTTTCCCTTCTATGTATCTAAATTGAAAAATTGTAATAACTAAAACAATCAACATCATCATAATTGATTGAGCACCAGCACTTCCTAAGTCTAACCCCCTAAATCCATCCATGTATGCTTTATAAACAAGAGTTCTTGTTTCACCTGAGGGTGCACCAATTGTTGTAGTGTCAATTATTCCAAAAGTATCAAAAAAAGCATAAGTTATATTGATAATGATTAAAAAGAAAGTTGTGGGCATCAATAGAGGGAAAGTGATTGTCCAAAATCTTCTTAAACTACTTTTACAATCAATTATGGATGCTTCAATAACAGATTTTTGTATTGCTTGAAGACCGGCTAAGAAGAAAATAAAATTAGCACTTATTTGTTTCCATGATCCTGCTATTATTAAGTAGATATAAGAATCAAAAACACTTTCATACCAATTAAAACCCCATAAATCGTTAAATAGATGATACAATAATCCAAATCTTTCACTAAAAAAATAATTTGCCATAACACCCACCACCGCTGGCGCAATAGCATAAGGCCAAATCAAAAGAGTTTTGTAGGCACTTTTTCCATGCATTACATTATTGGCTTGTACAGCAAGTAACAATCCAATGGCTCCTGTAACAAGTGTAATCACAAAGCTATAAATAATAGTAAACTTAAAAGCTATTAAATAAGCCGGGTCATCAAAAATAAATAAAAAATTATCAAACCATACAAATTGTCTTCCAAATCCAAATGCATCTTGCATGGTAAATGCATCTCTAAAAGTTTGTATTATTGGCCAATATAAAAATATTAATAAAATACCTAGCTGTGGTGCTAAAAAAAAATACTGTGAATAGTTTGATTTAAACTGAACTTTTTTCATAAAATAAATAGGAGGGTATATTAATACCCTCCTAATTTATATTATTTTTTAAAGAGTCTTAGCAAATTGTTTTAACAATTTAGCTGCACCCTTATCCATGTTCATTAATCCTTTTTCGATTGATATTTTGCCATTTAACATTGGCTCAACATTTTCGTAAATTACTTCACGAATTTGAGGCCAGTTACCAGCTCTATATCCACCAGGAATAGTTGAACCTTCTAAGCTTAATTGTTCACCAACAGCTTTGTGATATGGAGAAGCTCTATAAAAGTTTATAGTTTCAGCTAATTCTATACCACCTTTAGTTACAGCAGAATAACCTGTCATGTTGTGATAGTATAAATCCATTTCAGGAGAACCCATAAATTCTATGAATTTAGCAAGTCCTTTATACTCTTCTTCTGTATGACCATTTAAGATCCAGTTTGCTGCGCCACCAATAAATGTTGGATACTCTTTGCCACCAGTTACTGAATCCCAATAAGGAATATGATTAACTGTAAAATTTGGAACAACACCTTTCATTCCACCAAATGATGCAGCAGATCCAAACCAAAAAGCAGCCTCACCTGCTATAAATGGTGCTTGATTATCTCCCCAAGCTCTTCCTTTATAACCGTAGAGACCTTTTTCGTACCATTCTTTTACTTTTTTCCAATGATAAACAAATGCATCTGTTTCAGCAAATAAAGTTTTTGTCGGAACAGCATCGTAACCATTGTTTCCATCTGTCATAAGTAGATTATGTCTTGAAAAGAAATTTTCTGTCCAGATCCAAGGAAAGTGACTTTGAACTAAAGGAATATATCCAGCAGCTTTAATTTTTGGAGCCATAGCCTCAAATTCTTCATAAGTTTTTGGAACTGATTCTATTCCTACTTCTTTCAATATGTCCATATTTGCATACATTAAGCAAGTTGAACTATTAAAAGGAACACCTATCATTTTTCCATCAGAGTCAGCATAGAAGTTTTTAATTCCAGGAATATAATTATCTGCATCTACTTTAATTCCATATTTCTCAGCCATATCTTCAAAACCAATAACAACGCCATTTTTAACTTGAGCTACCATAATTGCAGCACCAGCATCGTAAACCTGTGAATAGTGTGGTTGGTCTCCTGCTCTAAATGCAGCTATAGTTGCCGCCATGTTATCTTCATAACTTCCTTTACCTGTAGGAATGACGGTGTATTCATCTTGTGAAGCATTAAATCTATTTGCAATTTCAATAATTACATCACCAAGAAATCCACTATTTCCATACCACCAATGAATTTCTGTCTTTGAATAACTGTGTGATGTAAAAGAGAAAGTAAATAGAATTGTTAAAACACTCAATATTTTTTTCATTTTACCTCTTTGTTTATTTATTAATTATAATGAATAAATTATTTATATTAAAGTATCGTTAAATTTTGATTACTTAAATGTAAAAATATATAATGTTTCTAAAGGAGGTTGTATATTTTAAAACAAATCATAATTTAAATGTCTAAAATATTCGATTTATTCATAATAGGTGGCGGTATAAACGGTGCAGGTATTGCAAGGGATGCTGCGGGTAGAGGTTTATCAGTTTGTTTAGCTGACAAAGGTGAGATTGGTGGAGCAACTTCATCCTGGTCAACGAAATTAATACATGGTGGTCTTCGTTATTTAGAAAATTATGAATTCAAATTAGTTAGAGAATCTTTAAAAGAAAGAGAAATTGTTTATAAAATTGCTAAACATATTTCAAAACCCATTCCTTTTATAATTCCTTATGCAGATAAAATTCGACCAGCCTGGTTAATTAAAATTGGTTTATTTTTGTACGATAATTTAGGTGGTAAAAGTAATATACCAAAATCAAAAACATTTGATCTTAGAAAAAAATTTTCAAATATTCTTAAAGAAAAATACAAAACTGGTTTTCAATATTTTGACATACAAATTGACGATAAAAAATTAACGAAATTAAATACCAAAGATGCAAAAAGAAATAACGCTAAAATACTAGAATACAACAAAGTTAAAAAAGCTGAAATTATTGGCAATGAATGGATTATTAGTCTTGAAAATGGTGAAAAAGTAAAGTCAAAAATTTTGATTAATGCATCTGGACCGTGGATAAATGAAACCTTAAATAAAAATATAAAAATTAAATCTAAGAAAAAAATTAGATTGGTTAAAGGAAGTCATATTATTACAAAAAAATTGTACAAAGAAAATGTTGCGTTCACATTTCAAAATACTGATAAAAGAATAATATTTGTAATACCTTATAAAGGGAAGTTTTCTTTAATTGGAACAACTGAAGAAGAGGTGAAATCACCTGAAAATAAAGGAATATCAAAAAAAGAAATTAGATATTTAATTAGTTCAGTAAATAATTACTTAAAAAAACAAATAACATCAAAGGACATCGTAGATACATATTCTGGGATAAGACCTCTAATTGAAGATTTTAAAACAGCCTCAAAAGTCACAAGAGATTATGTTTTTGATTTAAAAATTATAAAAAAATTACCTTTATTGAATATTTATGGAGGAAAACTTACCACCTACAGAAAATTGTCTGAAAAAGTCCTTATTGATCTTGAAAAATTTTTACCTAAAACAAAAAAAGGTCCATGGACACACAAAAAGAAGCTTTTTTAATTTCCACGGTCTTAAAAAATGCTTTTCATTAAGTAATTTTATTTAATTCTAGTTTGAATTATTTTGATAATTTTAGGTAAATCTTTAATTGTATCTATTACATAGTGAGCGCCTACTTTCTTAAATTTATTCTTGATCTTTTTTCTAAATTTAGTTTTATCTTTAAAAGAAAGTCTATTAAATTCGACTTCTGTTTTACCAAATTCATTACCTGAAAATATAACACCCACTACCCACATCCCAGCATTTACTCCCTCTAACAATCCAGGAATAGTGTCATCAACTTTTATACAATTTGATCCCTTGGTAATATTTAATTCAGAAAAAATTTTATATATTATTTCAGCTGAGGGTCTTCCAATTTTTGTGTATGAAGAACTATATGACACATCAGGTATAAATCTTTGTTTTTTTAGTTCTGGCAATATAACATTTAGAATTTCTTCTGAATATCCGGTATTGATTCCTATTTTTATTTTTTTGTTTTTTATAAAATCTAAAGTTTTTTTACTTCCTGATATAAATTTTGAATGTTTCTTAATTATTTTTTTTAATTCTGGATTAAAAAGTTTAAACAATTTATCAATATCTTTATCTGTTGGTTTTGATTTAAATTTTTTTTTCCACTGCGAATTAATTTTTCTTGTTGTTAGCAATGCTTTTATATGGGCTCGTTTTTCAATACCCATTGGTCCTATGGCTTGTTTTCGTGTAATTTTAATTCCAAACCTATCAAATAATTCTATAAGAACTTGAGATGGCGCAAGGCTTCCAAAATCTATTAATGTACCAGCTAAATCAAATACAATTCCTTCTATATTGGAATTTTTCATATGTTTTTTTTCGAATCTTTTATTTAAAATTTAATATTTGAAATTAATCATATCTTTAATTGAATAATAATACTGATTTTATTGCTGTTTATTTTGATTTTAACTTGTTTTATTAATGTTACAAAAATATTACAGATTTATTACATATGCTGAAAATACTAAATTTCTTATTGATAATTTCAACAGTATGTTTGACTTCAGCAGCAAAAACAGATGAGTTAGATTTAAACAAACTTTTGAGTAAGTTAAAAGATTGTAATACACAAAGTGAAGCAAAAATTTTAGAAAAAAGCATATGGAATTTGTGGGAAACACATCCATCTAATTTTCAATTAACTATTGATTTAAAAGAAGGTTCAAGACTAGTTCAAAATGGAAATTATATAAGGGCATATAGGATTTTTAGTAAAATTATAGAAAAAGATCCTAATTGGGCTGAAGCTTGGAATAGACGTGCAACATCTTTATATTTTATGGGTAAGTATAAAAAATCACTTAGAGATATTGATATGGTCTTAAAACTTGAAAGCAGGCATTTCGGTGCTCTAATTGGAAAAGGACAAGTATACATGGAAATGAAAGATTACGAAAAAGCCTACACTAGTTATTTAGAAGCTTCATATATAAACCCAATGAATACTGATACAATAAATCAAATAAACAAAGTCTCTAAATTAATTAAAGAAAAAACAATATAATTACTTTATCTGTAAAATATCTTTAATATTATTAAAATATAATAACTTATGAATTATTTGAAAAATATTAAGCTTACAAATAATATAACTTTAATTAATAAGCCATTCAAAAAAAAAGAATATTATCATTTCTTAAAAACCTCTGATTTATCTTTGGTAGTTGCGGAAATTAAGAAAAACGTTTTTGTTCTAGTTAGTCAAAAAAGAATTCCAGTTAATAAAATCAGCTATGAATTTCCATCTGGTATGATTGATAAAGGAGAAAATTCTATAAGTGCTGCTTGTAGAGAATTTTATGAGGAAACAGGATATAAAATATTAGGAAGACCAAAAAAATTATTTACAATTAATTGTGAGCCAGGAAGGTTAACAACTAAAATATACTGCTATTATTCAAATAGAATAATTAAAAAAAAAGGACCTGAGAAAGCTATTAAAATTCATTTTCTGTCTAAAGAAGAAATAAACAAATTAATTTTAAATGAAAAATTTTGTAATGCCTCTCATGTGGCTTCATTTTTTAAAGTTATAAAGGTGCCTACAAAGTAAGCACCTTTTATAAGAGAAGAATAATGATTTCATTAATGTAATTAATGATGAAATATTACTGATAAATTAATAAAATATTAAATCTAATTTAAATTAACATTAAATTAATTTGAATAAATTACCCTAGGATCTAAAAATAATTCTCTTGCTAAAGCTTTGAATTTTTTCGTAACTTGTTTTGAGATTATCTCTTGATGCTGCGAAGGTATTTTTAAAAAAACAGCATTTCCTCTTTTATAAAGTTTAAATTCTTCTAAAAAAATTGTAGATATTGATGTAAGAGAATTAGCAAATCTTAAGGCTGCACCAACTTGTTTGCATGAATATATCTCGTTGTTATTTAAAAACGTTAAGTATTCTATCTTTGGGTTGTATTTTATACTGCAATATCTCCAGTAACAAGAAAGTGCCAATTGTATTCTTTCTTTATGTGAAAGTTTTAATAAAGGCGTATTTAATGTTTCTTGAAAAACCAACTCTGCTTTTTGGAATGCTCCCAAACCCCAATCCATATGACTTAGTACGCAAGATAGATGAAGCAATTTTTGATTAAAATGCTCATTTCCCTCAAATATAGGTTTTATAAAATGAAAATATTTCTTATATGTAGATCCTAAATCGCCTCTTTTTTTTGAAATATGCTCTAATGATTTATTAAAAACAAAATTACTATCTGAGTTTTTAAATAAATCTTTGGCAAGAGATCCTTCTCTAATACCGCTAATTGAGCAAATAACATTTTTTGGATTTGCTATGTTCATAATTTCTTCTAGAATTATTGAGCTATAAGGAAGATAAGGCGTTCTAGACTTTGATATGTATTCAACTGATTTCAATTTAGATTTATTAAATGAAGAAATTTTTTCTAAAAATTTTGTAAGTTTTTCATTTTCTATTGAGTATTGATGAATAATATGGACTGGATATTCATTTTGAAATAAGTGTAATTTAAACAGAGCTCTCCACGTACCTCCCACCAAATATAAATTATTAAATTTTTTTTTAGATAACCATTTTTCATCTCTTAAAAGATTTTTGAGATATTTAGATAAATTTCTTTTTTTAACAATAGGATTGTTAATTAACCTTAAAACACCAACTGGAAGTGATGTTTTATTTGTTACAACATTGTTTTCAACTCTAGCAAGCTCTAAACTTCCACCACCTAAATCAGCAACAAGTCCATCCACATTCTCAAATCCAATTTTAACGCCTTCAGCTGATGATTCAGCTTCTTCTTCACCAGTTAAAATATTTATATTTTTTTTAAATAAGTATTCTACTTCTTCAATAAAGGGCTTTGCGTCTGTAGCTTCTCTTAATACAGCTGTTGCAATAATTTTAAGGTTATTAATTTTTGAAACATTAAGAATTTCTGAAAATCTTTTTAAAACTTTTAAAGCATATATCTTGCCTGATTTATGAAGTTTTTTTGATTTATCTAAGTTTTTACCAAGTTCACAAACTGCTTTTTCATTAAAAAAAGGTACTCTAGATGATGTAAAATCATCGTAAATTAACATTCTTATAGAATTTGAACCTATATCAATAATAGCTAATTTTGATTGTCTTAATTTTAAATTTTGCTTATTTTTAATTACTTTAAGTTCCATCTTTAACCAACCTTAAGTTTAATTTTTTAGGTTTAATTTTTAGTTTTGCCTTTCCTCTTCCTGATAAACTTGGATTATTCATGAAATAATCATGTGCAGAAAAAGAATCTTTCCGACTATATTTAATTTTTTGATAATTTCCATTAGGATAAAGTTCCCAGCTCTGATTCGTGTCTAGATAATTGGCCATCATTATTTGGTCTAAAACCTGTTCATGAACAGTTTGATTTTCAATTGGCACGAGAAGTTCGACTCTTCTATCTAGATTTCTTGGCATCAAATCTGCAGATGAAATATAAACTTTTGCATTTCTGTTAGGCATTAATTTTCCATTTGCAAAACAATATATTCTTGAGTGTTCAAGAAATCTTCCAATGATACTTTTTACAATAATATTTTCCGATTTATTTTTAATACCAGGTCTTAAACAACATACACCTCTTACAAATAAAGAGACTTTTACACCGACACTAGAAGCCTCATAAAATTTATCAATTATTTGTGAATCAACTAATGAATTCATTTTAGCCCAAATCTCAGCGTGTTTCCCTTTTTTTGCATTACTTATTTCCTTATCTATATTCTGATTTAAAGTTTTTCTTAAATTTACAGGTGAAATGGAAATTTTATTTAAATTTCTTGGTTTAGAATATCCAGTCACGTAATTGTAGAATTTTTCTACATCTGCAGCCATTTTTTTATCAGAGCTAAATAGAGATAAGTCTGTGTATATTTTTGCATTTACAGGATGATAATTGCCAGTACCTAAATGGAAATATGTTTGAATTTTACCACCCTCACGTCGATGTATTAGTGATGATTTAGCATGTGTTTTGTATTTTGCAAAACCATAAACAATTTGAACTCCAGCTTTTTCAAGACTTCTTGCCAGCTGTATATTTGCTTCTTCATCAAATCTAGCTTTGATTTCAATTAAAGCAGTAACTGTTTTGCCATTTTCGGAAGCGCTAATTAATGCTTTAACAATTGGTGAATCTAAAGTAGTTCTGTACAATGTTTGTTTAATAGCAATTACTTTTTTATCCATAGCAGCTTGATTTAAAAATTCAATTACAGCATCAAAAGTCTCAAATGGATGATGAACTATTAGGTCTTTTTTCTTAATTGTCTCAAAAAAATTATTATTGTATTCTTTTAATCTTTCTACTTCTCTTGGTGTAAAGTTTTTAAATTTTAATTTAGAATTTTTAATTTTACAAATTTGGTCTATATCCTGGATTCCAACTAAACCTGCTACTTCATAAATATAATTTGGATTAATTTCTAATTTATTTGTTATAAATTTTACAAGTTCTTTGTCGCTTTTTTCTAAAATTTCTAATCTAACAATATCACCAGTTCTTCTTCGCTTTAATGCTAGTTCAAATGATCTGACTAAATCCTCAGCCTCTTCTTGAATTTCTACATCACTATCTCTTATTACTCTAAATATCATTTTCTTTTCTAATAAATGATCTGGAAAAATTTCAGAGGCAAAGTAACCAATAACATCGTCTAGAACCAAAAATTTCTTAAATGATTTTCCTCCATCTATTTCAATAAATCTTGATAAAGCTTTAGGAATTACGATAATTGAATTAAGAATTCTCTTTTTTTTCTTTTTCTTCAGCTTCATAACTAAAGCTCTACCTTGATTAATAATAAATGGAAAAGGATGAGAAGGATCAATCGCTGATGGTGTAAGTAGAGGATAAATTTCTTCGTTAAATATTTCTAATAATTTCTTTTTTTCTTTTGTGTTAAGGTTTTCTGGCTTAGTCAATAAAATATTATTTCTCTTCAGCTGATTTGATAGATTATTAAATATGGTATTTTGTTTATTTAATAGATTTTTTGTATCATTAATAACCATCTCCATCTGTTCTTCAGGCGTTAGTCCATCTGAACTTAGTGAGTCGACTTCTTGTTTAATTTGACTGTATAGTCCAGCAACTCGAACCATAAAAAATTCATCTAAATTAGAGCCTGCAATAGATAAAAATTTTACTCTCTCATAAAGAGGATTTTCAATATTTTGCGCCTCTAACAGAACTCTATCGTTAAATTTTAACCATGATAATTCTCTATTTATATAATTGGATTTAAGCTCTTCTTTGTCTTGTTTTTTTAATGCAGTCATATATTTAGATTTAATGCGCGAATTATATGTCATGAGACATGCAAAATCTAGTTGGGAAGACCCAAATTTAAGTGATTTTGAAAGACCACTAAATAAAAGAGGCATCAAAAGTGCAAAAATTATAAGTGAATTTTTTGTTAAAAAAAAATACTCCTTTGACTACGTGCTTTTATCTTCATCAAAAAGAACAAAAAAAACTCTAAATTTAATACTGAATAAAATAAATAAACCAAAAAAAATTAAAAGTTCCTCAAAACTCTATTTGGTTAATGAAAATGAAATAATAGCTAATATAAAAAATATCCATAAAAAGTTTAAGAAAGTATTGATAATAAATCATGAACCTGCTCTTAAAAATTTAGTTATAAAATTAACTAAAAATAAAGATAATAGTAATTTTAAACTATTAAATTATAAATTCCCAACTTGTGCATTTGCTAAAATAGTTTTCGATACGAATGATTGGATAAATATTGAAGAGAAAGGAATTATTTCTGAATTTGTAAGGCCTAAAGATTTAGTTATCTAACGAATAGCCTGCAGATCTCACTGTGCGAATTAAATTTTCTAATCCACTTACATTTAAAACTTTTCTCAATCTTCTTATGTGAACATCAACCGTTCTACTTTCTACATAAATATTTTCACCCCAAACATTATTTAGTAATTGTTCTCTTGAATAAACTCTTTTTGGATTTTTAATAAAAAAATCTAATAATTTAAATTCTGTGGGTCCCAAAATTATTTCCTTATCATTTCTATAAACTCTTTTTGCTAATCTATCAATTTTAAGGTCTTTAAATTCCACAACATCAGTTGATGACAAAGGTTTAGCCCTTCTTAACAAAGATTTAATTCTTGCATTTAATTCTTTTTGGCTAAATGGTTTAGTGACGTAATCATCGGCTCCAGTTTCAAATGCTTTTAATTTATCTTCCTCCTCTCCTTTTGCAGTAAGCATAATAATTGGAATGTCATTATATTTTTTATCCCTTTTTAACTGTTTACATATTTCAACACCTGATAAATCTGGCAACATCCAATCTAATAAGATTAAGTCTGGCATTTTTTGTTTTATTGATTTTAAAGAGTCCTCTCCATTTTCACTTGAAGAAACCTTATGACCTTCTTTTTCTAAATTATATTTTAATAAGGTTGAAATTGGCGCCTCATCTTCTGCAATAAATATGTGTGCACTCATTACTTTGTTAATTCTGAATCGCTACCCTTGGGTCTTTCACCCTCTAAATAATCACCTGTAACTAAATAAAATACTTGCTCAGCAATGTTTGTTGTATGATCTCCTATCCTTTCAAGGTTTTTAGTAACAAATAAAAGATGTGAGCCATATTCAATATTTTCCATATTTGATTTAATTAATGAGATGACTTCTTCCATACATTTATTTGTTAAATCATCAACTTGTTCATCACTCTCCCATACTGTTTGAGCTACATCGCTTGATCTACTTAGATAAGAGTCTAAAACAATTTTTAATTGTTTTTGAACCAAAATGCAGATTCTACTCATTGCTTCAATTAAATTATTTGGCAAATGCGTATTTATAAGTTTTGTTCTTTTTGCAATATTTTTGGCAAGATCACCTATTCTTTCTAAGTCTGAAGACATCTTTAGAGCTGCAACTGTTTCTCTAAGATCCACAGCCATTGGTTGTCTTAAAGCAATTAAATTTACTACCTCATTCTCTATCTGAGACTCAAAATTATCTATAACCATATCTGAATTTATAACATCATCAGCAAGGTTATGATCATTTGATGATATTGCTTTCATTGCATTACCTAAAGCGGTTTCGCAATTTGCCCCCATTTCAACTAAATCATTGTTTAATTTTTTTAATTGGTCTTCGTAAGATTTTACTGTGTGTGGTTTTTCATTCATTATCCAAACCTTCCTGTTATGTAATCCTGCGTTTGTTGTTGAGTCGGATTCTTGAATATCTTATCAGTAGAGCCTACTTCAATCAATTTGCCAAGGTGAAAAAAACCAGTATTTTGAGAGACTCTTGCAGCTTGGGACATTGAGTGAGTAACAATTATTATAGTATGTTCCTTTCTTAATTCATCAATTAGCTCCTCTATTTGTGCTGTCGCAATTGGATCAAGAGCTGAACATGGCTCATCCATGAGTATTACCTCTGGCTTAATTGATATTGTTCTTGCAATACAAAGTCTTTGTTGTTGTCCACCTGATAAACCAGTACCTGGTTCGTGAATTCTGTCTTTTACCTCTTCCCAAAGTGCTGCTTTTCTCAAACTCTCTTCAACAATATTATCCATTTCACTTTTAGATTGAGCTATCCCATGTATCTCAGGTCCATAAGAAATATTCTCATAAATGGTTTTTGGAAAAGGATTTGGTTTTTGAAAAATCATTCCAACTTTTTCTCTAAGCCTTACAACATCTGTATCTTTTTGATTTATGTCATAGTCATTAATTTTTACGACACCACTGACTTTACAAATATCGATCACATCATTCATCCTATTTAAACATCTTAAGAATGTTGATTTACCACAACCAGAAGGTCCAATAAGAGCAGTTACTTTATTTGCTTCGATATCCATATTGATATCAAATAAAGCTTGTTTCGCTCCATAATAGACATCAACATTTTTTGCTTCTATTTTATTCATATTTTAGTTCCATTTCTTTTCAAATTTATGTCTAATTAATTGTGCTCCTAAATTCATAAAAATTAGGAAAAATAATAATACCATTATGCAAGCAGACACTTTTTCTACAAATCCTCTTTCGGCACTCTCTGCCCATATATAGATTTGAACAGGCAAGCTAGCTGCTGGATCCATAGGGGTTCCTGGTATTGTGTTAACAAAAGCAACCATTCCAATTAATATTAAAGGCGCTGTTTCACCTAATGCTTGAGCTAAGCCAATTATAGTACCTGATAAAGTTCCAGGTAAAGCCAAAGGCACGGTATGATGCATCGTCGTTTGCATTTTGCTAGCTCCCATTGCTAAAGCTGCTTCTCTTATACTGGGTGGAACAGCCTTCAATGATGCTCTGGCTGCTATTATAATTGTTGGAAGAGTCATTAATGAAAGGGTTATACCTCCAACTAAGGGTGTTGATCTAGGTAAACCAAATACAGCCAATAAAACACCTAATCCTAATAATCCAAAAACAATTGAAGGAACTGCTGCTAGATTATTGATATTTACTTCAATAAAATCTGTAAATCTATTTTTTGGTGCAAATTCTTCTAGATAAACTGCAGCTAGTAAGGCAACAGGAAAGGCAATTGACAGACAGACAAGTATGGAAAATAATGAACCCATAAATGAGCTTGCTATTCCCGCTAACTCAGCTTCTCTAGAATCAGCATTTGTAAAAAAACTGGCATTAAATTCACTTATAACTCTTCCATCTTCATTTAATTTATCAAAAATTTTTAATTGATAATCAGATGCTCTTCTTCTATTTTCAGGTATATCTCTTGGATAATTTCCTTTAAATACTTGATCTAAGTCGTCAGAGGCTGTTAATTTTACATCAACTGTTTTTCCAAAGCTATCAGGATTGTCTAGAAGATAATATTTTAATTCTCTCTCAAAAGTAAATGCAAACATTTTTTTTAATTCCATAATTTGATCCTCACTTGCATCTGGATCGAGAGTGATAAATGTTTCTATCCCAAACTCATAAAAGTCTGCATCATTAATATCTTCGGTTGTTGGTTTTTTATCTGGATCCAAATATAATAAATCTGCATTATAATTGACTGGTATTACCAACCATGTTTTTTGAAATGCTGTGTAACCAGTAGAAAATATCTTTGTTAGAAATACCACTAGAAATAATAAAGCCATAAATATTGCAGCTTTACCGTAAAATTGAAATCTTTTTTCAGCTTTGTATCTTTTAATTAAACGTTCTTCTTTATTCATATTTCTCTCTATATTTTTTCACAACAGACAAGGCAACAATATTTAAAACTAAAGTAACTATAAATAAACTTAATCCCAATGCAAAAGCTGCTTGGGTTTTCGGATCCCCAAATTGTTGATCACCAATTAAGATAACAACAATTTGAGCAGTTATTGTTGAAGTGGACTCTAATGGATTAAGAGTTAGGTTTGCTGCCAACCCTGATGCCATTACAACAATCATTGTTTCACCAATAGCTCTAGAAACACCTAATAAAATAGATCCAACAATTCCAGGTAAAGCAGCTGGAATAATTACTCTTTTTATTGTTTCAGATTTTGTTGCTCCCATGGCATAGCTACCATCTCTAAGATTTTGAGGAACACTTGTAATTACGTCGTCACTTAAGCTTGATATAAATGGAATAATCATAATTCCCATAACACCACCGGCTGCCAGTGCGCTTTCTGCTGACACCTCTAGTCCTAATGATAATCCAAGGTCTTTTAAAAAAGGTCCAACTGTTAAAGCAGCAAAAAAACCATAAACAACAGTTGGAATTCCTGCTAAAATTTCAATGACAGGTTTGGCATATTGTCTTAAACGTTTGCTCGCATATTCCGCCATATATATACCACTTAACAAACCAATTGGTATTGCAACACACATTGCAATCAAAGCTATAAAAAAGGTGCCTGCAAATATCGGAACCGCACCAAAAGTATCACTATACATTGATGGATCAAGTGCTTCACTTGCATCTCGAACAAAAGCTTTTGCAGGATACCAGTGCATTCCAAATACAAAATCAAATAGTGGGATAACTTGAAAAAATTCTATTGTTTGAAACAAAAGGGAAAAAATAATACCAATGGTTGTTAATATCGCTGCCAGTGATGATAAAAAAAATACTCCTTTAAGAAATATTTCAACTGGTTCTCTTGTTTTAGTGTTGTTTGAAATCTTTGTATACGCATAACCTGTTGATGCAATTAGTAATGATAAGACTATAACGACCTTAGACCACTTTGCTATGTCTCTAAAGTTTAAATATTTTTCTGCTGATCTTTGTAACTCTGCAGTAAGTTCTCCTGAATACTGGTTTCGAGAAAGTGATTTTACTTTTTCATAAAATAAATTCAACTCTCCTTCTAGAAGTCCTTGCGAAGAATAATCACTAAGTATAAAAAATCTTACTATGCTAGGTTCAAATATCGACCATAAAGCATACAAAAGAAAAGCAGGTGCGCCACACCATATAGCAAGATAGTATCCATAAAATTTTGGAAGAGCTGTTAACCGTTTGTTAGATTGAATTAAAATAGCTTTTTTTCTTCCAAAGAAGTAACTGGATAAAGCTAAAAGAACGATTGTTAAAAATATTACTGAATTCAATTATTGGCTCCTTTAGATTTATACAAAAAAAAGGGCCCATTTAATAGGGCCCCTTTTGAGTTTATTAACAAATATTATATTACTCCATTGACATTGCAGTAAGAGATTTCGAATTATCTCTAACTGTTCTGTAAGTTTCAGCATCAAGTGGAACAAGTCCTATTTCCGCTAAGTAACCTCTTTTACCAATAGCTTTAGTTGTAGTGAATTCTTTTACAAATTCATGTAATCCTGGAATTACACCAACATGAGCTTTTTTTACGTAAAAGAATAATGGTCTAGCAACAGCATAACTATAGTCTTGGATAGATTCTAATGATGGTTGACCACCTTCTATACTTGCAGCTTGCAATTTATCTCTTGCAGCTAAAAAGTAACTAAATCCAAAGAAACCAAACATTTCTTTGTCTTCAGATAATTTTTGAATAATTAAACTATCATTCTCTCCAACTTCAATAGCAGCACCATCTTCTCTGTAAAGTTTTTGTGGTTTTTTGTATTTTTTATTTCCAGCTTCGAAACCTGCTTTGTATAATGCTTTAGCCTCTTTAGGCATACCTTTTTTCATTACTAACGAATTCCAAGCATCTCTTGTTCCGGATGTTCCTGGGGGAATCATAACTGAAATCTTTTGTTTTGGTAAACTTGGATCTATTTGATCCCATGTTTTGTATATGTTGTCTACTAATTTACCATCAACAACTGAGTGTTTTGCTAAAGCTTTCCAAAGTTGTTCTTTAGTGAAGTTTACTGGTTCAGCGTCAACACTGTATGCTAAAGTAATACCATCGTTACCGATAATAACTTCAACAATTTCATTAACACCATTTTTTTTGCAAAGAGCTTTTTCTTTATCTTTCATTGCTCTTGATGCATTTGTTATATCAGGGTGAGCTTCTCCTACACCTGCACAAAATAATTTTGCACCACCACCTGTACCAGTTGACTCGATTACTGGCGTTTTAAATCCAGTTTGCCCGAATCTTTCAGCAACTATTGTTGCGTAAGGGAATACAGTAGATGATCCAACTATTTTGATTTGATCTCTTGCTTGAGCAATAGTGGCAACAGAAATGGCAACTATTGAAGCAAGGACTATAGTTAGTTTTTTCATTTTAATATCCTTTCGTGAATTAAATTTAATTAACGTCTTGCTTAATAAATTTTATTGAGGACTCTAGTATTACAAATTTGTTACAGTTTTGTTAAATAGGTAACTTTTTAGTTGTATTTTTTAGAGATGATTAAAGTATCATTATCTGCAGCTAAATCTCCTCTACAACGAATTGGGCTCACATTTTCACTTAGTGCTAAGCTCTTTGTTGGTCTTAAAGTAACTTCTAGTTGTATCATTGATATAAGGTCTTTTACTTGTTTTTGATCATATTTCCATGAAGGCCAACTTGTGGGGGTAGAAAAAGTAGTAATTATATAACTTGAGGCTCTATTAAAATTATAATTACTCTCATTTTGTTTTCTTAACAAATGATCTCTTACAGAAAAGAAAATATTTTTACATCTATACATGTCAGACATATAATTTTCTTTTTTTAAGTTTTTGTTCATTGGGATTGATACAATCAAATCAATTGTATCTCTCCAGAATGAAGTTAAAACCTCAGTATAGATATGATCAACGTTTACTTTGTCAGATGGAAAATGTTTATTGACAGTGTTTTTGGTATTTTCTAAGTCATTTTTCATTCTAAAAATACCAATATCAAATACAGTAAGTTGTTGGTTTCTTAAAAGTGTTGTAATGTCTTTTTTATTAGAAACTTCAGAGTAAGAATTTGATATAAAATTAAAGAATAAGTAAGAAAAAATAAAAAAATTTATTATTATTTTTTTCATTTAACAACCTTATTTAAAAAATCCGTTATTTACAAATTAAATTATATTGTGAAAATTGTTAAATTATATGAAGTTTATAATTCACTGGGTAAATGAATGTTAATTTCGGTTCCTTTACCATTAAGATTTTTTATTTCGTAATCACCTCTATGTTGAGAAATTATATGTTTGACAATTGCAAGACCTAAACCTGTTCCACCAACTTTCCTGCTCTCTTCAACATCTACTCTATAAAATCTTTCAGTTACCCTGTTAATTTGATCCTCGGGAATTCCAAT
Source organism: uncultured Pelagibacteraceae bacterium (assembly GCA_902582765.1). Classification (GTDB taxonomy): domain Bacteria; phylum Pseudomonadota; class Alphaproteobacteria; order Pelagibacterales; family Pelagibacteraceae; genus Pelagibacter. The sequence goes on from CACHTK010000009.1 coordinate 22,176, forward strand.
ACCTTGATCAGATACAGATATTTTAATTCCTTTTGTTATGAGTTTCCCTTTGCTTGGAGAAGCTAATATATTTATAGTTGATTTTTCTTTTGAGTATTTAATAGCATTGTCTAATAAATTAGAAAAAACTGTTATTAATTTATCTTCATCACCAATAACATCACTTACATTACCTAAATTAATTTCAAGATTAATATTTTTTTCTTTTAAGCTAGTAAAATGAACATCTTTTACTTTTGTCAATACATTCTTCAAATTAACTGGTTTGTCAGGTCTTATATGCTCCTGGAGTTCAATTCTGCTTAATATTAATAGATCACTTATTAAATTTTCCATTCTTTTGCTTTGTGAAGAGATTATTTTAAGAAATTTTATCTTTGCTATTTCGTCATCTTTAGCGGGACCCTCTATTGTCTCTATAGCGCCTTTAATTGAAACAAGAGGAGTTTTTAATTCATGGCTAACATTAGCAACAAAGTCAGTTCTAAATTTTTGTGCTTTTGAAATTTCAGTAAGATCTTTTAAAAATAAAACAACAGAGTCTTTTTCTGTAAAAATTACAGTTGGTCCAGGAATCACATAAATTCTGTAATACTGATATGAAGGCAAATTTATTTCTAAATCTAAATTACTGGTTTTTTTTGAAGACTTAACTTCTCTGATTTTTTCATCTAGATTAGGATTTCTTAAAATTGTGCCGAGATGTGTATTTAAAATATTTTTACCAAATCTTTTTTCGGCACTTGGATTGGCATATTTTATAATATTTAATTTATCTAATGCTATAAATTGATCCTCTAATTCATCTAATATAAATGTTTTGCTATCATCCTTTTCATACTTTGAAATAATAATTTTATCATCAGTATTTTTTTTATTTCTGTTTGAATAAATTATTATTAGTAGAAATATAATTACACAGATTAATAGTATTTCAAAGAGGCCAATCATGATGTTCTAAAAGTTAAGTATATAATTAACATATTAAAAATTTAATATGCAATTATTTAAATTTTAGTTACTTAATTAGGGGAGATATTATTAATAAAAATTTCTGCGGTTTTATCCCAAGTAAAGTTTTTAGAGTATTCTAGGCACTTTTCTCTTTCAACTTTTAGAGCTTTCATTGCGGATTTTTCTAAATCCTCATCTAAACAATTAATTTCACTATCTTTGAAAATATCTTTAGGACCTGGAACAGGAAATGCTGCAACTGGTGTACCACAACTGAGGGATTCACATATTACAATTGCAAACGTATCTGTTTTGCTTGGAAAGACAAAAACATCAGATGATGTAAAATATGAAGCTAATTCACCATTAGTTTTTTCACCCAAGAAGTGAGCATCTGGAAATTCTTTTTTTAACTTTTCAATATCTGGTCCTTTACCAACAAGAAGTTTTGTTCCTTCTAATTTTAGATTTAAAAAAGCACGAATATTTTTTTCAATAGCCACTCGACCTACATATATCCATATAGGCCTTTTATATTCTAAATTGATTTTTTTTGGATTTTTAAACGATCCATGATCAGCACCTCTTGTCCAAACAACCATTTTACTTTCATCTACTCCAATTTGAATTAGTTCTTTTTTCATAGATTCGGTTGTAACCAAAATTTTTTCTGCTTTGTTATGAAAGTTGCTTAGGAATTTCTGTGATAATTTTTCAGGAACCCAAGGTAAATATAATTTCATATATTTATCAAATCTTGTGTGAAAACTTGTGGTAAACTTTAGATTATTTTTAAGACAATATCTTCTTGCCATAAATCCTAAAGGACCTTCGGTAGCTATATGTATGGCTGAAGGATTTATTTTTTTTATTAAATGACTTACTCTTGGCCAAATATTCACAGAAAGTCTTATTTCATTATATTTAGGCATTGGCACAGTGAAGAAAAGTTGGGGATTTAAATACTCAACTTCGTGACCCATTGCTTCAAGTTTTTTTCCTGTTTCATTTAAAGTTCTTACCACACCATTTACTTGTGGAAAATAAGCGTCTGTTACAATTAATATTTTCATTATGATGCCTTTTTCAGACCTGGAGTTTCAATTACTTCTTTATCTGAATTATTACGACTATCTGAAAATTCTTCTCTTAATTTATCCCAATAAATTATTTCAAACGTTCCATCAAAGTTTTCAACTAAGGCAGTACAAGACTCAACCCAGTCTCCACAATTTAAATAATTAACACCATCATAATTTTCATTTTGGGCATGATGAATATGCCCACAGATTATTCCATCAAATTTTTTTTTCTTTCCATATTCTGCAATTGTTTTTTCGTATTCTCCCATATATTTAACTGCATTTTTTACCTTATATTTAAGAAACTTTGCTAAAGACCACTGGCCTTTACCTCTTAGACGTCTAAAAAAGTTAATCACTACATTTAATTTCAATAGCATTTCATAGGCTATTGCGCCTAACTTCGACAACCATTTGGCATATCTCATAACACCATCCCAAGCATCACCGTGAACAACTAAATATTTTTTATTTAAAACAGACTGATGAATTACTCTATTGATCATTTTTATCTGTCCAAAATGCATAGGAATAAATTTTCGAAACACTTCATCATGATTACCTATAACGTAGTAAACTTCTGTTCCATGTCTTGCTTTTCTTAATATTTTTTGAATTACGTCATTATGTTCTTGTGGCCAATAAAAATTTTTTTGAAGTGCCCAAACATCTATTATATCGCCTACACAGTAAAGTTTTTCTGATCTTGTATTTTTAAAAAATTCAAGCAATTTATTTGCTTGGCAACCTTTAGTACCAAGATGCACATCTGAAATGAATATACTTTTGTATTTTAATATAGGTTTCATTTAATCCTTTTTTTTTAATTCAATTTGCACTAGAATCGTTTAATTCTTTGTGCCATAGTAATGTTAAGGAAATATTAAAATTTATTATGAAATATTGCATTATTTACAACAAAAACGCTTCCTCTGGCAGAAAATCTAAATTTATAAAAAAAATTTCTGATGAACTTTCTAAGTATAACGATGTTTCTTTTTTTGAAACTGAGAGCGTGGATAAAGCAGAGGCAGTATTTAAAAATATTTCTAAGTTAAATATAGATAGACTTGTAGTTGCTGGAGGCGATGGTTCAGTATCATTTGCAATAAACAAACTTATTAAAAATAATTTTGTTCCAAAAAAAGATTTTGCTATTGGTTATATACCAGCTGGAACTGCTAATTTACTTCAAGCTGAACTAAATATGAGTAAAAAAATAAGTAAAATTGTTCAAATTTTACAATCAAACAATTTAAAACAAACTAATTTAGTAAAAATCAATAATGATTATTTTATTTTAATGGCAGGTATAGGTTGGGATGCAACGATAGTCCATTCAATTAATAGTTCTCTAAAAAAACTGTTAGGTAAAATTATTTTTGGATATAAAGGATTGCAAAAATTTTTGTTAATGAAAAATCAAAAATTAAAAGTTAACATAGATGGTCAAAATCATATAGCTGACTGGGTGTTATGTTCTAATACCAATTATTATGCGGGTCACTACAAAATTAATAAAACAAATATATTTGATAACAAAATTATTACTTATGTATTCAAAGACCTTACAAGAATAAAAATACTTTATTATATTTATTTGATTATTTTTTTTGGAGATTTATCGAAGTCTACGAGTGTTATAACATCTTATTCCAGTGAGCTAAAAATTGATGGACAAGGGAAAAAAATTCCAATTCAAATTGATGGTGATAAATATCAATATTGTGATAACGTAGAATTAAGGAAATCAGGAAAATATTTTAACATATTAACAGCATAACTTTTAAATAAAAGAATTTATCAAAAAATCATTTTACTAAGATATTTAATTTAAATATAATTATTATAAAATTACACAGGAGGTCATTATGAGTAAAAAGTTAAAGAAAAATGAAAAAAGAAAAAAAAAGGTTATCAAGTTAATAGAAAAACTTAAAAATAAGATCAATTTAAAAGAAAAAAAATTATCTAAAATTAATATTAAAATTGCAAGTATTGAAAAAAGAGTTGCTGAAAAAAAAAACAAAAAACTAGCTAAAAAGAAGACTATCGAGAGTTCCGCATCTGTAAATAATTAATTTCTAAATCTTCTTTCCCCTTTTTGTAATTAAAAAAGGGGAAAGTAGTTAATCAACAAAATTTTAAAATTAAGGGGAAATAAAGATGTTTTATAATTTAAAATTTTATTAGAATTTTATAATTAATGTTGATGACAAAAATATTTATAGATTATTACAATTTAATTAAAGTTTATTTGCTCTACCATAAATGTCTTGATATCTAACAATATCAGTCTCTTTTAGAATTGAACCAACTTGAGCTTCCATAATTTTTACAGGTTTTTTTCCAGGATTTTGTATTCTATGAATTGCTCCTAATGGAATAAATATATGCTCATCAGGTTTTTTATTAATAATATTTTTATTTAAAGTTATTCTTGGATTACCTTTTGTAACTAACCAATGTTCTGCTCTGTGATGATGTTTTTGAAGACTTAATATACCTTTAGGTTTAACTGATAATTCTTTAATTAAAAACTCTTTTCCTTCAAATAAATTTAAATAACTCCCCCATGGTCTATAAAAAACATTCTTTTTCTTAAAGTGTTTTTTTTTATTTTTATCATATATCTTAAGTATCTCTTTCCAACTGCCAAGATCAGACCAAGGTATATCTAATTTAATAGCATTAATTTTGTTTGTTTTCTCAAGTATTGCATAATCAAAAGATTTCTCGATTGATTGTTCAAAAGCTCTTTTATTTAAATAGTAAGTATTATTTTTATATTTGCCTTTTTTAAGTGCCTCAACACAACTTTTATAAGTTTTATTTTGATATTTTTTAAAGTTATTGATTATTGAGTCTTTTCTTAAATAAAACATACCCGAATTCCAGTAACCTTTTTTCTTAATTACTTCTTTTGCTTTTGATAATTTTGGTTTTTCAATAAATTTTGTAACTTTATTTATAGATTTAATTTTTTTAGTTAAAAAATATCCATATTCACTTGATGGGCTTGTAGGTTTTATTCCAAAAATAAATAGATTTTGATTATCTAAATTTGATTTATTTTTTAATAAAGATTTATTTAAAATATTTGACTTTTCAATTAAATGATCTGCTGCAAAAACCATTAATGGTTGATCTAATGGAATGTCTTTTATTAATGCAGATGCTAGTATTGCTGGTGCAGTATTTTTTTTAGCTGGTTCTAGAACTATTTTAAACTTTTTTATTTTACTTTTTTTTAAAGCTAATTTGACTTCCTTTAAGTATTTGAGGTTTGTGCTGATTATAGGAAAATCAAAAATTGGTTTATTTACTCTTTCTAAAGTTTTTTGAATTAAACTCCATCCGCCAAAATCAATAAATTGTTTTGCTTGATGTTTTTTTTTATCTGGCCAAAGTCTTGTTCCTGCGCCACCACAAAGTATTACAGGTCTAATTTTCATTAAATATCAGCGTACGTTCTAACCTCGTTTTTACCACCTGGATGAGTTGGTGCACCTTTATAAGCTGGTCCTACTGTTTGTGCATATTTCCATAATGTACCATTACCAAAATTCACTTTTCTCGGTTTCCATTTTTTACGTCTTGCACTTAGTTCCTTCTTTGTAAGTCTTACGTTAATTGTGCCCTTTTCTGCGTCTATATCGATGATATCCCCATTCCTTAAAAGGGCTATAGGACCGCCTACGGAGGCCTCAGGGCCCACATGACCGATACAAAAGCCTCTGGTAGCCCCAGAGAACCTACCGTCTGTAATGAGGGCTACTTTCTCCCCTTTTCCTTGACCGTAGATTGCTGCAGTTGTTTGAAGCATTTCTCTCATTCCAGGACCTCCTATGGGCCCTTCATATCTAATTATAATGATGTCTCCATCTTTGTATTTTCTGTTTATTACCGCTTTATACGCAGACTCTTCATTATCAAAACATCTAGCTCTTCCTGTAAATTGTAATTTTTTCAAACCTGCTATTTTTACAATTCCACCCTCTGGAGCTAAATTACCTTTTAATCCAACTACTCCTCCTGTTGGTGAAATTGGATTTTGATAAGATCTCATTACTTTTTGATTTTCTCTAAATTTTACATTTTTTAAATTTTCTCTCATGGTTTTGCCTGTAACCGTCATACAATCACCATGAATGTAACCACCATCCATTAGAGTTTTTAATAACATTGGAACTCCTCCTGCTTCCCACATATCTTTTGCAACATATTTTCCACCTGGTTTTAAATCTGCAAGATAAGGAGTTTTCTTAAATATTTTTGCAACATCCATTAAATCAAATTTAATTCCAATTTCATTTGCGATAGCTGGTAAGTGTAAACCTGCATTTGTTGATCCACCTGTTGCTGCAACGATTGTTGCTGCATTTTCAAGAGCTTTTCTTGTTACTATGTCTCTAGGTCTAATATTTTTTGCTAATAAATTCATTACAGCTTTACCGCTGTCTATTGCATATTTATTTCTTTCTAAATATGGTGCTGGCGTTCCTGCTGAGAATGGTAAAGCTAGTCCTATTGCTTCAGAGACACATGCCATTGTATTTGCAGTAAATTGTCCACCACAAGCACCTGCGCTTGGACATGCTTTTAATTCTAATTTTCTTAATGCATGAGCTGTCATTTTTTTTGATGTATATTTTCCAACACCTTCAAATACATCTACAACAGTTACATCTTTTCCATTAAATCTTCCAGGTAGAATTGATCCACCATATATAAATACACTTGGAATATTTAAACGAACCATCGACATCATTAAACCTGGTAATGATTTATCACAGCCCGCTAATCCAACTAATGCATCATAACAATGTCCTCTAACCGTAAGTTCAGTTGAGTCTGCAATTACATCTCTTGAAATCAAAGATGATTTCATTCCTTCATGACCCATCGCAATACCATCAGTTACTGTAATGGTACAAAACTCTCTTGGAGTTCCACCTGAAGCTTTAACTCCTTTTTTAACTGATTGAGCTTGTTTCATTAAATTTATGTTACATGGAGCTGCTTCATTCCATGTTGAAACAACACCAACAAATGGTTTTGCTACATCTTTTTCTGTTAAATCCATTGCGTAATAAAATGATCTTTGAGGGGCTTTATCTGCACCTATTGTTGTGTGTCTACTTGGTAATTTTTTCTTATTAAATTTTTTCATTATAAACCTTTTAGAGTTAATTCTATTTTTTTAACATCTTTTTTTAGATTAGCAAAGTTGCTTTTCTCCTGCTCTACTATATTTTGTGGTGCACGATCCACAAAGGATTTTTTTGATAACCTAACATCAATTTTTTTCATCTCTTCACTAATTTTTTTAATTTTCTTCTCTAGTGTTGATTTGATCATATTTAAATCAACATCTTCATCAAAATATAATTTAAATAGCTCACCATTGATAACGATGCTTGCTGATGATTTTTTTAAATCATTATCATGAAAGCTTTTAATTCTTCCATTTTTTTTTAAAATATTTTCATTAGCTGATAAAAAGTTTTTATATTCTTTATTGGTGTTTTCTGTTGAAATTTCAATAAATGATCCAGGGCTAATGTTTAATTCATTTTTAAATGATCTAATAGATGTAATAAAATTAATGATATTATTAATTTCATCATAAGATTTTTTTTCATGATAATCATTTTCCAACCAATTGGCATGCATTAAAAATTCACCTCCATTTTTATCTAACTTGTTATTCAACCAAATCTCCTCTGTAACAAATGGGATGAAAGGATGTAGTATTATCAAAATTTCCTTAAAAACATATGCTGATGTTTGTCTTAACTCCTTAATATCTTCCTCATTTTTAGAATTAAATACAGTTTTAGATAACTCTAAATACCAGTCACAAAAGGAATGCCATACAAACTGATAAATATTCTTTGCGGCTTCATCAAATCTATAGTTTTTTAAACTGTTTTCAGTCTCGTTTTTGACTTTTACAAGTTCAGATAATATCCACTTATTGATTGTTAATTTAAGATTTTCAGGTTTTTTAATGTCACTAAAATCACATTCATTTTGTCTTAAAAAATTGTTAGCGTTCCATATTTTATTTAAAAAATTTCTATAACCTTTAACCCTGTCTTCAGACAATTTTACATCACGACCAGGTGATGCCATTGATAATAGAGTAAATCTTAAAGCATCAGCACTATACTTTTCAATAAGTTCTAAAGGATCAATTACATTACCCTTTGATTTAGACATTTTTTGACCCTTTTCATCTCTAACTAAAGCGTGAACGTATATTTTTTTAAAAGGTTCTTCTTTTAAAAACTCCGTTCCCATCATAATCATTCTAGCAACCCAGAAAAATATAATATCAAAACCAGTAACAAGAACACTTGTTGGATAAAATTTTTCAACTTCTGGAGTTTTTTTAGGCCAACCTAAAGTCGCAAATGGCCAAAGACCTGAAGAAAACCAAGTATCCAAAACATCTTCATCTCTTTTTAATTCCACTTCTTTTGAATAGAATTCTTTTGCCTTTTTTTATTTTATAACCTTATTTCCTATAATAAGAAAAAACTTTATTTTTTAAGTGAGGATTTTAATCTTTTAATTTATTTGTTAATAATAATTTCCTTTTCTTTTGTCTTTTTAAATTCAAGTAATAATTTCCCATCAATTTTACTTGCAATAACAAGTAGTGTTTCAAATATTGGTGTTTCCTTTTACGATACGCCTAAAAACTTAATATTTATATTTTTTATAATGGTTGTGATAGGAGGTTCCTTTTTTTCAACAAGTTCAGGCATAAGGTTTATAAAAATCTTAAGTTTATTAAAATTTTCTTTAAATAATCTTCTATCACATACAAGACCAAATCAAATCTATTCAAATAAAGTTATATTGATTAATGAGACCACAGATAAATCAGATATTAATAAATATTTTTTTTCGATAATTATATTCATTATTTCATTTTCTTTATTAACACTTCTTTTAACTCTATCAGATGTCCAATTTGAAAATTCGATTAAGCTTTCAATATTGACAATTATGAATACAGTAAACTCCAGCATGTTTGGACTTTCAGCTTTTGACTTTTATAATCTTTCTTTTTTAACAAAGATTTATTTAATAATTTTCATGATAATAGGTCGAGTAGAGCTATTAACAATACTAATATTATTTAAAAAATTCCTTTTCAAAAATTAAATTAGTATTATAAAGTTATTTTTTTGCGCCCTTAGCTCAGCTGGATAGAGCATCGGTTTTCTAAACCGAGGGTCGGAGGTTCGAATCCTCCAGGGCGCGCCAATATTCTCTAATTACTCAACATACCCAATGTTAATTTATCATTGATGGTTGTATTAGTTTCTGTTTTACTTATGAATTCAAAAAATTACTTTTTTGAATAATTTGAAAACAATTAAATATGATAGAGGAATAAAAATGTTTAAATACTCAAAAAAATTATTTGCTTTTTTTGCTGTACTTTCTATGATTTTTGTTGTCGCTTGCGACCAACAAGCTGGAAAACAGTCAAAAGGTAAATCAAAAACTCTTGAGAACACTAAAAAAAGAGGTTTCGTAAGATGTGGTGTTTCTCAGGGCCTACCTGGCTTTTCTAATGCAGATGCATCTGGAAACTGGACTGGTATTGACGTAGATGTATGTAGAGCAGTAGCAGCCGCTACATTAGGAGATGCTTCTAAAGTTAAGTTCACTCCCCTAAGTGCAAAAGAAAGATTTACTGCGCTCACTTCAGGTGAAATTGACATTCTAGCAAGAAACACAACTTGGACACTATCAAGAGACGCTGATATTGGTTTAACATTTGTTGGTGTAAATTTTTACGATGGACAAGGTTTCATGGTAAGAAAAGGTTCAGGTATAGCTTCTACAAGTGAATTTAATAATGGAACTTCAGTTTGTACAAACTTAGGAACTACAACTGAGCTTAACATGAGGGACTTCTTTGACTCTAGAGGAATTTCATACGAGCCAGTAGTTTTTGAAAAAGCTGACGAAGTTGTAGCTGCTTATGATGCAGGAAGATGTGATACATACACAACAGATAAATCTGGTTTAGCTGCACAAAGAACTAAATTATCAGCTCCAGATGATCACGTAGTATTACCTGAAACTATTTCAAAAGAACCACTTGGACCAGTTGTACGTCAAGGTGATTCTATTTGGGAAGATATAGTAAGATGGTCTTTAAATACTATGATTGAAGCTGAAGAATATGGTGTTGATTCAACAAATGCTGACATGATGAAAACTTCAAACAATCCAGCAATCAAAAGATTAGTTGGTGCTGAAGGTGAATTAGGTGCAGCTTTTGGTTTAGATAACGACTGGAACTATAGAATTATAACACAAGTTGGTAACTACGGTGAAAGCTACAAGAGAAACATAGCAGATACTGGAATTCTACCTGATAGAGGTCCAAATGAATTATGGACTAAAGGTGGAATACTATACGTACCACCAGCAAGATAATTTTATTTCAAATTAATTAAAAAGGGCTAGAAATATCTAGCCCTTTTTTTTATTATAGTTTCCGATGAACAACATTATAAAAAGATATATACCTCAAATTTTAGCAATACTATTTGTTGTTCTTATTTTTGGGTTTTTGACTCTCAATGCTCAGACCAATATGGATAATAGAGGTATTGATTTTGGTTTTGGATTTTTATCACAAGAATCTTCATTTGATGTTCAGTTTTCTTTAATTGAGTATAGTGGATCAGACTCCTATGCTCGTGCTTTTCTAGTTGGACTTTTAAACACTTTGTTAGTTTCTTTTATAAGTATAATTATTTGTACAATATTAGGTGTTATAATTGGTGTAGCAAGATTATCATCTAATTACCTAATTAAAAATTCAGCCGCATGGTACGTCGAGTTTTTCAGAAATATTCCATTACTGCTACAAATCTTTTTTTGGTATTACGCAGCTCTTAGAGCTTTACCTATGCCAGAGAAAGCTGATGCATGGTTTGGGGTAACATATATGACTGTAAAAGGTTATTACATACCAGCTATGGTATGGGAAAATTTGAATGTATTTTTATATTGTGGACTTGCAGCAATAATAGCAATTATTGTATTAAGAAATTACGCAAATAATTTAAGAGATACACAAGGTAAACAAATTCCTGTGCTACTTTACTCTGTAGGTCTATTAATTGTATTGCCTCTTTTATCATTCTTATTTGGTGGAGTTTCCTTAGAATTTGAAATACCTGAGCTCAAAAAATTATCAAAAATCTCTTATATTTACGAAGGTGGAATAAGTTTACCACCTGAATTAATAGCATTAGTTCTTGCACTATCTTTATACACTTCTACTTTTGTAGCAGAGTGCGTTAGAGCTGGTATTGAGGGAGTTAGCAAAGGCCAAAAAGAGGCTGCAGCATCTGTAGGTTTGACACCTAATCAAGTTTTAAAATTAGTTATTATGCCTCAAGCTTTAAGAATTATAATTCCACCAACAACAAACCAATATTTAAATTTAACTAAAAATTCATCTTTGGCAGCTGCTATTGCATATCCAGATTTAGTACTTGTATTTGCAGGAACTGCTTTGATGCAGACAGGTAAGGCAATAGAAATTGTTTCAATAACAATGTTAACATATTTAACTATTAGTCTAACTATTGCAGCAATAATGAATTGGTATAACAAAAAAATAGAAATTAAAGAAAAGTAATGCAAACAATAAACTTTTTAAAACCTAACAGAGATAATATTAAAAACTATTCTATTATCGGTTCTTTTTTAGTTTTAGTAAGTTTAATTGATGTTATATCAAATGCATTTCTAAAAATAAATTTAACATCCTTTTTACCTGGTTCATTAACTACTTTGTTTCCATTAATCATAGGTTTAATTGGATTAAATATGATGAGAATTGATTATTCAGGACATAAAACTTTAGATTTATTAAATAAAAATATAAACACAAATAATTTTAATGCTTTCTTAACTCTAGTAATATTATTTTCAATTATAAAAGCTCTTCCGCAGTCTCTAAGTTGGATGATTTTTGACGCCACTATTTCTGGTGACTCAAAAGATGCTTGTACGGGCACAGGCGCTTGTTGGACATACATTAAAGTTTGGTTCAGAAGATTTATGTATGGAATGTATCCCAATGAATTTCATTGGAGGATTAATACTGCATTTATATTAGTTATAGCACTAGGCTTTGTTGGATATTTCATGAAGGAAAATTTGAAAAAATATTTAGCATTGTATTATGTTATTATCTATCCAGTAATTGCATATTTAGTTATTTACTATTTAATATCTGGTGGATCATTTGGACTTCAATGGGTAGAAACTGGAGCATGGGGAGGATTGTCACTTACTTTTATAGTTTCTTTTTTCTGTCTAATTTTCTGTTTCCCACTAGGTATGATTTTTGCATTAGGAAGAAGATCTAATCTTCCAGTAATAAAATATATATCAATTTGTTATATTGAATTTTGGAGAGGTGTTCCATTGATTACAGTATTATTTATGTCATCTGTAATGTTTCCAATGTTTCTCCCTGAAGATTTTTTTATGGATAAATTAGTAAGAGTAATTATAGCAATTACATTGTTTGAGGCCGCTTATTGTGCAGAAGTAATTAGAGGAGGTTTACAATCTCTTCCTAGAGGTCAATACGATGCAGCAAAATCCTTAGGAATGGGTTATTGGAAAATGCATATTTTTGTAATTTTACCTCAAGCGCTAAAATTAGTTATTCCGGGAATAGCAAATACCTTTTTAGCATTAGTTAAAGATACTCCTTTAATCTTTGTAGTTGGTTTAGCTGAACTAGCAGGTATGCTTGCTTTAGCAAAAACCAATCCAAAATGGCTAGGCTTTGCTATGGAAGGATATATTTTTGCATCAATAGTATTCTGGATTATATGCTATGCAATGAGTAAATATAGTTATAACTTAGAGGCAAAATATAAAACTGAAAGATAATATATGTCTGACCCAATAATAAAAATTCAAAATATGAATAAATGGTTCGGTGATTTTCAAGTTTTAAAAAATATAAATCTTGAGGTTGAGGCAAATAAAAAAATTGTAGTATGTGGACCATCAGGATCGGGTAAATCTACATTGATTAGATGTATCAATAGATTAGAAGAGCATCAAGAGGGAGATATAATTGTTGATGGAAATGAACTATCAGAAAAAACAAAAGATATTGAAAAAATTAGAGCCGAAGTTGGAATGGTTTTTCAACAATTTAATTTATTTCCACACTTATCAATTTTAGACAATTGTACTCTTGCACCAATTTGGGTAAAAAAAATGCCAAAAAAAGAAGCTCAAGAACTTGCATTAGATCAACTTAAAAAAGTACAAATAGATGATCAGGCCAATAAGTTCCCTGGACAACTCTCTGGAGGTCAACAACAGCGATGTGCGATAGCAAGAGCATTATGTATGCAGCCAAAAATCATGTTATTTGATGAACCAACATCAGCCTTAGATCCAGAAATGATTAAAGAAGTGCTAGATGCAATGGTAAGTCTTGCAAAAGGCGGAATGACGATGATTGTTGTGACACATGAAATGGGTTTTGCTAAAGAAGTTGCTGATGAAGTCATTTTTATGGATGAGGGGATGATAATTGAGAAGGCAGACACTAAAGAATTCTTTGCTAACCCAAAGAGTGACAGAACTAAGCTTTTTTTAAGCCAAATTCTTTAAAATAATTCTAAAGACTTCATAAAAAGTTACTTGACAGGTTTAAAATAAGTTAAAAAAACCAATTTTTTTAAAAATTATTTTACTTGCATAAAGTTTTCTATTTAGATTAACTCTCATTAATATTTTATTTAAAGAGGGGTCTTGAATGGAAGAAAATTTTAACAAACATCTTGGTAATAAGTTAAAGCTAAGAAGATTGGCACTAGGTTTAACTCAAACTAAAGTAGCAAAAGCCATAAACGTAACATTTCAACAAATTCAAAAGTATGAAAAAGGAACTAACGGTGTAAGTTCAATTAGATTATTACAACTTTCTAATTATCTAAAAGTTCCAATCAGTTATTTTTTTGAGGATTTTTCAGAATATTTAGTAAATCTTGATAAATCAAAAGAGGGACACATGAATGT
>CACHTK010000010.1 GCA_902582765.1 uncultured Pelagibacteraceae bacterium
TTACCAATAATATAAATACCGAAAATTCAGAAAAAGATATTTCAATTTATATCTGTAAGAATAAATCAAAAAATGCCTAATTTTTTTTTAAGAAATTTTGTGTAATATATTTCCATGAAAAAGCTTATATTTTTTTTACTTTTTTCGTCATTAATCACATCTTTAGCATCAGCAAGAAGTACAGGGTGTAAAGAGGGAAATTGTGAAAATGGTTATGGTAAGTGGGTTTACACAGATAAAACAACTTATGAAGGCGAATGGGTAGCTACGAAAAAACATGGCCAAGGTACTGAAACATGGCCGAATGGATATATTTACAAAGGTGAATTTAAAGAAAGTCAGTGGAACGGTATAGGAATTTTATATTTTCCTGATGGCTCAACCTATGAAGGTGAATGGGCTAATGGTTTTATGAACGGGGAAGGTACTTTTACTTGGTCAGACGGTAAACAAAAAAAAGGTATTTGGAAAAATGGAAGCTTTCAAGAATAGTTTAAAAACATCATCAGAACCAGTTAAGCAATTTGGTGGATTAGTTGGTATAATTATTCTTATCTTTCTAACTTTTTTTGTTTTAAATAATATTTTTGGTGAAGGTGATGAACTGGTTGCTAAAATGAAAATAGAAGAAGAAAGAATAGCTGAAGAAAGAAAACTTAATAAGCTAATTTCTAGTCTCCCCTCAGGAGTTTTGGTTTCGTTTGACGGCACTGATAATTTTAAATTATCTGACGAATTATATGAGGCTGTATGCAAGGCAACTAAACTTATACCTCAACGTGCAATTATGGGTGCTAATTTTCTAAACTTTAGAGCCCATGAAATTTATACAATTAACGGAAATAAAATAGATGAAACATTTGTAAAATGGGACGATGAAAAAAATAAATGTTTTGCAGGTTTCGTTGTAAGTGGAAATAATGTTGGTGTAGATGAAACTGTAAAAGTAAGTGGAGAAGCTTTGAGTTTTTTAAGCACAGGTATTGATACAAGAGTTTATTTTATTAAAAATTTTTAGGAGGCAATTTAACAAATTATAGAGATTTTATTTTATCTTAAATTCGTATAACCTTAATATTATTTATGTCTGAACCAGTAATTAAATGCCAATCTGTTTATAAAATCTTTGGAGCAAACGCTGAAAGTATGCTTAAAGAAGCAAATGGTAATGTTGATGCAAAAACATTTCAAGAAAATGGATGTATTGTAGGAGTTAACAATGCCTCTTTTGAGGTATCTAAAGGTGAAATGTTAGTTGTAATGGGCTTATCAGGTTCAGGTAAGTCAACATTGTTAAGGTGTATTTCTAGATTAACGGACGCAACTGGTGGAAAAATTTTTATTGAAGGTCAAGATTTGCTTAATTTAAATAACAAGGAACTTATTGATTTAAGAAGAAATAAAATGGGAATGGTTTTTCAAAGTTTTGCGCTACTTCCACATAAAACAGTTTTAGAAAATATTGCTTTTCCTCTTCAAATTAAGGGTATTAAAACTGAAGATAGCATTAATAAAGCAATGGATATGGTCAAACTTGTTGGTCTCGATGGAAGAGAAAATTATTTTCCAAGAGAGTTATCTGGAGGACAACAACAAAGGGTAGGAATTGCAAGATCATTGGCAGTTGAGCCAGATATATGGTTCTTAGACGAACCTTTCTCTGCATTAGATCCTCTTATAAGGAAAGAAATGCAAGATGAATTTTTAAGACTTCAAGAAAAATTACAAAAAACTATTATGTTTATTACTCATGATTTTGATGAAGCCTTAAAACTTGCTGATCGAATTGCAATTATGAAAGATGGAATAATTGAGCAATTAGATACACCTGCTAACATTGTTTTAAATCCAGCTACAGAATATGTAAGAAAATTTACAGAAGAAGTTCCAAGGGAAAAAGTTTTATTAATTAAAGATGTAATGGATGAAATAACCTCTGATAACATGGGTGATATAAAAGTTTCAAAAGACGAGATTATTGAAAATGTTGCTGAAAAAATATTAACTCAAGAAAAAACAGTAGCTGTTACAGATGGCAAAAATAATATCGTAGGTTCAATTAATCCTGCAAAAATTATTAATACAGTTTTTGGGGGAAGAAAAAATAATCATTAAATTATGGAATTACTTAAAAAATATCCTAAATTATTTCAATGGTTATTCTTATTAGCTGTATTTTTTGCACTATGCTTCGCAATTGATGTTCCTGAAACTTACAAATTTATTAGAGGACAAGCTGAATTTGTAAAAGATCCTAATCAGAGTGCCTTCGTATTTCTGGGTAAAGAGGTTAGATATTACGCTTTTGACGTTTTCTGGAGATTACCTCCGTTGCTTGGATGGCTTCCAATTTGGATAAATGACTCATTATTCTTTTTAATGAATGATTGGATGCCAATGGAATTTTGGAATGAAGATACGCAGGAATATAAAACACGACCTTTAGTTTTACAAATAACTAGAAACCTAACCGCATTTATGACTTTTCTAATAGAATTAATTAGAGAGATTTTATTAGGCGGTCTTGAAACAATTGTTGCTTTTACTAGTTGGGATTGGATTGATGCTAATCCCTGGGCAGAATTGCCAGGCTTACCTTGGACTATTGTAGCAGCAGGATCAGCGATACTTGCTTATAAGTTAGGAGGCAAAGGATTGGCCTTATATGCACTTTTATCAATGACTTACATTTCAATATTTGGACAATGGAAACCGTCTATGCAAACACTGTCTTTTATATTAGTTGCAGCACCTCTGTCATTTATTTTTGGTTTAGGTTTGGGTGTTGCGGCATACAAAAGTAAAAGAGTAGAAAAAGCTTTATATCCAATACTATTAGTTATGCAGACGATGCCCCAGTATGCGGTATTAGTTCCTGCACTAGTTCTTTTTGGGGTAGGAGACCATGCTGCAGTAATTATAACAATGATTGTTGCTGTGCCACCAATGATACTATTAACTTTATTAGGTTTAAGGGCTGTTCCCCCAGAGGTAATTGAAGCTGGTAGAATGAGTGGATGTAGCAACTGGCAACTAATGTCAAAAGTATTAATTCCAACAGCGAGAAGAGATATTTTAATAGGAGTTAACCAAGTTATAATGGTGTGTTTTTCTATGGCAGTTATCTCTGCATTTATAGGAGCAAAAGGTTTAGGTTTTAATTTATTATTAGCTCTAAATCAGTTGAATATTGGATTAGCATTAGAGGCAGGTCTTTGTATTAGTTTGATTGCAATTTTATTAGATAAGATGTCTTTAGCTTGGGCAAATAAACAGGTTGATTATTTTGGTAATTTAAATTTTTTTCAACGAAATAAAAATTCATTATTCTTTGGAGTTATAGTAATAGTAGGTATTCTATTAGCTTACTTTGGATCAATTTATTTTAAAGATGGATATAATTATTTATTTGAAGTTCCGCATAATAAAGGAATATCAACAGCAGACTTTTGGAATAAAGGTGTTGACTGGATATTTGATACTTTCTTTGTATATATAAAAGCATTTAACACTTGGCTAATTGTTGATGTACTCCAACCGATGAGAGCTTTATATTTGAGAATGCCAGCCGTAGCCACATTAGTTCTAGTTGTTGGAGCTGGATATTTAATTGGTGGAGTTAGATCTGCTTTAGTTGTTTGTGGTTTAACTTTATTTATAGCTCTAAGCCCATGGTGGGATAGAGCTTTAGTAACTACATACATGGCTACATTTGGTGTACTAGTATCTTGCACAATTGGATTTACTGTTGGAACTTTATGTTTTCAAAATAAACATTCAACAAACTTTATGTTAAATGTTTGTGATATATTTCAAACTTTTCCATCTTTTGTATATTTAATTCCTGTGATGATGCTTTTTGGAATTACAGATACTTCAGTTTTAATTGCTGTAATAGTTTATGCTACGATACCAGCAACAAGATACACAATTGAGGGTCTTAGAAGTGTTCCAGCTGGACTACATGATGCTGCAACGATGTCAGGCGTCACAAAGTTTCAAAGACTATTTAAAATAGAATTTCCATTAGCATTTCCACACATGATGTTGGGGCTTAATCAAACAATAGTTTTTGCATTATTTATGGTGATTATTGGTGCCTTTATTGGAACTGAAGATTTAGGTCAGTACATTCTAAAAGCTCTATCAGATAAAAAAGGGGCAGGTATTGGATTAACACTCGGAATTTGTGTTGCATTTATTGGACTAATTTTTGACAACTTAATTAGAACTTGGGTAGGACAGAGAAAAAAACATCTAGGTATAGACTAAAATTGTGAAAAAATTTCTTGTTGCTATCGACCAAGGTACAACATCGTCTAGAGTAATTCTCTTTGATTTAGATGGCAATATAAAATTTACATATCAGTTTGAATTTAATCAATACTTTCCAAAAAATGGATGGGTAGAGCATAATCCAAATGAAATTTGGTTAACAACTCTTAAAGCTTTAAAAAAAGTAATTAAAAAAGCATCTCTTCTAAAAGGAAAAATATTAAGTATTGGAATAACCAACCAGAGAGAGACAACTATTCTTTGGAATAAGAAAACAGGTAAACCAATTTACAATGCAATAGTTTGGCAAGATAGAAGAACACAAGAATTTTGCGAAAAACTTAAGCAAAAAAAATATGAAAAAATTTTTAGAAAAAAAACTGGTTTATTTATTGATCCATATTTTTCAGCTACTAAAATTAAATGGATCTTAGAAAATGTAAAAATTTCGAAGAAACTTCAAAAATCTAATAATTTATTGTTTGGCACTGTTGATACTTTCTTAATTTGGAAACTTACTAATGGACAACATCATTTAACAGATGCAACAAATGCAAGTAGAACAATGTTATTTAATATTCATGATAATAAATGGGATAAAGAAATTTTAAAAAAGCTCAATATCTCAAAAAGTATTTTACCTGACGTAAAAAATTCAGCGGATGATTTTGGAATAACAAATAAAAAAATAGTTGGATATGAAATTCCTATATCTGCAGTTTTAGGTGATCAACAAGCTGCAGCTGTAGGACAATCTTGTTTTAAAAAAGGCTCAATTAAAAGTACTTATGGCACAGGTGCTTTTGTAATAATGAATACTGGGTCAAAAAAAATTTTTTCAAAAAATAAATTACTAACCACAATTTGTTACAGATTAAACGGAAAAAATACTTTTGCTCTTGAAGGTTCAATTTTTATCGCTGGAGCAGGTGTTCAATGGTTAAGAGATAAGTTAAAATTAATTAATAATGCTTATGACACAGAACAAATTGCTAAATCAAAAAAAAATAATGAAGGTGTCTATGTTGTGCCAGCTTTTAGTGGACTGGGAGCTCCATACTGGAGACCTGACGCAAGAGGAGTTATAACTGGATTAACTAGAAATAGTGATTGGAAAACCTTAGTAAGAGCAGTTATAGAATCTGTGGCATACCAAAGCTATGATCTATTTAATGCCATGAGAAAAGATGGATTAAAACCAAATATAGTAAAAATTGACGGAGGCATGGTAGAAAACGACTGGTTTTCACAGTTTTTGGCAAATATTATTGATATTAAAACAGAAAGACCCAAAGTTTTGGAAACTACAGCACTTGGTGTTGCTTTATTTGCTGGATACCAAATAGGAATATTTAAATCTTTACATCAAATAAGGAGAAAATGGAAAAAAGATAGAACCTTTAAACCTAAACTAAGTTCGACAATGAGAAAAAAACTATTGAATGGGTGGAAGCTGTCAGTCGAGAAAACTTTATTGTAAATTCTATTATTTTAAAAAAGTATCCATAGAGTCATCCATTGCAGATGACCAAGGTGTGTGATGAACAGGAGCTATGGATCCAGTCACAGGTGATGAAAAAGATTTATTTCTGTAAGTTGAAATATCATCCATTTTATGATGTTCCCAATCTTTGAAATGTTTTCTTATTAATTCAAAATCAATTTTTGGGTAATCAGACATATCATGAAGCTCTTTAGTATACTCAGTTTGAAAATCGATCATTTGATCTGGATTTTCTAATTTTTCTTCCATAGAAACCCATTTAGAAATATCTTTTTCTATTTCACTATCATTTGGAATTTTAATTTTATTCATTATCACATCTCTTGCGAACCATGCTTGGCAATCAAACATATTAAAAGTATGAAATTGATCCTGCATGCCCAGGTACATTAGCTTGTGATTATCTTGCCAAACTACTCCTTTATATAATTTTGGTGGATATAATCGGTTGTGAGTTTTGAGACTTAGTTTTTCGTTCAAAAATGGAAAATGATGCAGGTAGCCAGTGCATAATATAATTACATCTGCTTCTTGCTCTGTACCATCTTTAAAAATTGCTTTGTTACCGTCTAATCTATCTAGATAGTAGACTTCTTTCATACCAGCAGGCCATTTAAAACCCATTGGATTATGTCTATAACCTATGGTTACACTTTTAGCTCCATATTTATTACATTGTAGAGCAACATCTTCAGCTGAATAACTGCTTCCAAGCACTATCACATTTTTATCTCTAAATTCTTCAGCATCTCTGAAATCATGAGAATGCATTATTCTTCCTGGAAAAGAACTCATACCCTTGTATTCAGGAATAAATGGCACTGAAAAATGTCCAGTTGAAACAATTACATAATCAAACTTGTCAGACAAAATTTTATTGTTAGTTTTATCTTGATAAATAACTTCAAATTTATCTGAATTATAATTTACACTCTTTACACTCGTGCTAAATTTAATTTTGCCTTTAATGTTTCCTTTACTTACTCTTCCAATAATATAATTATATAATACTTCTCTAGGTGGAAAAGATGGAATAGGTTTTCCAAAATGCTCGTCAAAAGAATAATCTGCAAATTCCAAACATTCTTTTGGTCCATTTGACCATAAATATCTATACATACTGTTGGGTACTGGATCACCATATTGATCTGAACCAGTTCTCCAACTGTAGTTCCATAGTCCTCCCCAATCATCTTGTTTTTCAAAACATACGATTTCTGGAACCTTTTCTCCCTTTTGCTCAGCATGTTCGAAGGCTCTTAACATTGATAAACCACAAGGCCCTGCACCAATTATTGCTATTTTATTCATATAAACCGTATAATTTTAAAAGTTTATCTTATTAAACAAATCAAAAAAAATAAAACTATTTTTTCTTTAAATTTACTTGTTATTAATAAATAGTTTATTTTTAGTGAATTTATTTATGAAAAAAATTCTAATTATTGGAGGCGGAGCTATGGGGTCAGCGTTCTCTGTTCCATGTATAGATAATAATAATAAAGTATTTATTACAGAACCATATAGCCAAAGATTTATTAAAAATTTATCATCAAAAAATATATTTCATTCAGGTTTAAAAATTAATCTTTCAAAAAAATTAATATTTAAAAAATATGCCAAGGAATTATTTTTTGAAAAATATGATCTTATTGTTATTGCATTAAGTTTATCAGGTATTAATTTTGTTAGTAAAGAATTAAAAAAGTATAAAGTAAAATCTCCAGTTTTAGTTCTTACAAAAGGTCTCAAATATGAAAAGAAAAATAAAAAAATTACAACTATTTCGCAAACTCTTTTAAAAAATATTCCTAAATTAAATGTATCAGTTTTGAAGGGACCTTGTTTAGCTAAAGAATTGGCAAGAAAAAATCAAACGAGTGTAATTATAGCTAACAAAAACATTAAAATTGCAAAATTGTTAGGTAAAATGATTTCAACTAAATATTATTTAATAGAATACTCTAAAGATGTAATTGGTGTTGAAATATGTTCAGCAATAAAAAATATTTATTCTATGATAATTGGCTCTGGTTTAAGTTTGAATAAATCTTCAAGTCTATTTCAAAAATCACTATTAGAAATGAAATACATAACTAGACAGTTAAAAGGAAAAGAAGAAACAGTTTTAAGTCTAGCAGGAGTTGGAGACCTGTATGTAAGCGCTGCAGGTGGAAGAAATAGCAAAATGGGAAACTATTTAGGACAAGGTTTTACTTTCAAAAGTGCCAAAAAAAAGTTTATGGCAAATGATACAGTAGAAGGCGAACAACTTGTGAGAGAAATCGCGCCATTTATTTTAAAAAAATTTAATTCAAAAAAAATTCCTTTGATGTTTAGAATGATTAGAGCAATTCTAAAAAATAAAAAATTTTCGATTTAAAAAATATTATATTTGTTGACTTTTTGATTAGGGGAGACTTTTTTAACTTATTGTCATTCATTTCTCTCGCTGATACATTTAATTTATTAATCAACGAAAAGAGGGGAATCAATGATTAAAAAAACAATAATAACCGTCTGTACGCTTATATTTTTAATTTCAAATATTAGTTACGCAGACATCACTTTTTGGACTACAGAAGTTCAGCCAGCTAGAATGGCTAAACAAGAGGCAATGGCTAAAGATTTTGAAGCTAAAACTGGCATCAAAGTTGAAGTTATTCCTGTAGAAGAAAAAGATTTAGGAACAAGAGCAACTGCAGCAGCTGCAGCTGGTGATCTACCTGATGTAATCTATCATACATTACAGTATGTACTACCTTGGGCAGAAGCTGGAATATTAGATGTAGATGCTAATAATGCAGTTGTTAAAGAACTTGGCAAAAAAACTTTTGCGCCAGGCGCTTTAAATATGGCTAAAAAAGGATCAAAAATAGCGGCTGTACCAGTTGATGGTTGGACGCAAATGGTCGTTTATAGAAAAGACTTATTTGAAAAAGCAGGTCTTGAGCCACCAACGAGTTATGAAAATATAACAAAAGCAGTTGAAGCACTTTCTGGAGATGGAATGTTTGGGTTTGTAGCTGCAACAAAAACTGATGAAAATTTTATGAGTCAGGTTTTAGAACATGTTCTTTTAGCAAATGGAGTAAATGTAGTTAAAAAAGATGGAATAAGAAAACAAGGCAAAAAACTAAAAGCTTCTTTAGAGTTTTATAAAGTTATTGCAAATGCAAGTCCTCCAGGAGAATTATACTGGAAGCAATCAAGAGAATTGTATTTTGCTGGAAAAACTCCAATGATAATTTGGTCTCCATTTATTATGGATGAACTAGCTGGTTTAAGAGACTCAGCTCCGCCAACAATAAATAGTGATCCAACATCTGGGGAGTTAGCATCAAAAACTGGCTTCATCACAAACCTTAAAGGTCCTAACAATAATAAAGGGGCTGCATGGGCTGATGTAAGATATTTTGGAATAACTGCTGATGCTGATACAGAAGAAGCAAGTGCTTTTATCAAATACTCAATGGACGAGGGTTATACACAGACTCTCTCAATCGCACCAGAAGGTAAGTTTCCTGTAAGAAGAGGAAATGCAAGCGATCCTGAAGCATTTACAAAAGCATGGAGTAAATTGCCAGTTGGAGTTGATAGAAAAGCACCTTTATCAGACTTATATTCAGAGGATGTTATAAATAATATCGTTGCTGGATTAGATAAGGCTCAAAGATGGGGTGTAAAAGAAGGTGAACTTTCTAGAGCTTCTAAAATTATTAATAACAAGTTTATTAATAGAATAACTAGACTTTATGTTGATGGACAGATTGATATTGATCAAGCAGTGGATATGATCAATCAAAAACTCTCTCAATTTTAATCTAATAATTTAAATTTAAATAAAAGCGGATAATATGTATTATCCGCTTTTTTTATGAGTGATACACTTTCAAAAATAGAAAAAAGAACTGCATATGTATTAATATTACCTGCAGTTTTCCTTGTTTTTTCAATTATCTTATTTCCAATATTTGCAAATGTTTGGATAAGTTTTAAAGAGGTTGGATTAAAAGATATCAGGATCCCTGAACCGAGAGCAAAAAAAATTGTTAAATCCATTAAAGATAATCCAGATCAATTAAAAGTTATTTATAAACTTAGAAATAGCTCGTTAATCTTAGAAATAAGGGACGTTAAATTTCAAGATAAATTACCTAAGAATTTTAAGCCTATAAATTTAGATGAAAGATGCAGGGTCAAATCAAATAAAATTTATTGTGAATTTGGAAATTGGAAAGCAAAATACAAGGAAAATTTTCAAATATTATTACAGAGTTCTGATGGCAAACAAATAAACAAAAAAGAAATAAAAACTATTAAACCAAAATTAACAGGTAAATCAGACAATATTCTATTAAATACTAATTTCACGTTAAAGAATTTTAAAAAGGTATTTTTTCAAAATGAATTTTTTGATTTATTATCAACTACTTTTTACTATACTTTTTTTGGCACAGTCGGTTCAATTGTATTTGGAATACTCACAGCACAACTTGTTAACCAGAAGTTTTTTGGAAGAACATTTATGAGAAGTGTTTTACTATTTCCGTATGTGGGTCCAGTAGTTGCCCTAGCTTATACTTGGGAGTTATTATTAGACCCCTACAGTGGAACTTTAAACAATCTTCTTATGAATTTTCAAGTTATCCAGGAACCTTTAAATTTACTAGGTCAAAAATATTTAACGATAAATTTTTTTGGTTTTGACTTTAAATTAAGATTAGCGTTAACAACTGTAATAATTTTTGAAATTTGGAGATACTTTCCTTTAGCTTTCTTATTTATATTAGCTCGACTTCAGGCAGTACCTAAAGAATTATATGAGGCAGCTGAAGTGGACGGCGCTGGTCCTTTGCAAAAATTTACTAATATCACTCTTCCACAAATAACAGCTGTCATATCCATTCTCTTTATGATTAGGTTTATTTGGAACTTTAATAAATTTGAGGATATTTTTTTGTTAACAGGAGGCGCCTCTGGAACTAGAACTTTGCCAATAAATGTTTATGAGCAAGGATTTACTATTTCCGATATTGGTATGGGGTCAGCAGTATCAATTGTAATAGTTGCTTTATTATTAATATTTATGTTCGTTTACTTTAAATTAATAGGTAAGAGGGCCGATGAAAACTAAAAGTTTAATATATTACGCATTAATTTCCTCGATATTTTTATTTTCCTTGGTTTCTATTTGGAAAATTTTAGTAATGTTGCAAGGAGTTGAGTTAAAAAATTTGAATTTTGCGATAATTATTACTTTAGGTATCGCTATTAGTCTTTTAAATTTACTTATAGGAGAAAAGTTAAATTATTTAATAAAATCAACTTTTTTTGCCCTTATATTCACTTTTGTTGATGGTTATATCGTTCAGGTAATGCCAATTTGGTATAACATTGGAATATTTGCAATTTTAATTTTTTATTCATTAAAAATTAATAAGTATAATCAAGAATATTTGGCATCTGAGCATTCATCTCAAATAGTAGTGTTTGATTTTTTAACTCTCTTCGGAATTGTTTTATTCTCATTTGTCATTTTATTCCCATTTTACATGATGTTAATAACAAGCTTTAAAACTCAAGCTGCTTTACTTATTAATCCTTTGGATTTTAGTATTAATTTTAACCAAGATTTTAAAGAATTATTTAAGTCTTACTTTGTGATATTTGATACATATAAATTTGGCAGATACATACTTATAAGTACATTTGTTTCGGTCGGGACAGTCATAGTTACTTTGCTATTTGCAATACCAGCTGCTTATGCTGTAGCAAGGTTAAATTTTTTTGGAAAAAATTTTCTTTCGACTTCAATATTAATTATTTATATGTTTCCTGCTATAGTATTAGTAATTCCTTTATATACTGTTTTTAGTCAACTAGGATTAAGGAACTCAGTAGGTGGTTTATTAATTGTTTACACAGCCACTACTTTGCCAGTTGCAATTTATATGTTACAAGGATACTTTAGAAGTATTCCTAAAGAACTAGAAGAAGCAGCAATCATGGACAAATTAAATTGGTTTGGCATAATTATAAAAATAATTTTACCGTTAAGTATACCTGCAATATCTTCAGTTGCATTATACGTCTTTATGATCGCGTGGAATGAGTTTTTATTTTCTTTAATGTTCTTGGATAATCCAAACTCATTTACCTTATCGAGAGCAATACAATATCTTAGTGGTGATGCCGAAACACCAAGACAATATTTAATGGCTGGGTCAGTGGTTGTTACAATACCTGTTTTGTTAATATTTGTATACTTTGAAAAATATTTAGTGAGTGGTCTTACTGCAGGAAGTGTAAAAGGTTAATGGAAGATTTTATCAAATCAGCTAAGAAAGTTTTATTAGGCAATAAAAAAAAAGGATACACATTACCAACAAATAACAAATTGTACCCAGCGCAATGGAATTGGGATTCAGGTTTCATTGCTCTAGGATATTCACATTTTAAATTTAAATATGCTCTAGATGAAATAAAGACATTAATAAGAGGTCAATGGAAAGATGGAATGATACCCCATATTTTGTTTCACGATTTAAATACCAATTATTATCCAAATCATTCTGTTTGGGCTTGCGGAAATAAAATACATTCATCTGGTATTACTCAACCACCAATTCTTGCAATAATCTTAAAACTAATTTTAGATAAAAAAAAAATTAATAATAAAGATAAAGCTGAATTAAAAAAAATAACTAAAGGAATATTAAAATACCACAAATGGTTTATTAAATTTAGAGACCCAAATAATACTGGATTAGTGTCAATTTTGCACCCTTGGGAAAGTGGCTACGATAATTCACCATTGTGGGATGAGCCTATGAGTAAAGTAAAAGTCCCAAAAAACCTAAAATATAAAAGGGGAGATAACAAAGTTGTTAATCCCGAATATAGACCATTAGATATTGATTATGATAGATACGTAACTATCAAAAATCATTTGAGAAAAAACAATTATAATCCAAAAAAACTTTTTAAAGCATCTTTATTTAATGTAGTTGATGTTGGTTTTAACTCTATATTTTTACGGGCAAATAAAGATCTTCTTAAATTATTAAATGTATTCAATTTACAAAGTACTGAATTAGAATCTTATATATTAAGATCTGAGAATAAAATTGTAAAATTATATAATCATAAAAAAAATATATTTTTTAACATCGATTTAAAAAATAAAAAAAAAATAAATATTCCATCAATTACTCATTATTTTATTTTATTTGCAGATTTAAAAGACAAAGTATTAAATAACAAAATTATTAAAAACTTAAAAAAACACAGTTCTAAAGAAAAATATTTATTATCAAGTGTAAAATCAAATCACCAAAAATTTGAAGAGAAAAGATATTGGAGAGGTCCAGTATGGATTAATTGTAATTGGATAATATATCAAGGGTTAAAAAATAAGAATATTAAATTTGCTAAACAAATAAAAAGAAAAACTATTAACTTAGTAAAGCAAAAAGGATTTAATGAATATTTTAGCTGTAAAACTGGTAAAGGATTTGGTGCAACAAATTTTTCTTGGACTGCTGCATTATTTTTAGACTTAATACTTGAAAATAAAAATGACTAATTACAATTGGAATTATCCAACAACTGTTTGGGTAGGTAAAAATAGAGTTAAGGATTTACAAAAGGCTTGTTTCGAAATTAAAACTTCAAAACCATTATTAGTTACAGATAGAGACTTAATTAACTTAGAATTTTTAAAAGATTTAAAAAATGATTTAGAAAAGAAATTGAAATTATGTATTTTTTCCAATTTTTCAGGAAACCCAACAGGAGAAAATGTTGATGAAGGTGTTGAGATATTCAATAATAATCGTTGTGACAGTGTAATAGCAATTGGAGGTGGAAGTGCATTAGACGTGGGTAAAGCCATTGCTTTTATGTCTGGTCAATCTAGACCTATTTGGGATTTTGAGGATATTGGTGATTATTGGAAAAGGGCAGATGAAAAAAATATCTCTCCAATAATTGCAATTCCAACAACTGCTGGAACTGGTTCAGAAACTGGCAGAGCATCAGCAATAATTAATTCAAAAACTGGAATAAAAAAAATTATTTTCCACCCAAAATTTTTACCATCTGTTGTCATATTAGACCCAGTTCTTACTAAAGATCTTTCTCCCCGTTTAACAGGAGCGACAGGAATGGATGCATTAGCGCACAATTTAGAGGCATTTTGTGCTCCAGGCTTTCATCCAATGGCTGATGGAATAGCAATTGAAGGAATGAGGTTGATAAAAAAATCGCTTTTGAAAGCTGTTAAAGATGGAAGTGATCTAGATGCTAGATCAGATTTGTTAGCTGCAGCAAGCATGGGATCTACAGCATTTCAAAAAGGGTTAGGAGCTATTCATTCACTTAGCCATCCACTTAATGCTCAATTTAATCTTCATCACGGATTATCTAATGCAATATTTATGCCTTATGTTTTAACTTTTAATAAAGAAAATATCGAGGAAAGAATTATTTCTATTTGTGATTACCTTAACTTAAGTAAAAGTTTTGATGCTTTTCTTGAATGGGTACTAGAGTTAAGAAAAGAACTAAATATTCCACACAAACTATCAGATGTAATAGAAATTAAAAAAATGAACTTAGATGATTTATCAAAGATGGCTCTTGATGATCCATCAACATCATCTAATCCTAAAAAATTGACTATAAATGATATGAAAGCTATGTATGAGCATAGTATTTCGGGAGATTTATTTTAATGAAAAAAATATTAATAGTTGAGGGAAATTTAAGAGAGGAAAATCAGAGTTTTACTGATGGTGGAATTAAAACACATACTGAAAGTCTAAAAGATAGCATAGCTTATTTCACTGATAAAATTGAAATAGATGTTGTAAACCCCTCATCCGATAAAAATATTTCTGACAAAGTAACAGTTCTCGATAAATATGATGGACTAATATGGGGAGGAAGTAGTCTTAATATTTATAATGATACCATTGAAATAAGAAGACAGATCGAGTTTATGCGAGAGTGTCAAAAAAAAATTAAAAAAATATTAGCTATTTGCTGGGGACTCCAGGTTGCGGTTACAGTAGCAGGAGGGCAAGTAAAAAGATGTACAAACGGATCTCACAGAGGCATAGCACTTAATATTGAAATAAATAATGATGGATTACAACATCCAATATATAAAAATAAAGGTAAAATTTTTAATACACCCGCTTTTAATTTTGATGAAGTTGCAACATTACCAAAAAATTCAAAATTGCTAGCCTCAAACCCTATAAATAAAGTTATGGGAGTAAATTTTCAGTCTGCAGCAAGTGATATATGGGGTATTCAATATCATCCTGAAATTACTTACGATAAAATGATAAGCCTTATACATTTCAGAAAAGAACGTCTTTTAAACAATAATGCTTTTGTCGATGAGCAAGAGATAAATAATCATGTAAGAATGATTGCGGAAGAAAATAAGATTACAAATAAAGATCTTAGAATGCGTGAACTTGAAAACTGGCTTAATTATCTTTTAAAATAGACCCTCTGTTTCACCTTTTTTATTAATACGAATTGAGTCCGCAGCTGGCACTTTTGGTAATCCTGGCATTGTCATTATTGCACCGCATACAACAACGATAAATTCTGCTCCTGATGATAGTCTTACTTCTCTTATTGGTAATACATGACCTGAAGGTGCTCCCTTTAGATTTGGGTCAGTGGAAAAACTATATTGAGTTTTTGCAATACAAATTGGTAATGATTGGTAACCTCTTTCTTCAAAAGCTTTTAATTGGTCTCTTATTTTAGTATCTGCAACTACTTCGCTTGCTCTATAAAGCTCCTTGGCAATTGTTTCTATTTTTTTAAATAATGAAGTTTTATCATCATATAAAAATTTAAAATCACTATCTTTTTCACATAGTTCAACTACATCATTTGCTAAATTAGTTGCACCTTCTCCACCTTTTTCCCAATGCTTTGATATAGAGGCTTTAATATCCTTTTGTTCACAAAATTGGGTAACTTCATCAATTTCTTTATCTGTATCTAAAACAAAGTGGTTTATAGCTACTGTTACAGGTAAACCAAATTTTTGAATATTTTCTATATGTCTTTCTAAGTTAACCAATCCTTTTTTAACTGCATCTACATTTTCATTTTTTAATTCATCTTTTTTAACTCCTCCATGCATTTTCAAAGCTCTTATAGTTGCAACAATCACAACACAACTTGGTTTTAATCCTGATTTTCTACATTTAATATCTAAAAATTTTTCTGCTCCTAGGTCAGCTCCAAACCCTGCTTCTGTTACGACATAATCTGAGAGTTTTAATGCTGTCTTAGTTGCTAAAACAGAATTACATCCATGAGCAATATTTGCAAATGGTCCACCATGAATTATAGCAGGATTGTTTTCTAAGGTTTGTGTAACATTTGGTCTAATAGCGTCTTTTAACAATACAGTCATTGGACCCTGCGCGTTTAAATCTTTTGCATATATTGGTTTTTTGTCTCTAGTATAAGCAACAGTAATATTACCAATTCTATTTTCAAGATCATGCAAATCATTTGATAAACAAAAGATTGCCATTATTTCTGATGCAACAGTAATATCAAAACCATCTTCTCTTGGAAATCCATTCGCAACACCACCAAGATTAATATTTATAGATCTTAAAGCTCTATCATTCATGTCGAGAACTCTTTTCCAAACTATTCTTCTGACATCTATATTTAGTTTATTTCCCCAATATATGTGGTTATCTATTAATGCAGATAAAAGATTATGTGCAGATGTAATTGCATGAAAGTCTCCTGTGAAATGAAGATTTATTTGCTCCATAGGAACTACTTGAGCATAACCACCACCAGCAGCTCCACCTTTCATTCCAAAAGAAGGACCAAGACTTGGTTCTCTTAAACAAACAATAGATTTTTTACCTATTTTGTTTAATCCATCTGACAATCCTACAGAAGTTGTTGTCTTTCCTTCCCCTGCCGGAGTAGGTGTAATTGCTGTTACTAGTATTAATTTTCCATCTTTTTTGTCTTTAAATTTTTCTAAGTATTCAAGTTTGATTTTAGCTATATATCTGCTTATTGGACTATATGCCTCAGTTTTGTCGGGTACTCCCACTCCATCCAAAATTTCTTGGATAGGTTTCATTTTTGCTTCTCTAGCTATTTCAATATCTGATTTTGACATCTAGTTTAAAATTTATAATTGTTTAATGTGCAAAATGTCTATACTTTTTTGGTTTGATTTTAAACATCTAAAAAATATATATATAAAAAATAAGAAAAAATTTATGTTTAATTGGATAAAATTATATAATGCAAAAATACTCAGTTTTTAGCCTCATTAAAAATGCATTCTCAGATCATCAGAATTGGGAAGTGGCATGGAAAGATCCAACTCCTAAAAAAGAATATGATGTGATTATCATAGGTGGCGGGGGTCATGGTTTAGCAACTGCATACTACTTAGCTAAGGAGCACAATATTACAAATGTAGCTATCATTGAAAAAGGCTGGATAGGTGGAGGTAATGTTGGACGGAACACTACAATAATTAGATCAAATTATATGCATGATGACAATGCTTTGTTTAGTGAATTTGGTATGGATTTGTGGAGAAAGATGAGTCAGGATTTGAATTACAATGTAATGTTTTCTCCAAGAGGAATAATTAATCTTGCCCATTCAGATGCACAAATGAATGCGTACTCTAGAAGAGGAAATTCAATGCGATTAAATGGAATTGATGCAGTTTTATTAAATAGGGAAGAGGTTCAAAAAAGAATTCCAATGGCAGATTTTTCTGACAATGTGCGATTTCCAATTTTTGGAGGTTTGATGCAACCAAGTGCTGGGACTGCTAGACACGATGCTGTTGCTTGGGGATACGCAAGACAAGCAGACTCAATGGGTGTTGACATAATTCAAAATTGTGAAGTTACAGGATTTGATGTTAATAATGGTAAAATAGTTGGTGTAAGAACTTCTAAGGGAGATATCAAAGCGAAAAAAGTTGGTTTGTGTGTTGCAGGTAGTACAAATATTTTAGCAGAAATGTTAAATATGACATTACCAATTGAAACTCATCTTCTTCAAGCATGTGTATCAGAGCCTGTTAAACCTTTGCTTGACCATGTAGTTACATTTGGTGCAGGTCACTTTTATTGTAGTCAATCAGATAAAGGAGAGATGGTTATGGGTGGAGACTTGGACGGATACAATAGTTACTCACAAAGAGGAAATTTACCAACACTCCAACACGTATTGACTGAAGGTATTGCAATGTTTCCATTTCTAAGCAAATTGAAAATGCTTAGAACTTGGGGTGGAATTATGGATATGTCAATGGACGGTTCACCAATTATTGATAAAACACATATTGATGGCTTATACTTAAATTGTGGCTGGTGTTATGGTGGATTTAAAGCTACTCCTGCTTCAGGTTGGACTTTTGCACATACAATTGCACAAGATAGAGTTCATGAATTAAACTCAGGTTACAGTTTAAACAGATTTAATACTGGTGATTTAATTGATGAAAAAGGTCTTGGTACCAAAACTTGGATATCTTAAATGCTCTATATATTCTGTCCACATTGTGGATTAAGATCACAGAATGAGTTTGCTTATGGCGGAGATGCAACAGTAAAACGACCAGAGCTTAACAAGGAAATTAGTGACCAAGAGTGGAATAATTTTGTTTATTTAAGAAAAAGTCCTAGAGGAAAACACCTAGAGTTGTGGCACCATATATCTGGCTGCAGACAATGGATTAAAGTTGAAAGAGATACTTCAACGCACGAAATTTTTAAAACCTATAAAGCAGATGAACTGACTGAATAATGTCACAAGATTTTAGATTAGATAACATTGGAATGGTAAATAGAAATAAAAAAATTTCTTTTACATTTAACGGTAAAAAATATTTTGGTTATGAAGGAGATACTATTGCTTCTGCTTTAATAGCAAATGGAGTGCATCTTGTTGGGAGAAGTTTTAAATACCATAGACCTAGAGGTTTCTTTGGAGTTGGTGTTGATGAACCTTATGCAATTTTACAATTAGAAAGAAATAATGAGAGAGATCCTAATATTAGAGCTACTGAACAGGAAATTTTTGAAGGTTTAGAGGTTAAAAGTGTAAATTGTTGGCCTAGTGTAAACTTTGATATTGGAGCAATTAATAATTTCTTAAAAATGTTTTTTCCAGCCGGGTTTTATTATAAAACTTTTATGTGGCCACCAAGTTTCTGGTACAAAATTTATGAACCTTTCATTAGAATGGCAGCAGGCTTTGGAGAAGCATCTATTAAACATGATAAAGAAAGATACGAGCATAAATATGAATATTGTGATTTATTAATCACTGGATCAGGACCTTCAGGTTTAGCTAGTGCCTATGCAGCAGCAAAAAATGGTGCGCGTGTAATTTTAGCTGAAGACAAACCAAGGTATGGAGGTAGCTTGTTAACTAGTGATGTAAATATTGGTAATCAAACTGGTGCTGAATGGTCAGAGAAAATAATTACAGAGTTAAAGTCAATGTCAAATGTGATTGTAAAAAATAGATCACAAGTATTTGGTTATTATGATCATAATATGTTGGTAATGTCGGAACGAATAAGCGATCACTTGCCTAAAACCCAAAAATATTTACCCAAACAACGTTTGTGGTACATAAGAGCAAAAGAAGTTCTTATTTCATCAGGTTCAATTGAAAGACCATTAGTATTTGGTAACAATGATACCCCAGGTGTAATGTTATCTTCAGCAGCTAAAGAATACATGAAGGTCTATGGAGTTTTAGTTGGAAAAAAACCTTTGATATTTACTAATAATGACAGTGGATATGAAACCGCTGTAGAGTTCAAAAAAAATGGTATAAATCCATTAATTTTAGATACTAGAAAAGAACCATCTTCTGACATAATTACTGAAGCAAAAAATTTAGGAATTGAAATTAAATATTCTTATGTGGTAGTTGCTGCTAAAGGATACAAAAAAGTCAAATCAGCTGATATTGCAAAAATATCTGATAATAAAAAAGATTTATCAAATATAGAAAATATTGAATGTGATTGTATTTGTGTTTCAGGGTTTTGGACGCCATCAATTCACTTAGCATCACAATCTGGAAATAAATCTGAATTTAATGAGAAAATAGATGCATTCATTCCAAAAAAATCTAAACAGAAAGAAAATACTATTGGATCAGCAAACGGAAAATTTACTTTAGAGGAAACTATTAATGAAGCATTTAATAAAGGGTACGAGGTCTCAAACAAAATAACAGAAAATAATAATAAAGTTTCTATTCCAACAGTAGTTGAAAAAAAATCTACAGAGCATGACAAGTTTTGGTGTGTTCCATTACCAAAAGGTAAATCTTACAAAAGATTTTTAGATTTTCAAAACGATGTGGCTGTAACAGATATAGAGTTAGCACTAAGAGAGGGTTTTAGATCAATCGAACATGTAAAAAGATATACCACCCTTGGAATGGCAACAGATCAAGGAAAGACAAGTAATCTTAATGGTTTACAATTAGTGTCAGACATTGAAAATAAAGTTGTACCACAAGTTGGCCACACTACATTTAGGCCACCTTATACACCTGTTTCAATTGGAGCAATTGTGGGAAGAGAAGTTGGCAAACATTCTAAACCGACAAGAAAATCACCAATGCACGAGTGGCACGAAAAAAATAATGCAGTATTTGTTGATGCTGGAGTTTGGTTGAGACCAAGATACTATAAGCAAGGAAATGAAACATTATTTGAAGCTTCAAAAAGAGAAGCAAAAAATGTAAGAAAAAATGTAGGTGTATGTGATGTAACTACTTTAGGAAAAATAGATGTTAAAGGCCCCGATGCTGCAGAATTTTTAAATAGAGTTTATACCAATGCATGGCTTAAGCTACCAGTTGGTAAAGCAAGATATGGAGTGATGCTAAGAGAAGATGGAATTGTAATGGATGATGGAACAACAACAAGAATTTCTGAAAACCATTACCACATGACAACTACAACAGCTCAGGCAGCCAATGTCCTATCTCATTTAGAATATTATTTGCAGCTAGTTTGGCCAGAATTAAATGTGAATGTAGTATCAACAACAGAGCAGTGGGCTGGTGCTGCAATAGCAGGCCCAAATTCAAGAGCATTACTAATGAAATTATTTCCAAATACTGATGTATCTAACGAAGCTCTACCATTTATGGGTTACAAAGAGGCTGATTTATTTGGCATTCCTGCAAAGATTTATAGAATTTCATTTTCAGGAGAGCTTGCTTATGAAGTTAATGTGGAGTCAGACTACGGTAATTTCATGTGGGAAAAAATTATCGAAGTTGGTAAAGAATTTCAAATACAGGCATATGGAACTGAGGCCCTGTCTACTTTAAGGATAGAAATGGGTCACGTTGCTGGCTCTGAGCTTGATGGGAGAACAATTCCTCATGATGCATCGCTTGAAGGTTTAGTAAGTAAGAAAAAAGACTTTATTGGTAAAAGATCTTTAAGCAGGTCAGCTTTTACAAAACCAGATAGAGAAAAAATAGTAGGTGTTGTTCCATTAGATAAAACAACAAGTATTCCTGAAGGTTCATATATTGTTAAAGACCCTAAAGCAAAACTTCCAAACCCTAAGCTAGGTCATGTCTCAGCATCATGTTGGAGTGTTGAGTATGATAATCCATTCTCACTTGCGATAATTAAAGATGGTAAAAATATGATAGGACAAAAGCTATTTGCTATGTCACCTTTAAAAAACAAAACTATTCCTGTGGAAATTGTTTCATCTCATTATGTTGATCCTGAAGGAAAGAGAGTAAGAGCATGACGGTGATTTCTGCATTACAAAATGTCCATATCGAGGGGTCATTTGGAAACTTTGAAAATAAATCTGAAAATGAATTATTAAAAATTAAAGAATTAAAAAATTTATTAATCGTTCAAATAGTTCAATATAAAAATTCTTCAATTAAAATTGACGATATAAATTTTAACAATTTAAAATTTGTAAATCAGGCACAAAAAGTAGTTTCAAATGAAAATATAAGAGTTTTGTGGAATTCACCAAATAATTGGCTTTTAGTTTCTCATAAAAAAGAATTGTTAAAAGAAATTTACAGTACTTTTAATGAAAATGATTTTGCTGTTACAGACCTTTCTCATTCAAAAGCAACAATCGAATTAGAAGGACCATACGTAAAAGAAGTTTTAAAAAAAGGATGTCCTTTTAATTTTAACATTTTAACAAAAAATATGAGTATTAACTCAGCTTATAATGGAATTTCTTTTATAGTTGATATGGTTGAAAATGAACCAGAAAAAGCAAGAATTTTTTCTCTAAGGAGTTTTGGAGAATCTCTATACCATTCTATCACTGATGCTTCTTTAGAATTTGGTTATAAGTGTAATTAGTTATTATTCCTCAGTTTTAAATCTAGATTTCTGAATAAATAAAACAAATAGCACTGGTATAATTAAGGTAATAATTGTAACTGTAATTAATAACAATCCTAGCTCAGAATAGTCTGCTGTAGTTAAAATTGCGTTTGTAACCTTATCTTTTACTTCTCTTGTGATTGTAAAAATTTCATTAAGATATTTTGTTAATAAAGCACTTGCAGACAAAGCTAAATTAGTGAATGAGGCAAAAACCGCAAAAAAAGTTGCTTTTAAATGTGAAGGAGCATTCTTAGCAATCCAAGCCAAAAGTGGAATCATAGATATTTGACCCAATGGAGATTCTAATGCTGTATTAATTATTGCTATAAATTTTGCATCAACAATTCCATTTGTTAACGAAGAAGTCCAGTTATGAAATCCATAATACATTCCAACACTTGGCAAAAATAATATTGATCCAGCAATTGATAAAATTACGATTATTTTAGCAATAGAATTTTTTGCCATAAATGGTCTAAGCATTATTATTCCAACTAATGTTAGGATAGAAGCTAGTAAAGACAGTATTGAAAAAAATTGTTCATTAAATTGTAGTTCATCAATTTCAAACCAAGATAAGCCCGGTCCAGGTCCAGGCATGGCTCTAAATATAAAAATAATTATAGCAGTTCCAACTATAGTAAATCTTAACTTTTCAGGTAACTCTTTAATAAGTTTGTTCATAAGAAATAAAATGATTAACATAGAACCTAAAAAAACAATTTCTTGTGCAAAAGGTAATCCTAACGAACCGACACTCAATGTGAAAATTACAAAAATTAAACTACCACCTAGTATCCACCAATTTACTTTTGTTTGCTCATGATTAAAATTATCTTCTTCACCTGATAGACCTTGTCTAATTAAAATGTTTTTCTTTTTATTTTTTAAATAAGCAGCAAAAATAACACCTAAAATTGAAACCATTGGTATTATTAATGCATAAAGATATATCGAGCCGTATAATTGTATTTTTTCAGCCTGTTCAAGATCATCTACCCCCTTAAATAATATCACATTGGCAAGAGCAACCAACACTGTCCCACCTATAATTGCAAATCTTCCAAGTGTTTGCATCGTCGTATGCATAATTTTAACTTGATCTGCTGTAAATGTTTCTCCGTTCTCATTTATTAAAGGCACAGCTTCGACTGTCATTGCATCAGCAACAACATCTTGAACTACATATCCAATAGGAGCTAAAAGAACACTTATTACAAACCAAGTTTCAACTTTTAAATAAGATGACATTTGCTCTGTATGAATTATTAGTCCGTACATTATTAATAAACTTACACCAATTAATGAGGCACCGACGTAAACCATGTAATTCTTTTTATTCCATATTAAATCTACCAAATGCCCTAGTGGCATTTTTAAAGCCCAAGGTATTCCTGCCCAGAAACCTAATCCTGCAAGAAATGCTGCAGATAAATTTAAGTAATCTTTTACAAAGAAAGTACCTACTATCCCTGTAAGTCCAGATATACCTGCTGCAACATAAATCATTAACGGAGGTAAATAAGACAATTTAAATTGTCTACCTAAATCAAAAAGTGTTGAGTCTATAAATTGAATGATTTTGTTCATTTATTCTTAATCTAAAAGGTTTAATTTAATTAAACTATTATTTTTTGTTTCTTTGCACCACAATTCATAACTTTCGCACACTCTCCACAAATGATTTGTGGCTCTTTGTGATATTTCCAAGGGAAAATGACTTTTTGCATAGTATAAATCAGGAAATTTAATCAATTGTTTAATCATTGCTTCTTTTTGTAAATTCAAAAGCCTTAAAACCTCTTTAGAAATTTTTTTTCCTGAGGTCTCATCAACAAAATCATTTTTTTTTAGTTTCTCAAACCATTCATCATGAAATTTACCACTACTTACTTTTTCATACAATTTTGAACCCATAAATCTTTCAATTGCATCTAAATTGGAAATATCAATATTTTGTTTTTTAATTTGAAATATTTCTAAATAGATTGCCTCAGCAACATAAAGTATGTAGGGTTTTTTATTTTCTTCTCCCATAAAATTACAAATCTAAAGTGTAATAACGAGAATTAGGGTCCTCTTTATAGTGAGCAAATGGTTTACACTTACTAAATTTAAAATGTTCAAAAAGTTTTCTGGCAGGCAAAAAGAATTTTCCAGATCCTGTTTCAATACTAAGCTTTTTTATACCTAATTTTTTTGCCTGAATAATTAAATGCGAGATTATTTTATTACCAATACCTCTATTTCTAAAATTATCAGATACTCTAATAGATTTAAATTCTCCATGATTTTGTCCAATAAACTTTAAGGCCCCACACCCAATTAAATGATTATTATTCCACAAGCTCCAAAATTTTATACTCGGATCTTTAAGCCCAGGGATATCCAAAACATGAGTGCTACCTTTAGAAGAAACAGATCTTAATTCAATAAAGTGTTTTATTAAAAGATGATTTACCTTTGGGTGGTCAAAGTTATTTTCTATTGATTTAATCATTAGCATGAACATATAATCTAAAAAAAAATTAAACCAATACGAAAAAATATGTGTGGAAGATACGTAATCACCAATGCTGTTTCAAAAACAAGTAAAATCGTTAAAACTGCAATTAAAGTAGAAGACTCAGAAAATTATAATGCACATCCTTACCAAAAACTTCCAGTTATTAAGAAGTATAACAATGGCAATACTCTTGAAAATTTAAAGTGGGGAATTGTACCTAGTTGGGCTAAAAAAAAAGACTTTAAACCACTAATTAATGCAAGATTAGAAACGATTGATGAAAAAGTCTCTTTTAAAAAGTTAATAAAGCTTCAAAGATGTGTTGCTGTGGCCGACGGATTTTATGAATGGAAGAGAATAGAAAAAGAGAAGACGCCTTATTACTTTTTAAGAGAGGATAAAAAACTTATTTATATTGCTGGTATTTTTGAAGAAGATCAATTTTGTATGATTACTGAAGAAGCAAGTTCAAATGTAACAGAAATTCATCACAGACAGCCAGTTATCTTAAATGAAAGTGATGTTAATAAATATTTGAATATTGAAATTTCAGGTTCAAATTATTTAAAAGAATCGCAAAAATCAAAACTTTCTTTTTATGAAATTTCTAAGGATGTAAATAAGCCAACAAATAATAATATTTCTTTAATACAACCTATATAAAATTATTTTTCAATTATTGTTAGATGTCCCATTTTTCTTTTCGCTTTTATTTGTTTTTTTAAATAGTCATAAAAAAACTCATTCTCTTTAAAAGTTTTATTTCTATAAATTGTTATGTCATCACCGATTAGATTAATCATTTGAGCATTATATATTTTTTTAGTGTCAATTTTTTCTAAACCACAAACGGCTCTTATATGATTTTCAAATTGACTAACATTGTGTGAGTTTATTGTTAGATGACCAGAATTATGAACTCTAGGAGCAATTTCATTAACATATAAGTTTTCATTTTTGTCAATAAAAAATTCAACGCATAATGTTCCAATATAATCAAGTTCTTCAACAATTTGTTTTGCCCATTCTTTTGATTTTACCTTTATTGTTTCTGAAACTTCAGCAGGAATTTTTGAATGTTTCAAAATTTGATCTTCATGAACATTCTCAATCGGTTCATATATCTCATATTTTTGATTACCAAATCTACATATGACAATTGAAATTTCTTTTTTAAGATTAATAAACTTTTCTAAAATATATTCTTTAGTAAAATCAATTTCTTCATTTATGTCAGTTAAACTATTTAATTTATATTGACCTTTACCATCATATCCAAGAGTAGTAGTTTTAAGTAACCCAGGCAAAAGGTTTTCATTATCTTTTATTTCATCCTTATTTTTAATTAAAGCATAGTTAGTTGTTCTAATATTATTTTTATTTAAAAAATCTTTTTCAGTTAATCTATTTTGGATTAAACTATTTATTTCTGGTTTGGGTAAAACACTCTTTGATTTATTTATTTCATTTAATATATCAAAGGGTATATTTTCAAATTCATAGGTAACCAAATCAACGCTATTAACAAATTCTGTTATAATTTTTGTATCATGATACTTTCCATATATGAACTTATTTGTAAAATTTTTGGCTGGCGCATCTGGATCATCACTAAGTAATACAGTTTTTATATCTACTTTTTTAGCAGCTTCAGAAAGCATACTACCTAGTTGACCACCTCCAATTATTCCTAAAACTGGCTGGTTCATTTAATTTGGTTTTTTTTTAACAGACTTTGATTGTTTAGATCGCCACTTATTCAGATTATTTTTAACACTCTTATCAAAAGTAGAAATAATCGATGCGGCATACAAAGCTGCATTTATTGCTCCATCTTTACCAATTGCTACTGTTCCAACAGGTATACCTTTTGGCATTTGAGCTATTGATAGTAAACTATCTAGACCTTTTAATTTTTTACTTTCGATTGGCACTCCTATTACTGGAATTCTTGTTAGAGATGCAATCATTCCTGGTAAATGGGCTGACCCTCCAGCTCCAGCAATTATCACAGAAATGTTATTGTTTTCTGCAGATTTTGCATACTTAAACATACGTTCTGGAGTCCTATGAGCTGAAACTATATTTGTTTCGTAATTAATTTTAAGTAATTTAAGAATTTTTTCACAAAATTTCATGGTTGAGTAATCAGAATTACTTCCCATAACAATTGATACCTTGTGACTATATTTTTTATTTTTCACGATACGAATTTGAATTAATATAGATTAACATATTCTTTAAATTTAAACTAGTCGACAAATTATATTATACTTATATTGTCTTTAAATATGAACTATCGAATAGATAATCTTCAATATTGTAACTGGTCTAGAGATATTTTTCTCATCAATAGGGAAGCTGGATTAAATGCAGTACACGTTACTCTAGTATATCACGAAGATTATGATGAATTCTTACAAAGAGTTAAAGAGTGGGATAGATTTTTTGAAGAAAATTCAGATTTAATTTTTTTGGGAAAAACATTCGAAGATATTACAAAAGCACAATCTGATAACAAAACAGCAATTTTTTTTGGTTTTCAAAATTGTTCCCCAATCGAGGATGATATAAACTTAATAGAGAAAGTCCATGAGCATGGTTGTAGATTTATGCAACTTACTTATAATAATCAATCTCTTCTAGCCACAGGATGTTATGAAAAAAATGATTCTGGAGTCACAAATTTTGGAAGGGAAGCAATTAAAGAGATGAATAGGGTCGGTATAGTTGTGGACATGTCTCATTCAGCAGAAAAAAGCACTTTAGATGCGATCGAAATAAGTGAAAAACCAATTGCAATTACCCATGCTAATCCTTCTTTCTGGCATCAAGCTTTAAGAAATAAATCAGATTTCTTGTTAAAGAAACTTTCTGAAAGTGGAGGTATCTTAGGTTTATCATTATATTCTCATCATTTAAAAGATGGAACAAATTGTAAATTAGAAAGCTTTTGTGAAATGGTTGCTAAAACTGCAGAAATAATGGAAGTAAAAAATATTGGTATTGGGTCAGATCTATGTTTGAACCAACCTGACAGTGTTGTTGAATGGATGAGAAACGGAACTTGGTCTAAAAGTACAAATTATGGAGAGGGAAGTAAAAAAAAACCTGGATTTCCAAAACAACCTGACTGGTTTTTGGATGCTAGAGGGTTTGATAATTTAGAAAGTGGATTAAAAAAAGTTGGTTTTAATAAGCAAGAAGTAGAAGGAATTTTAGGAAATAATTGGTTTAATTTTTATAAAGGAATTAATTAATGGAAATAAGATTAAGAGATCCAAAATTTTTAATGAAACTATCTAAATTGGGATCTTTTCATCAATCAAAATTATCATTTTTGAGATCTTTTTTAAGTGAATTTAAAGATTGGAAATATAGTCGTGATTTGTTCCAGCTTAATGACAAAGGACATGGTAGAGCAGTTTATTCTTTTACAAAAAATAAAAGAACATATTCTCTCATTTGCTTTGCTAATGAAATTAAAGATGACGAAAGATCAGATAGAGTAATAGCCACAAAGTGGGATGCTGCTTTTACCTTATTTGATGGAATTCCATCAAAAGAAGACATAGATAGACTTAACAATAATGTTCCAAAACAAGAGGTTGGAAGACTTTCGTACAAGGAATTAACGTTATCAAGAGCTAACAAGTCAGTTAGAGTTTTCGACCATGTGGTTGACAGTCTATCAAATGGAGAGCAACCTAATAAAGAAATTTTATCAAAGGTTGGATATTTATATAGAACAACAGCAGTTTATGGATCAGGAAAATTTGGTTTAGCTGATAGGTTTAGAATTAAAAATAGAGAGGAAATCAGAGGACCTTTTAGATTAGAGATGATGCTAGTTTATCTCGTTAGACAATTTACATTTGATCAAGTTAATCATATTGCAAAAAATAAAAATCCAAAACTAGCAGTAGAATTAGATCCCGCAATTAGTAGGAACTTAGGTATAGGAAATTCCACTGGTCTTGGTATGGCTCCTTTTATTGTTAATCATCCTACTTTGTTGAATAATTGGATACATGCAAGAGAAACTGCTTTGAAACAAATAAGAGAAATAGAGCAAGTTTCGAAAAATGAGATTGATATTTTTTATAATTGCCTAATTAAATCTTTAAAGAATATAACCAGTTGGCACACTGATAGTGAATTTCAAAAAGAAAAAATCAAAGGTTTAATTGAAGATTTAAAAAAGTTTATAAAATTTATGAAAGAAGATTTTAAATTTCAAAATTCATATCAATTTAATCAAATTTATAACTGGTCAGAGGAAAATTTGAATGATGAATGTATAGAATATATTGTATCTATGATGATGGAACCGTATGATAACATAGTTAATCCATTGATTACACAAATGAGTTCTGATGAGGAAGAGCATTTTAATATTCCCGTTGATAGAACTATTGAAGATTTAAGAAACATATTAGAAAATAAATATTCTGAAATACTTAAAATTGATTTTTTAAAAGACGAAAATAATCAAAACTTTTGGTTTATATCGAAAAATAAAGAAGAACCTAGAATAGGAGACAGATATATTGATGAGGGATCTGATTTAGAACAACCTTTGGCAATAGCAAGAGACATAAATAAACTTTATGAAGCTGTATTTACAAAAAAAAATAGTTCTAAAATTGGCAAATTTTTAAAAGATAATAATCATTTAAGAC
Source organism: uncultured Pelagibacteraceae bacterium (assembly GCA_902582765.1). Taxonomy (GTDB): domain Bacteria; phylum Pseudomonadota; class Alphaproteobacteria; order Pelagibacterales; family Pelagibacteraceae; genus Pelagibacter. Next base: position 29,421 of record CACHTK010000010.1, read on the forward strand.
ACGTTGTCAGAAGAGCATTTATTGCAGAAAAGTTTCCTTATTCAGAAATCCAAGACAATACAATTGGGTCCAAACTAGTTCCAATTGATATGTTAAGATTAAAATTATCTTTTTTTGGAGCTATAAAATTTGATCCTAGATCTGATAAATGGTTGCGTATTTGCATGTTCCAAGGAGCACCTTTGCCTTCAGAATTGGGAAATTTTGATGATAAATGGATTTATAAATCATAAATAAATGAGAAGCTTTAGTGAAATAGAAGTAACAACAAAAAAAGCATCTAAAGCTATTGGTTTTTCTTGGGGAATATCAGAGGAGGTTGGAAAAAATATTCGATTACTAGAAATGTTTGGACTACCAGGTCTTAAAAATTTAAACCAATACTACAAAATTTATAAAATCAGTAATTTTGAAAATATAGATGAAATATCGGCCTCTAATACTCCAAAGACTTTTTATTGTCCTATATTATCTGGATTAAATTTTTTTGATCAATCTTCATCAATATCTAAATTCAACGAAATTGAAATAAATAAGATTGCTTTTCCGCTTATATTTTTATCATTTGTAAGCAGAACTTCTGAAATTATTGGTAAGAGAATTTTCTTAAAGATGGATGATAAAGAATTTTTATTTAATTTTAACGAGTCTATTTATTCAAACTATCTAACAGGAGACGTATTGGAAAAATCAGATAAAATTTATTTAAAATTTTTAGATAATAAGAACAGTTTTACCGAAGATGATTGGTCTGAAATTTACAATTTATCGCTAAAAACTTATGTCGATGAAAGTGATAAATCGAGGGAACGAACAGCAGGAGCTGGATTAACAGATAATGACTAAAGAATATGATGCAGAATTAAATGAGAATTTAGAAGCAGATTTAAATGATATTTGTGAAGAGTGTAAAAAAGAAGACGAAAGTGTAACTCAAAATTTATTCCTGACTGGTTTTAAAATATGCAAATCTTGCAGAACATCTAAAACTGTTTTTCCTTTTTAGCTAATATTACTAATTGGAATTGAATTCATTCTATTAATTATAAATGTTATAGATAGAAAAGCTATTATTAGAAAAGATAAAAAAACTATTCCAAATGATTTCAAGTTAGATTTTAAATTCAAAATTTGTTTGGTTGAAATTATTAGAGATGCAAATATCCAAAATTGAGTAAGGAAAATAATTGGCAGAACTAAGTCAGGTGTTACTGCAAAAAACCTAATTAAACCTGGCGCATGAGCATAACCCACAGCTATTAAAATCTTTTTAAAAGGAACCTTACTACCTTTATCTGGAAAAATTTTTACTCCAATTACAAAAATAAATATAGCCCAAACAAACCATGTTAAAAGAGCTGTCAAGCCTGAGATGCCAATTGATGTTCTCACAATTGAATTTGCCGCTACTGCTCCCGCAACACCATCAAGTATCATTACAAGACCAGCAAAATAGATTGCAGCCTCACCAAAGTATTTATTATCTCTGTATAAGCTTTTATCTAATTTTAATGATTTAAAAAAAATTTCTAAAAATTGTGCGAACATTTTAATTGGGGAGGAGCTAAACTCCTCCCTTAAAGTTATTTAACCTTTTACAACTTCTCTTGTATTTGCGTTGTAAGATTCTTTAAATGGTATATCTACTATTATTGCATCAACAGGTTTACCTGGAGTTTCAGAATATTTCTCTGGTAAATGTACCTTGAACTTAGACCCTACTTTTCCTTTAGGAAATCCATTTGCATTCAATGTTCCATCAAATGGCACATAACCCATAGCAATGTTCTGTTTCTTTTCAGGATGATACCAAGGAGAAGTAACAAAACCTATAGGTTCTCCACCACCCTCATCTGAAATTAGCCAAAAGTCAGGAGCGTATTCTTCAATAGGTTTTCCGCCTAATTCAAGACCAACTAATTGAAGTTTATATGGTTTGTGACCTGCTTTTAAATCAGCTTTCATTTTTTCTAGAGCTTTCTTTCCTACGTAATCTGCCTTCTTGTTCCATTCTCCTTTACCAGACAATGATACTTGATAACCTAAATTACATTGAAAAGGATTATGTTGATTATCCATGTCTTGACCCCAAGAAAGAATTCCAGCTTGAATTCTTCTATGGTGCGCAGGCGCAATAACCATTAAGCTATGTTTTTTTCCTGCTTCAAGAACAGCATTCCACATATCTTCTGCGTATAACGTACATTCTCTTAAATAAATTTCATAACCAGCTTCACCTGAAAACCCTGATTGTGATATCACGCAACTTCTTCCACCAATTTTTGCCTCAGCTAAACCGTAGAATGGCATATTGTCAAAATCAACTTGATCTCCACATAAATCTTTCATTAATGCTTTAGATTTTGGTCCTTGTATCTGAACAGGACTTACATCTATCTCATCAATTTCTACGTTAAATCGCTCATCAGCATTTACGCCTTGTAAATAAAGACCTATATCACTATCAGATAAACTAAACCAAAATTCATCTTTAGATATTCTTAAAAGAATCGGATCATTTAATACTCCACCATATGCGTTGCAAAGAATTACATATCTCGCTCTCATTGGAGAAATTTTTGTAGCATCTCTTGTTATTACATAGTCAACAAATTTTTCTGCATCTGGACCCTTCACTCTAATTTGTCTTTCTACAGCAACGTTCCACATCGTTACATGATTTACTATTGCATCATATTCTACCATTGCACCACCATCTTCAGGTTTTACATATCCTCTTGGGTGATAAATACGATTATATACAGTTGCTCTCCAACAACCTGCTTTCATTGATAAATGCCAGTAGGGTGATTTTCTTACACGAGTTGAAATCAACATTTCTACTTTTGTAGGTCCGCTTTGTCTTAAATTATAAGGCACTTTTCTATCAGATTGATCTACTGATGTTACGTGTCTTAATTTACTATAGTCAAATTCATTAGACATAGTTATTCTCCTTCAACCACTTGTTTGTTTCCTTCAAGCCGCCGAATGTATAAATGTGAAAATAATCAGTATGCGATTTAACTTTCCCAATTAGATCATTAGGGTCTTTAGGTTTCAATAAATCTAATGCCTTACTAAAATTAGATTTAAGAAAATTAATGGAATTTTTTGCTCCAACAATATTTGCAAACTTAATTAAGCTTGAAATTTTCATGGGCCCAGTTATTCCAACATGAACTGGTATTGTTTGTTTAGAAATAAAATCAACAATAGGCTGAGAATCTAGCAACCATTGAGTAACTATATAATCAGCGTAAGGTTTTTTATCTATCATTGCTTTTTCTAATTCTGTATCGGATATATCAGGACTACCCTCTGGATGTCCAGCAATTCCAATCCTTATCCCATCAAAATATCCTGTTTCTAATATCTGATAGGAACTATCAAATTTTCCAATTGGTTCTCGACTGCCTCCAATAACTAGAACTTGTTTCACACCTAAATCTTTGCATCTTGAAACATAATCTTTTAATTCACTTTCACTATTTATTGATCTAGCAGGAAAATGAGGAACTGGATTAAATCCTTTTTTTACTAAATCTCCAGATTTATCAGCAGTTTCCTTATAATCACTTCCAGGTAGCATTGTAACATAAACATCTTTAACTTCAGGTAAAGTATCAAGATCTGTGTGAGGTCCAATTTCTAATGAAAAATTCATTAATGGATAATTATTTATTTTAAAATAACTGTCTAGAAAAATATTAGATCAAAGTGTCAGGGTTATTTTTTCTGACCTCTGTGTTTTTGAATTCTCTGACCATACTGCTGTGTTACTCTGTCAAAGATGATCGCTAGAGCTACTATTGCCAGTCCATTCATCATTCCAAGTGCTAAATATTGATTAGAAATAGCCTGTAAAATAGGTACTCCTAGACCTTTGACCCCTATCATTGATGCTATTACTACCATTGCCAACGCCATCATAATTGTTTGATTTATTCCTGCAAATATTGTTGGTAATGACAGAGGTATTTGCACAGATTTTAATTTTTGCATTGGCGTTGCTCCAAAAGCTTCACTTGCCTCAAGTGTTTCTTTGTCTACTTCTCTAATTCCGAGGTTTGTTAATCTAACAACCGGCGGCAATGCATATATACATACTGCTAACAAGCCAGGTACTTTTCCTATTCCTAAAAGCATTATTATAGGTATGAGGTAAACGAAACTTGGAATAGTTTGCATCATATCTAAAACAGGCAAAATAGCTTTTTCAGCTCTACTTGATTTGGACATTAATACCCCAATTGGAATACCAACTACAATACAAACCAATGTTGAAACAGAAATGATGGCAACTGTTGCCATGCAATTCTTCCACATACCGAAGTAACCTATGACAATAAAACAAACTACAGTTCCTATTACCAATTTAATACTTCTTGAACCAATCCAAGCTAATAAAGCAAATACACCAATAACAAGTGGCCAAGGACTGTTGACTAATAATTTTTCTAGCCAAATTAAAAAATATAAGAGTGGATCAAAGAAACTCTCGATGCCATCGCCATAAGCTCTTGAAAAATCCTTAAAACTTAAATCTATTCCCTTCTTTAACTCTCTTAATGCTGTTCTATCCATCACTGGAATTTTATTAAAGAAGTCCATATGTATTCTCTTAAATTAATCGAACCCGTTTTTTAACGGGTTCGAAGTCATACTTTAATATTAAAGTGCTTTTTTGATTTTCTTTGCAGCTGAACTTGTAACCCACTTAGACCAAACGTCCTCTTGAGTTTTCAAAAATTCAATTGCAGCATCTGCACCTTCAGCTTGGTTCTCTCCCATCCAAACTAACATTCCATTCATTACTGGACCTGGGTATGTTCTTTTTTCAAGATAATCCATACCTTCTTTTCCAGCTGTTTTTTTGTAATTGTCAGTTGCGACTGAATAAACTTCAGACTTAACCCATGATGATTTTAATGGGTTAGCACACTCTTGCTCTGGTTTTGATAAACAGTTATCCCAGTTATCTTTACCTGCATACTCTCCCATATCCACAGCTATCATTCCGTATTTTCCAATTATAGCAGTTGGTGACCAGTAGTAACCAAACCAGTTTTCACCTCTTTCTGCAGCTTTTGCAATTGAACCATCAAGACCTGCTGCTGATCCAGTTTCTACTATAGCCCAACCTTTTGCTTCCATTCCCCAAGCTCTAAAATGGTTTCTGTTACTTAATTCACAGTTCCATCCAGGAGGACAAATATGAAACCCACCTTTTGATGGGTCTTCCGGGTGTGGGAATAAATCAGGTCTTTCTAAAATTGCATCGGCAGTTGTAAGCTCTGGATGCTTCTCTAAAGTTGCTGGCAAAACCCACCAACCTTCACCTAAACCAGTTATTGGAGCTTTATTAATTGAGTGAAGTTTTCCTTCAGCTACCGCAGCTTCTAGCTCAACTTTTGCAGCGTTTGCCCAAAATTCTGGAGCTATGTCTGGCTCACCTTTTTCTTGCATCGAAGTAAATGTTGGCATTGTTGCACCAGGTACAAGCTCAACATTACATCCATAACCTTCTTCCAATATGATTTTGTCAACTTCAGCCATAAAGTTTGCTGAAGCCCAGTTCATATTAGCAATAGTAATGTCTCCACATTTTGCATTAGCAACATTACTGTAAGATGTAACGCCTAAAACAAATAATGCAGAAAGTAGTATTCTTTTAAATTTCATTATTATCTCCTAATTAATTAATTATAATTCATCAGAACATATAGCAGGATAAATTGCAAACTGGTTTCAACTATTAGTTGTGTGAAAATTGTCTTTATACCCTGGATATTTATAAATAAATTATAAAAAAAATATTAAACTCTATGGCTCAGAAAGACGTTGGCAACAAAGTACCCATTTATAAACTTAAAGAAACAAAAGAGGTTATGGAATTCTATGATGAATGGGGATTAAACAATAAATATGACAAAGACATGGTTGATTGGAATTATACAGGTCCAAAAGAGACCTCAGAAGTGTTTGCAAAATACCAAAAAGATAAAAATATAAAAATTTATGATGCTGGATGTGGTACAGGCTTAGTTGGTGTAGAATTAAAAAAATATGGTTTTTCTGACTTTTATGGTGCTGATTTATCACAAAAACTTTTAGATTTAGTTCCAAACAATCTTTATAAGAAATTAGAAAAAGTTGATTTAAATAAACCAATAAATGAAAAAGATAATTATTACGACGCGCTAATGTGCGTTGGAACATTTACTTTTGGTCATGTAAAACCACCAGCTCTTGATGAGTTTATAAGGATCACAAAAAAACAA
>CACHTK010000011.1 GCA_902582765.1 uncultured Pelagibacteraceae bacterium
AAAATAATTTTTTTCTAAATGCCTTTTACAACTTACGATAAAATTTGGAACGATCATCTAGTTGATGAACAACCTGATGGTACATCACTTTTGTTTGTAGATAGACATTTAATTCATGAAGTTACAAGCCCTCAAGCATTTGAAGGCTTAAGAAATTCAAACAGAAAAGTAAGACACCCTAAACTAACTCTTGCTGTTGCAGATCATAATGTTCCAACAACTGACAGGTCAAAAGGTATCGCAGATGAAGACTCGAGAATTCAAGTTGAAACTTTGAACAAAAACTGTAAGGAATTTGGAGTAGAGATTTTTGGAATGGATGATAAAAGACAAGGCATTGTCCATATCATAGGACCTGAACAAGGTTTTACACAGCCTGGAAATATTATTGTTTGTGGTGATAGTCATACTGCAACTCATGGAGCATTTGGAGCTTTAGCTTTTGGAATTGGAACTTCAGAAGTAGAACACGTTTTAGCAACACAAACTTTAGTTCAAAAAAAATCAAAAAACTTTAGAATTAGCGTAAATGGTTCATTACCTATTGGCGTAACATCGAAGGATGTCATCCTGCAGATAATTGGAAAAATAGGAACGGCTGGTGGTACTGGTTATGTGATTGAGTATGCTGGTAACCTTATATCTAATCTAAGTGTTGAACAAAGAATGACGATTTGCAACATGACTATTGAAGGTGGGGCAAGAGCAGGACTAATTCAACCAGATGAAAAGATATTTCAATATTTAAAAGGTAAACCAATGTCACCAAAAGGACAAAACTGGGAAAAAGCTTTGGAATATTGGCATACATTGAAATCTGATAAGGACGCAAACTTTGATAAAGAATTAACCTTAGATGGATCTCAAATTAAACCAATGGTAACTTGGGGAACATCTCCCCAGGATGTGGTTGAAATAGACGGTAAAGTTCCCAATCCTGAAAGTGAAACAGACCCAGATAGAAAAAATTCAATTAACAGATCATTAAATTATATGGGATTAAAACCAAATACGAATATTCAAGATATTAAGATTGATAAAGTTTTTATAGGAAGCTGCACTAACGGGAGAATAGAAGATATAAGAGAGGCAGCTAAAATATTGAAAGATAAAAAAGTTGCATCACATGTACATGCAATGATTGTTCCAGGTTCTGGTTTAGTTAAAGAACAAGCAGAGCAAGAGGGTCTGGATAAAATATTTTTACAATCAGGATTCGAATGGAGAGAGCCAGGCTGTTCAATGTGTCTAGCAATGAACGCGGATAAACTTAAACCTGAGGAAAGATGTGCATCTACCTCTAATAGAAATTTTGAGGGTAGACAGGGAAGAGGTGGTAGAACGCATTTAGTTAGTCCAGCAATGGCAGCAGCAGCTGCAATTTCTGGAAATTTAGATGATGTTAGAAAATACCAAAATTAAATGAATAAATTTATCTCAATAAAAAGTATTCCAGCTTATCTACCTATCGTCAATATAGATACAGATATGATAATTCCTAAACAGTTTTTAAAAACTATAAAAAGAACTGGACTAGGAAAAAATTTATTTTTTGAAATGAGATATGACCAAAGTGGTAAAGAGATAGATGACTTTATTTTAAATAATAGTCCATATAATAATTCTAAAATTTTAATTGCAGGAAAGAATTTTGGATGTGGTTCTTCTAGAGAACATGCTCCTTGGGCTTTAATGGATTTTGGAATAACTTGCGTAATTAGTTCAAGTTATGCAGATATATTTTATAATAACTGTTTTAAGAATGGGATTCTCCCAATTACAATTTCAGAGGATCAAATCAAAGAAATTTCAGAGTATTCGAATAGAAAAGAGGAAATTTCTGTAAATTTACCTGAGCAAACAATAAGTTTCGGTAATAAAGAAATTAAATTTGAAATAGATCAATTTAAGAAAAAATGTCTAATTGAGGGATTAGATGACATAGCTTTATCACTAGAAAAATCTGAAAAAATAATTTCATACGAAAATAAAATTAAAGAAGCAAAACCTTGGATATTTAATGATTAAAATTAAAAAAAGAAAAATTTTATTATTACCAGGGGATGGTATCGGACCTGAGGTAATTGCTGAAGTCAAAAAAATAATTGAATGGTTTAACTCAAATAAATCCTTGGATTTTGAAATTGACCAAGATTTGGTTGGAGGTGCTGCTTATGATAAACATGGAACTCCAATAACTGATGAAGCTTTTTACAAGGCACAAGAAAGCGCTGCAGTAATATTGGGTGCTGTTGGTGGACCAAAATGGGATAATATTGATTTTTCAAAAAAACCAGAGAGAGCTCTATTAAAATTAAGAAAAGAATTAAAATTATTTGCAAATTTGAGACCTGCAATTTGTTTCAAACAACTTGTTGATGCCTCAAGTTTAAAGCCTGAATTTGTTTCTAATTTAGATATACTTTTTGTTAGAGAATTAACGGGTGGGATTTATTTTGGTGAACCTAGAGGGATAAAACCAATTGATAATGGAGAAAGAAAAGGAATTAATACCCATGTCTATACTACTAGTGAAATTGAGAGAGTAGCTCGAGTTGCATTCGATCTAGCTAGAAAAAGAAATAATAAAGTCACCTCTTGTGAAAAGTCGAATGTCATGGAGGCAGGTCAATTATGGAAAGAAGAAGTTCAAGCGATTCATGAAAAAGAATACAGTGATGTAGAATTAAATCATATGCTAGCAGATAACTGCGCAATGCAGCTAGTTAGAAATCCTAAACAATTTGATGTGATAGTAACAGATAATCTTTTTGGTGACATGTTATCAGATGAAGCTGCAATGTTGACTGGTTCTCTAGGGCTTTTGCCATCTGCGTCCCTTGGAGCCAAAGATAAAAACGGTAATATGAGATCTTTATATGAGCCAGTTCATGGATCAGCACCCGATATAGCAGGTCAAGGTATTGCTAATCCAATAGCAACAATACTGAGTTTTGCAATGGCTTTAAGATATTCTTTAGACCTAGATAAAGAGGCAGATAGTTTAGAAAAAGCTGTTCAAGGTGTGCTTGATGAGGGTCTTAGAACTAAAGATATTATTTCTAAGGGAATGAAAGAAGTATCAACATCAGTGATGGGAGATGCGATAATTTCAAAATTGCAATAATTAAACATTTATTCTAAAGTATATCTATGCCAACTTATAATGCACCAGTAGATGATATGATGTTTCTCTTTGATAAATTGAGGAACAACAAAAAATATAATGAAATTGAAAAATATAAAGAAGTTAACACAGAATTAGTTAAAGATATTTTAGATGAAGCAGCAAAAATTACTCAAAACTTAATCTTACCTCTTGCAAAAAGTGGAGATGAAACGCCAGCTGTTTTAGAAAATGGGGTGGTTAGAACACCTCCAGGATATAAGGAAGCTTATCAAAAATTTATAGAAGATGGATGGATTTCTTTATCTTGTGATCCGAAATATGGTGGTCAAGGAATGCCTAAAACAGTAAGCACTTTCTTTGATGAAATGTTATCATCTGCAAGTTTATCTTTTAAACTTTACAGTGAATTGACTATTGGAGCATATAACTGTTTGTTAAGGCACGCTGATGATGAAATAAAAAATACTTATTTACCTAAAATGGTCGAGGGTAAATGGAGCGGCACAATGTGTTTAACTGAACCAGTATGTGGAACAGACTTAGGTCTTCTAAAAACTAAAGCAGTTGATCAAAATGATGGAACTTACAAAATCAGTGGTCAAAAAATTTTTATTACTTCTGGGGATCAAGATTTAACAGAAAATATTATCCATTTAGTATTAGCTAGATCTACAGACTCACCAGCAGGAACAAAAGGTATCAGTTTATTTTTAGTTCCAAAATTTGTTTTAAATAAAGATGGATCAGTTGGGCCAAGAAACGGAGTTTCAACAGGATCAATAGAAAACAAAATGGGCATTAAGGGATCTGCAACATGTGTATTAAATTTTGATGCTGCTGTTGGTTATATGATTGGACCAAAAAACAAAGGCCTTAACTCTATGTTCACAATGATGAATTTGGAGAGAATTATTGTTGGGATTCAAGGGTTAGGTATTTCTGAAATTGCATACCAAAATTCCCTTACTTACGCCAAAGAAAGAAAACAAGGTAAGGCATTTAATTCAAAATCAAATAATGGTGCAGATTTTATTATTGATCACGTTGATATTAGACGGTCACTTTTGAGTATGAAGTCTATGATAGAGGGACAAAGAGCCTTGAGTTTCTGGCTGTCTCAACAAATTGAAGTTAGCTTAAATCATTCTGATGAAAAAATAAAACAAGAAGCATCAGATCTTGTTTCATTAATGACTCCAGTTGTTAAATCGCTTTTCACCGATAATGCAATGGAAATAACAAGTGAAGCAATGCAAATTCATGGAGGATACGGATTTACTAAAGATCAAGGTATTGAACAATTCTACAGAGACAATAGAATTACACCTATTTATGAGGGAACAAATTCAGTTCAGGCTGCTGACTTAGTCTTCAGAAAATTAATCAATAAAAATGGTGATATTATTGAAAACTATCTAAATTTGGTTAAAGACGAGATTAAAATTACTGACAAAAGAGCTGAGCCTTTTGTAAAACAACTTAACTATCATCTTGATATTTTGTCAAAATTTACTGATTGGATGAAGGAAAAAATAAAAAATTCTCCAGAAGATGCAAGTGGAGCATGTAACGATTATTTAAAAGTTCTTGGTTTAGTTGCAACCGGACATGCTTGGTTAAAAGTTCTAGAAGTTTCCTTCAAAGAATATGAGAGTAATAAAGATTTTTATGAGGACAAAATCCAAACTGCCAACTTTTTCTTTAATAGAGTACTTCCTAGGATAGAAAGCAGTTATATTACTGCAACTACTGGAAGTAATTATATTATGAATTACAAATTTAATTAGAATGAACCCTTATGAAACAAATTTGGATAAAAACGAAGCCAATTATGTTCCATTAACCCCTTTATCATTTCTAGAAAGAGCAAAAGATATTTATCCAAACTACGAAGCAGTAGTTTATGAAAGTAGGAAATACACTTGGAGTGAAGTTTACAAAAGATGTATTAAGTTTGCTAGTGCATTAGATAAATTGGGAATTAAAACAGGTGATACGGTATCTGTCTTGGCTTTTAACACACCTGAAATATTTGAAGCGCATTATTCCATTCCTATGGTTGGAGCAGTTATAAATGCCATTAATACAAGATTAGACTCAAAAACAATTAGTTATATTTTAAATCATAGTGAAGCGAAGGTGCTAATTGTAGATAGACAATTTCATGATGTAGTAAAAAAAGCTTTAGAAGAAGTTAATTCAAAAATTACTATAATTGATATAGATGATAAAGATGCAAAGCTAACCGACTCAAAAAATATAGGATCTTTGGAATATGAGGAGTTTTTAAATTCTGGAGATGAAAATTTTAAATGGAAAATGCCAAAAGATGAGTGGCAAGCTATAGCATTAGGTTATACTTCTGGAACAACTGGTAATCCAAAAGGAGTTGTTTATCATCATAGAGGATCATATTTAATGGCAACAGGAAGTGCAGTTGCATGGAATATGCCTAATCAGTTAAATTTTTTATACACAGTACCAATGTTTCATTGTAATGGCTGGTGTTATCCTTGGACAATGTCAATGATTCATGGTCGAGTAATTTGTCTGAGAAATATTGATGTAAAAAAGATATTTGAATTAATTAATAAATATGAAGTTACTCATTTTGGTGGAGCACCAATAGTTTTAAACATGTTAGCTAATGCACCTGAGGATCAGCAAAAGGAATTAAAAAGGAAGGTATATGTATTAACAGCAGGTGCTCCTCCTCCTAGTATAATTTTTGAAAAAATGCAAAAGTTAGGCTTTGAAGTAATGCATGTATATGGTCTTACAGAAACCTATGGTCATATTTTGCAGTGTGCATGGAATCAAGAATGGGATGAATTAGATCAAAATAACCAAAACGAAATAAGAGCAAGACAAGGCGTAAGGTATCCCAATACAGAAGGCGTCATTGTAATGGACCCTGAAACCATGAAGCCAGTTCCTCATGATGGAAAAACAATGGGTGAAATTATGATTAGAGGAAATGTGGTGATGAAGGGTTATTTTAAAGATAAAGAAGCGACAGAAAAATCAATGGATGGAGGATGGTTTCATTCTGGCGACTTAGCTGTAACTCATCCAAGTGGTTACATAAAAATACAAGACCGATCAAAAGATATTATAATTTCAGGAGGAGAAAATATTTCATCTATCGAAATTGAAAATACGATTTCAAAACATCCTGCTGTATCACTGGCAGCTGTTGTAGCAAAACCAGATGAAAAATGGGGTGAAACACCTTGTGCTTTTGTTGAATTAATCGAAGGAAAATCAAGTTCAGAGGAAGAAATTATTAAATTTTGTCGAGAAACTCTTGCTGGATTTAAACTTCCTAAGAAGGTTGTGTTTACTCCGCTACCAAAGACATCCACTGGAAAGATTCAAAAGTTTGAACTGAGAAAACAAGCTAAGGAATTAAACTAATATAGTTTCTTTACAAAAATCAAATAAGATGGCAGTAATGCTCAAAAAAAAATGAAAACTTTTTTAATAGCAAAATCAAGAAGGCTTAGAGGTACACCGTACACCTCTAGAATTGAAAAACAAGGTGTAACTGCTTATACTATATATAATCATATGTTGCTGCCAGCAGCATTTGGTTCTGTAGAAGATGCTTATCATCACTTGAAAGAGCATGTTCAGATTTGGGATGTTGCCGCTGAAAGACAAGTTGAAATTTCTGGAAAAGACTCAGCAAAATTGGTTCAATTGATGACTTGCAGAGATTTATCAAAATCCAAAGATGGAAGATGTTATTACTGCCCAATCATTGATGACAATGCAGGTTTAATTAATGATCCTGTAGTTCTAAGATTAAATGAAAATAGGTGGTGGGTCTCTTTAGCTGACTCAGATGTAATTCTATTTGCCAAAGGATTAGCGATTGGAAACAAATTTGATGTAAAAATTTCTGAACCTGATGTTGATATAATGGCAGTTCAAGGACCAAAATCATTTCAATTAATGGAAAAAGTTTTTGGAGAAAAAATTGTAAATTTAAAATTTTTTGGTTTTGATTATTTTGAATTTGGTGGCGATAAACACCTTATTGCAAAGTCTGGATGGTCTAAACAAGGTGGCTATGAAATTTATATGGAACACAACGAATCAGGTTTAAAACTATACGATCATCTTTTTGAAATTGGAAAGGAATTCAATATTAGACCAGGTGGACCAAACCTTATCGAACGTATTGAGAGTGGTTTACTTTCTCATGGTAACGATATGGACAATGGAGATAATCCATATGAGTGTGGTTTTGACAAGTATGTAAATATAGATAGTGATGTTGATTTCTTAGGTAAAGAAAAACTAAAAAAAATTAAATATTTCTTTAGAAATTTTTTCTTTATTTTGTGTAAGATTTTCAAGAGATACATCATGTATAATATTCGGATATTTTTTTTTAAAATATTTGATTATCTTTCTATAATTATCAATATAAGTAATTATGTTTTGTATATTATGTGTCCAAGATAAGTCAGGTAGTAATGATTGATAAATTCCCACAATGGAGTCCTTAAGATTTCTGTGACAATGTAAAAATTTAGCTTTTGGGAATATGCTCAGTATAAAATCAATGTTAAAGAAATTCTCTAAAGATTTATCTACAAAATAATTTACATCTTTTTCAATCAAAGAAAATTGAGAATATTTCTTATTTACAAAATTTTTAAACTCATTGACTTTAAAATTAAATATTTCTTGCTTTTCATCATTTAATAATATTTTAGAGGAAAGTTGATTTATTACACCCATATTAATGAAAGCAGATTCTCCAAATGATGGAATATTATTTTCTGAAGAAGTTATAATTGCTTCAACTAGTGTTGATCCCGATCTTGGTAAGCCTATAATAAATATTGGTGAAATATCATTAAATAAATGATCTTTTTTTTCATTTTCTATAAAGTTTGATTGATTGTAATGATCTAAAATTACTTTTGAATAATACTTTTGTGATTGAAGGTTATAATTTTTTTTAAAGTCAAAACAGAGGCTGTGTGAATTATTTAAAAGAGCTAACTCTTTTTCAAAGTTTCCCTCTTTCTTTTCTTTTTTAGATAGTAAGAATTCGGATAAAAACTTTTCTAAAATATTTGCATTTGGGTTATCATTAATTTGTTTAATAATTTCAAAATGACTTGTTTTAAGAAAATTTGGTTCTAATGTGAAAATACCATAATAGGCTCTAATATCTCTTATATTTATATCTAAAACTTTAAGATAAGTTGATAATGATTTTTTTATATCACCAGTAGACTGCTCTAAATATGCAACTTTTAAATAAGTATTTAAAGATTTAGGATCGATTTTCTTGCATTTGTCAAAAAATGTTAGACTCTTTTTAATATTTTTTAATTCAAAATTAATAATTGCAAGATTATAATTAATTTCGAAGTTATTATAATTTTTATTCAAATCTAGAAAGATTTTTTCTGCATCTTTAAAATTTTTTTGTGAAAGAAATTTTTTGCCTAAATCTAAACTCATACTGAAATATATCACTTCTATACAATTAATATAATGAAAGATATGATTTTAAATTATTCTAAGAGTGTATTTGTCTTTTATCAACTGATAGAGCTGCTTCTTTAATCGCTTCTGAGAAAGTAGGATGTGCATGACAAGTTCTAGCTATATCCTCTGAACTTGCTCCAAATTCCATAGCAACTGACATCTCAGCAATCATTTCACCAGCATGTGGACCAATTATGTGTACACCCAAAACTCTATCTGATGTACTTTCAGCTAGTATTTTAACAAATCCCTCTGGCTCATTTATTGCTTTAGCCCTTGAGTTTGCCATAAAAGGGAATTTGCCAACTTTAAAGTTTATTTTTTTTTCTTTTAATTCTTCCTCGGTTTTACCAACATAAGCTACCTCTGGTGAAGTATAAATTACACCTGGTATGATATCATAATTCACATGACCTGACTGTCCAGCAATTAGCTCTGCTACAGCTATTCCTTCCTCTTCAGCTTTGTGAGCCAACATAGGTCCATCTATAACATCTCCTATTGCATAAACATTTTTAACATTGGTTTCAAAATTTTTATTGACTTTTATTTTTCCTTTTTTGTCTAGATCTACTCCAATTTTTTCTAAATTTAATTTATCTGTGTAGGGTTTTCTTCCAACAGAAATCAAAACTACGTCAGCTTCAATATTATTTTTTGAATCTTTATTTGTCGTTTCTATAATTACTCCTTTGTCAATTTTAGTAATTTTTTCAACTTTAGTATTTAATTCAAATTTAATATTCTGTTTTTTTAGAATTTTCATAAATTCATTTGAAATTTCTTTATCGAGTCCTGGTGTGATGTGATCTAAATATTCTATAACGTGAACCTCAGTTCCTAATCTTGACCAAACTGAACCCATCTCCAATCCAATATACCCACCCCCAACAACAACCATTTTTTTTGGAAGCTTAGAAATATTAAGAGCCCCTGTTGATGAAAGAATTTTTTTTTCATCGAAATCTATTCCTGGAAGAGATAAAGGCTCTGATCCTGTGCTTATTATAGTTTTATCAGTTTTAATTTTTATATCTGATTTATCATTTTTGACTAATATTTCATTTTTTCCATTAAAAGATCCCACCCCTTTAATATAAGTAACTTTGTTTTTTTTAAATAAAAACTCCACTCCTTTTGTAAGTGTTGCAACAGAGCTTTCTTTATTGCTCATCATTTTTTCCAGATTTAGCTTGATTTCACCAGTTTCAATACCAATATCAGAGAAATTTTTTGCTTTATGAAAACTTTCAGACATATTTAATAGGCTTTTAGAAGGAATACATCCTATATTAAGACAAGTGCCTCCTAGAGATCCTCTGGACTCAACACATGCAGTTTTTAATCCTAATTGTGATAATCTAATTGCACATACATACCCTGCAGGACCTCCCCCAATTACAGTAACATCAAATTTTTCAGTCATTAGATATTTAAAAATAATCTTCTAGGGTCTTCTAAATTTTCTTTAACAGTTTTTAAGAACGACACGGATTCCTTTCCATCAATAATTCTATGATCATATGACAAGGCCAAGTACATTATTGGTTTTATTTTTATCTCACCATTATCATTTGCTGGTCTTTCAACAATATTATGCATACCTAATACACCTGATTGAGGAGGGTTTAATATTGGTGTTGAAAGCATGGAACCATATACACCTCCATTGCTAATTGTAAATGTACCTCCTTGTAAGTCCTCAATTGTTAAACTACCTGAGTTTGCTTTTTCAGATAATTTTTTTATTTCTTTTTCTATTTCAGCAAATGACATCTCATCTGCATTTCTCAGCACTGGAACTACTAAACCTTTTTCAGTTCCAACAGCGAAACTAATATTATAATAATTCTTATAAATTATGTCTTGATCTTCAATCTCAGCATTAATTGCTGGAAATAATTTTAGTCCTACGACACAAGCTTTAACAAAAAATGACATTAGACCCAGCTTTATTCCGTATCTGCTTTTGAAATCTTCTTGGTTGTCTTTTCTCATTGCCATAATCCCAGACATATCAACCTCGTTAAAAGTAGTTAACATTGCTGCACTTTCTTGAGCTTGTTTTAATCTTTTTGCAATCGTTTGTCTTAAACGAGTCATTTTAATTCTTTCTTCTTCACCATATTGAATTCTTCTTTGGTTGGGTTGTGGGTTGGCTCCCATCATGGTAATGAGATCACCTTTTAAAATTCTTCCTGCTTTACCTGTTCCTTTTACATTATCTACGTTGATATTTTTTTCTGTAACGATTTTTCTTACAGCAGGAGAAAGAATAATTGGCTGTTGTGAGGTTTCCTCTGTTTCTACTTCCTCAGTCAAAAGCAAAGGCTCTTCTTCTAATAGCTCCATTGAATTATCTTCAGTTAACACTAATGGTTCTTCTAACTTATTTTGAGGTTTTTTTTCTATATCTAAATTAATTACATTGCTTTTCTGATCTATAAATTCTTTTTCTTCATTATCCTCAAGTTGTTTTTTGCTTTCAGATGTTTTTTTAATATCAACATTCCCCTCAGAAATTGAGCCCAAAACAGCTCCAACTTCAACTGTATCTCCATCTCTAAAACTAATCTCTGATAATATCCCACTAATAGGGGAAGGAACTTCTAAGTTTACTTTATCAGTTTCCAGTTCAACTATTGCTTCATCCACCTCAACTGTTTCACCTTCTTTTTTCAACCATTTAGAAACTGTTGCTTCTGTAATACTTTCACCTAAAGTAGGTACTAAAATTTTTTCACTCATTAATTAAATACTTCATTTATAATTTCTTGTTGCTCAAGTTGATGCCTTTTAGCATATCCAGTGGCTGGTGATGCATCAGGATTTCTTCCAATATAAGAAATCTCGTTATTTTTAGCTTTAATGGTGTCCAATGTCCATTGTATATAATCTCTTACTGAAAACCATGCACCCATATTTTTTGGCTCTTCCTGACACCAATAAAAATTAGCATTTTTTGCATATGGTTTAAGTTCTTTTACCAAACTCTTTGCTGGAAAAGGATAAAGTTGCTCTATTCTAAACATTACCACATCATCTCTTTTTAACTTTTCTCTAGCATCTAAAAGATCGAAGTACACTTTTCCTGAACAAATTATAACTTTTTTTATTTCACTAGATTTTTTTAATTTAATAAAATTTTTGGATTGATCACTTAATGCATGATCCCACATTATTCGGTGGAACGATGTCTGCTTACTAAAATCATCAATGGTTGATACACAAAATTTGTTTCTTAACAAAGATTTAGGTGTCATGATTACAAGTGGTTTTCTAAAATCACGGTGTATTTGTCTACGTAAAGCATGAAAATAGTTTGCTGGAGTTGTACAATTCATAACTTGTAGATTATCATTTGCACACAATTGTAAAAATCTTTCAAGTCTAGCAGAGGAATGTTCTGGTCCTTGACCTTCATAACCATGGGGTAATAACATAACTAAACCTGAAGCTCTTTGCCATTTTCTTTCACCAGAAGAAATAAATTGATCGATTATAACTTGCGCACCATTGGCAAAATCACCGAATTGAGCTTCCCAAAGAGTAAGAGTATTTGGTTCTACTAAGCTATATCCATATTCAAATCCTAAAACTGCAAGTTCAGATAAAAAACTATCTACTATTTCAAATTTTTTTTGGTTTTTTGATATGTTGTTTAAAGGAATATATCTAGAGTTATCAATCTGATCTCTTAAAACTGAATGTCTCTGACTAAAAGTCCCTCTACCAGAATCCTGTCCTACAAATCGAACTGGAAAACCCTCATCTAATAATGAACCAAATGCTAAAGATTCAGCAGTAGACCAGTCAATATTTACACCATCATCAACAGATTTTTTTCTACTTTGTAAAATTTTGTTAATAGTTTTGTGAATATTTATTTCTGCTGGAACAAAGTTTATTTTATCTGAAATATTTTTAAGTATTTTTTTATCTGCTCCTGTTACGCCTCTTTTATCTTTTCCTTTTTTAGGTTTATAGCTAGACCATGCTCCCTCGAACCATTCAATTTTAGGATTATAATCTTTAGCTGTTTTAAATTGATTATCTAAAAGATCTTTAAATTTTTTTATTTGATCATTTAAACCTTCTTGAGATATTAAGTTTTCATCAATAAGTTTAGATCCATATATATTTGCTGTTGATTGATGTGATCTAATTTTTTTATACATCAATGGTTGAGTGAATGATGGCTCATCTCCCTCATTATGTCCAAATCGTCTGTAACAAACTAAGTCGATGACTACATCTCTATTAAACTTTAATCTAAATTCAGTTGCAATTCTTGAACCATAAACAACAGCTTCCGGGTCATCTCCATTAACATGGATGATAGGCGCATCAACCATTTTCGCAATATCTGATGGGTGGGGTGAAGATCTTGCAAACCTTGGGCTTGTGGTAAATCCTATTTGATTATTCACTATTATATGGATAGTTCCACCTGTATTGTGTCCAGGTAACCCTGACATTGCAAAACATTCGGCAACAATACCTTGTCCTGCAAAAGCAGCATCACCATGAATTAAAATCGGAATTACTTTGTTTCTCTCAGTATCTTTATGAAAAAATTGTTTGGCTCTAGTCTGACCCAATACTACTGGATTAACTGCTTCCAAATGCGAAGGATTATCTGTTAGACTTACATGAACAGAATTTCCATCAAATTCCCTATCAGATGAAGCTCCCAAATGATATTTCACATCGCCAGCACTGTCTTCATCGGTATTATTTAATTCACCAGCAAATTCATTAAATATTCTTTTATAAGATTTTTGCAAAACGTTAGCTAAAACATTTAGTCTGCCTCTGTGAGACATTCCAATTTTAACCTCTTTAATCTTGGATTGGCCCCCAATTTTTATAATTTGTTCTAAACCTGGAATTAAACTTTCACCACCATCTAAACCAAATCTTTTAGAACCAACATATTTAGTATGCAAAAATTTCTCGAATCCCTCAGCTTGGATTAATTTGTTTAAAATTGCACTTTTACCATTTTCAGTAAATTTTAATGCATTGTCGTCTTTTTCTACTCTATCCCTAAACCATTTTCTTTCAGTTGGATTGGATATGTGCATATATTCATAACCAATTGACCTACAATAAATTTTTCTAAGAATAGTTAAAATTTCTCTTATGTTAGAATACTCTTTATTTAAAACACCATCTAAGTAAATTTGCTTATCGTAATCTTCTTTATTAAAACCATAATTTTCTGGGTGTAATTCATCTAAATATTCACTTTCTCTAATTTCAAGTGGATCTAGTTTAGAAAGTAGATGGCCTCTTTGTCTATAAGATCTAATGAGTGAAACAGCTCTTATTGAATTACTATTACCATCTATTACATCAGCTTGATTAACTTGAAGACCAGATTCTTCTTTTTTAAATTCTATATTTTCTTTTATTTTTACTTTTTTTGGACTCCATGAGGGACCCTTTATTTCTCTAACAACAGAGTCTAAATCTTCACTTATATCGAGAAAATACTCTTTCCAACCTTCTGGCAAACTAGGATCTTTATTTATAAACTTTACATACATTTGCTCAATAAATGCATTATTTGATTTATTTAAAAATGAAGTTTTTTTGAACTCAAGATTTTTGGAAGCTGACATATTAATTATTTAAATATTATACAAACAAAATGTTATCAATTAGACAATTTATTTAGTAGCGTTTTTCCAATATCAGAGGGAGAATTAGCAACAGTAATACCGCAATCTTGCATTTTTTTTATCTTTTCTTCAGCATTTCCTTTGCCACCTGAAATAATAGCACCGGCATGTCCCATTCTTCTCCCTGGTGGAGCAGTTACTCCAGCTATAAATCCAACAATTGGTTTTTTTATTTTGTGATTTTTTACAAATTCTGCAGCCTCTTCCTCGGCAGTTCCACCTATTTCTCCAATCATTAGTATAGACTCTGTTTGATCGTCATGTAAAAATAAATCAAGGCAATCAATGAAATTAGTTCCATTAATTGGATCACCGCCAATTCCTATACATGTTGATTGGCCAAGATTGTTCTCGGTTGTTTGAGCAACTGCCTCATAGGTTAATGTTCCTGATCTAGATACAATTCCAACTGAACCCTTTTTATGAATATTACCTGGCATTATACCAATTTTACATTCATTAGGTGTAATTATTCCTGGACAGTTTGGACCAATTAATCTGGATTTAGAATTTTGTAATTTTTTTTTTACTTTTAACATATCTAGAATTGGTATTCCTTCGCTAATACAAACAATTAATTGAATAGATGCATCGATGGCTTCAATGATGGCTGATGAAGCAAACTTTGCAGGCACATATATCATTGTTGCATCAGCACCAGTGGCATCTTTTGCTTCTTTAACTGTGTTAAACACTGGTCTTTCTAAGTGAATTTGTCCACCTTTTTTTGGTGTTACGCCTCCAACTAAGTTTGTTCCATATTTAATAGATTGTTCAGAGTGAAAAGTACCATGGGATCCTGTAAAACCTTGGCAAATTACTTTTGTATTTTTATCAATTAATACTGACATTATTTTATTGCCTCTACAACTTTTTTTGCAGCATCTGATAAGTCATTTGCAGATATGATTTTTAAACCAGAATTCTCTAATATCTTTTTTCCTTCTTCAAAGTTTGTTCCTGCTAATCTTACTACTAACGGAACTTCAATTTTAATTTCTTTTGCTGCATCTACAACACCTTGCGCAAGTACATCACATCTCATAATTCCACCAAAAATATTTATCAATATTCCTTTAACATTTTTATCTGATAAAATAATTTTGAATGCAGCAGAAACTTTTTCTTTTGATGCTCCACCTCTTACATCTAAAAAATTTGCAGGCTCTTCACCATAGAGCTTTATGATATCCATTGTAGCCATTGCTAATCCTGCGCCGTTTACCATACATCCTATACTTCCATCTAATTTTATATATGCCAAGTCATGTTTGCTTGCTTCAATTTCAGTGGCTTCTTCCTCATTATAGTCTCTTAATTCTTGAATCTCAGGATGTTTAAATAATGCATTTTCATCAAATGTCATTTTTGCATCAAGACAAACTACTTTATTTTCTTTCGTTAAAATAAGTGGGTTAATTTCTACTAAATTTGCATCATTTTCTATGAACAATTTATAAATTGCTTTTATTAAGCTTATAGCTTCTGAACTAGAATTATCGTCTAATTCAAAAACCTTAATAATTTTCTTACAGTCGACCTCGGAAATTTCTTGGTTAAAATCGACTTTAGTTGTTAAAATTTTTTCAGGTGTATTTTGGGCAACTTCTTCAATGTTCATTCCTCCTTGATCACTTGAAATAAATGCAATTTTTGAACTTGCTCTATCAACTAGGCAAGAAAGATAAAATTCTTTACTAATATTAGATACCTCCTCAACGTATAGTCTTTTTACTTCTCTACCTAAAGGTCCTGTTTGATGAGTAATTAGTTTTTTGCCAAACAAAACATTTGCTTCTTTTTCTAAATTTTCTAAATTATCAACAATTTTTACTCCACCAGCCTTACCTCTTCCACCAGCATGAATTTGAGCTTTAAGAACATACTTATCTGTTTTCAATTCTTTAGTTTTTTGCAAAAGATCGGATACATTAAATGCAAATACTCCCTCGGGTACATTCGCTCCATACTTTTTTAGAATTTGTTTTGCTTGGTGCTCGTGAATATTCATTTAGTCTTTATTCAAATCAGGATCTATTTTTGATGCCGTATCCCACAATTTGATAACTGCTTCCACAGAATTATTAAATTCTGTTTTTTCATTCTCATTAAGATCAATTTCATCAATCCTTTCAACACCTTCTTTTCCAATGATAACAGGAACACCAGCATAAACATTATTAATCCCATATTCTCCATGTAAATGTGCTGCACATGGTAAAAGTTTTTTTTGATCTTTTAAAAATGCTTCTGCCATCTCTACTCCGGAAGCCGCTGGTGCATAAAATGCCGATCCCTTTTCCAAATATTTAACAATCTCAGCACCGCCATCTCTTGTTCGTTGATTAATACTCTCTAATTTTTTTTCAGAAATTTTTCCATCTTTTAATAAATCCATTAAAGGTTTTCCAGAGACCTTAGTAAATCTTGGAAGAGGTACCATTGTGTCTCCATGCCCACCCATTACCATTGCATCAATTTCTCTTACAGGTACATTTAATTCCTCAGATAAAAAAAGTTTAAAACGTGAACTATCTAAAATACCAGCCATCCCAACTACTTTATTTGCTGGAAGTCCTGAATATTTTTGAAATGCCATTACCATTACATCTAATGGATTTGTAATACATATTACGAAAGCGTTAGGTGCATTTACTTTTATTCCTTCCGCAACCTGCTTAATAATTTTTAAATTAATTCCAAGTAAATCATCTCTACTCATACCTGGCTTTCTTGGTACTCCAGCAGTTATGATGATTACTTCAGAGTCTTTAATATCTTCATAATTATCTGTTCCTGAAAATTTTACGTTAAATCCGTCAACTGATGAAGATTGTGCAATATCTAAGGCTTTTCCTTTGGCAATTCCACTAGCAACATCAAACAGCACAACCTCATTTACAAGCTCTTTTAAGCCAATTAAATGGGCTAAAGTCCCACCTATTTGACCAGCACCTATTAAAGAAATTTTACTCATTTTTTATTTCATTGTTGGCATGATAAACTCAGGATTAGATCTAATTCCTGATGGCCATCTGGAGGTAATTGTTTTTAATTTAGTATAAAATTTTACTCCTTCCATACCATGTGTTCCACTATCTCCAAATAAAGACCTCTTCCATCCTCCAAAACTATGAAAAGCCATTGGAACTGGTATTGGAACATTTATTCCTACCATTCCAACTTGAATTTTGCTTGCGAATGTTCTTCCTGCATCCCCATCTCTAGTATAAATGCTAACTCCATTTCCATATTCGTGCTCATTAATCATTTTTGTAGCCTCTTCAAATGTTTTTACCCTAACCACAGATAAAACTGGTCCGAATATTTCCTCTTTATAAATTCTCATATCAGTACTCACATGATCAAAAAGACACCCACCAATATAAAAACCATTTTCATAGCCCTGCAATTTCAAATTTCTTCCATCAAGAACAAGTTTTGCTCCTTCTTTAACTCCTAGATCTACATAGCCTTTTACTTTTTCCAAATGTTCTTTGGTTACTAAAGGGCCCATCTCGGATGATTTATCCATACCAGGTCCAATTTTTAATGCCTCGGCTTTTTTTGATAGTCTTGATACTAACTCATCACCTACATCACCGACAGCTACTGCCACTGACTGCGCCATACATCTTTCTCCAGCTGAACCATATGCAGCACCCATTAAACCATTTACGGCACCATCTAAATCACAATCTGGCATTACAACTAAATGATTTTTTGCTCCACCTAATGCTTGAACTCTTTTTTCATTTTTAGCTGCATTTTCATAAATGTACTTAGCAATAGGAGTTGATCCAACAAAACTTACAGATTTAATATTTTGATTTGTTAATATCGCATCAACAACCTCTTTATCACCATTTACAACATTAAAAACTCCCTCAGGAAGACCAGCTTCGTGAAGCAGTTCTGCCAATTTCATCGGACATGAGGGATCTTTTTCTGATGGTTTTAAAATAAAACTATTACCACATGCTATAGCTAATGGAAACATCCACATAGGTACCATCGCTGGAAAATTAAATGGGGTTATGCCGGCTGCAACTCCCAAAGGCTGTCGCATTGAATAACTATCAACGTTTGT
The DNA here is from genome assembly GCA_902582765.1 of uncultured Pelagibacteraceae bacterium. Taxonomy (GTDB): domain Bacteria; phylum Pseudomonadota; class Alphaproteobacteria; order Pelagibacterales; family Pelagibacteraceae; genus Pelagibacter. Next base: position 18,422 of record CACHTK010000011.1, read on the forward strand.
TCCAACATTTTCAGAAAACTCTCCTTTAAGCAAGTGTGGAATTCCACATGCAAACTCTACAACTTCTAATCCTCTTATTAATGATCCCTTAGCATCCTCATAAACTTTTCCATGTTCTGAGACTATTAGTTTTGCCAGTTCATCAAAATTTTTCTCTATAAGCTCTTTGAATTTAAACATTATTCTTGCTCTTTGAAGTGGAGGGTTTAATGACCAAGTCTCAAAAGCTTTTTGTGCAATTTCTACTGCACCATCTAAATCTGCTTTTGAGGCTAAAATAACCTCAGACTCTTGTTCCCCGGTAGCAGGGTTAAAGATTTTTCCTTTTCTCTCTGAATTACCTGATATTACTTTTCCACCAACAAAATGTTTGATTAAATTCATGATTGAAATTATTTAATTAAGTAATCAAGCTGTTGCAAGCATTTTCTTTATCTCTGCAATAGCTTTTGCAGGATTTAAGCCCTTGGGACAAGCATTTGTGCAATTCAAGATAGTATGACATCTGTAAAGTTTAAGTTCATCAGCAACTTTTTTAAGTCTTTCTTTTCTATCTTCATCTCTACTATCAATTATCCATCTATAAGCCTGAAGTAAAACAGCTGGACCTAAATACTTTTCACCGTTCCACCAATAACTCGGGCAAGACGTTGAACAACATGCACACATTATACATTCATACAATCCATCTAATTTTGCTCTGTCATCTTTAGATTGAATATTTTCTTTATCATTTACTTTTGAGGTTTTTAACCAAGGTTCAACGGACTCGTATTGTTTATAAAGAGTGCTTAAGTCTCCAATTAAATCTTTCAAAACTTTTAAATGTGGTAATGGATAAATATCGATATCTCCATTTAATTCAGAATGAGATTTGGTACACGCTAGACCATTCTTTCCATTCATATTCATTGCACATGACCCACATACTCCATGAGCGCAAGATCTTCTATAAGCAATAGACGGATCTATTTCATTTTTAATTTTGTTTAAAACATCAAGCACTTTAGATGAACAATTATCCATATCAACTTCATAGGTATCAAGTCTTGGATTTTCATTTGTAGATGGATCCCATCTATAAACATTTACTTTTCTAATATTTTTTGAACCTGTTTTATCTTTGTAGTATTGACCTTTTTCTACCTTTGAGTTTGCAGGTAAATTTAATTGAACCATTAATATACTCTTTCCTGTGGAGGAAAATATTGTACATCATTTGTAAGTGTTGATCTATGAACAGGTCTGTAATTAATTTTAGTTTTTGAACCATTGCACCAAGACAGAGTATGTTGCATATAGTTCTCATCGTCTCTCTTTGGAAAATCTTCTCTTGCATGGGCTCCTCTGCTTTCTTTTCTATGATACGCAGAATCCATTGTAGTTATTGCTTGTCTTATTAAGTTATCAAATTCTAGAGTTTCAACTAAATCCGTGTTGAATATTAATGATTTATCTTTTACAGAAAGAGAGTCCATTCCATCATAAGGTCTTCTAATTTCATCAACGCCTTCTTTTAATGTTTTCTCAGTTCTAAATACAGCACACTTTGATTGCATTGTCTTTTGCATTGAAAGTCTTAGTTCAGATGTTGGATTTGAACCTTCTGAGTTTCTTAATTTATCAAATCTATCTAAACATCTATCCGTTTCATTTTTATCAATTTCTTCATGCTTCATTCCGGGTTTTACTAACTCTGCTGCTCTTTTCGCTGCAGCTCTTCCAAAAACTACTAAATCTATTAATGAATTTGAACCTAATCTATTTGCACCGTGAACAGAAACACATGCTGCTTCGCCAATAGCCATTAACCCGGGTACAGTTTTTTCAGATCCATTTAATGTAAGAACCTCTGCTTTATAATTTGTTGGTATTCCACCCATATTATAATGCACTGTGGGTACTACTGGTATAGGCTCCTTAGTTACATCAACGTTTGCAAATAATTTAGATGCTTCTGATATTCCTGGAAGCCTCTCATCTATAACTTTTGGGTCCAAATGATCAATATGAAGATGAACGTGATCTTGTTCTTTTCCTATACCTCTGCCTTCGTTAATTTCTACTGCAATTGATCTACTCACGACATCTCTAGATGCTAAATCTTTTGCTTTAGGAGCGTAACGCTCCATAAATCTTTCTCCTTTTGAATTTACTAGATAACCACCTTCTCCTCTTACACCCTCTGAAATTAATGTTCCATGACCATAAATACCTGTTGGATGAAATTGTACAAATTCCATATCTTGTAATGGTAATCCAGCTCTTAAAGCCATAGCATTTCCATCTCCAGTGCACGTATGAGCTGAAGTAGCTGAGTAATACACTTTTCCATAACCACCTGTTGCTATAATTGTTGTATGGGACTTAAATCTGTGAATTGTTCCATCATTAAGGTTCCAAGCAATTATACCTTTGCATGCTCCATCTTTCATTATCAAATCTAGTGCGAAGTATTCTATAAAAAATTCGGTATTATGTTTTAAAGCTTGTCCATACAATGTGTGAAGTATTGCATGTCCAGTTCTATCTGCTGCTGCACAAGTTCTTTGCACAGTCTCATTTCCATAGTTTTTTGTCATGCCACCAAAAGGTCTTTGATAAATTTTGCCATCATCTGTTCTGCTAAATGGAACTCCATACTTTTCTAATTCTAGAACAGCAGCTGGCGCTTCCTTACATAAATATTCTATAGAGTCCTGGTCTCCTAACCAGTCAGCACCTTTAACAGTGTCGTACATATGCCATCTCCAATCATCTTCACCCATATTTCCAAGTGCTGCTGAAATACCACCTTGTGCTGCGGAGGTGTGGCTTCTGGTTGGGAACACTTTAGAGACACATGCAGTTTTTAATCCCGCTTCACTTAATCCTACAGCTGCTCTTAGCCCAGAACCACCTGCACCTAGAACAACAACATCATATTCATGATCAATAATTTTGTATGCACTCATAACTATAAACTAAATATTAAGATAATGATTAATAATGGAAATACTATAGCAAAGATATTTAAAGATTTATTTGCGGCATTTTTGATTTTTTGATCTTCGATATAGTCCTCAAAAACCTCACTAATACTTAGTGCAGAGAAAAAATATGCAAAAATCAAAAAAAGACTTAACAAAAACTTTGAAGGTTGAGAAGACACAAACAGTAATACCTGTTCAAAGCCTTTGTCGTAAATAGAAGCTAGATTAATCGCAAACCATAGCATTAATGGCACTAATATTGCTGAACTTACTTTTAAGAACAACCATTTTTTTGTAACTGATCCCATTAAATTAAAACTCTTCCAATAATAAAGATTATTACAGTAAGTGGAAATGATCCGATTAGCACAATTAATCCTGTTATTTTTGTAGTTTTTTGCTCAAAACCATAACCTAAATCCATAAACAAATGTCTTATTTCACTAAGCATTTGAAATGAAAAAGACCAAATAATTCCAAGACAAAAAAATTTGCCTAAAAAAGATGATAAGAACAAATTAATATTCTGATAACTCTGTTCACCCAATAATAAAGAGGCTATCCATATACCTATTAAAGTTATAGTGAAAAAGTTTATTATACCAGTTATTCTGTGTGAAATTGAAACCAGTGAGGAAATGTGCCAATTATAAATTTGTATATGTGGCGATATTGGATTTTTATTTTCCATAAAAATCTTTTTCTACTAAAGCCTCAGCAATTTCAACTGCATTAAGTGCAGCACCTTTTAATAAGTTATCAGACACAACCCACAAATTAATTGAATTTGGTTGAGAAGAGTCCTCACGAATTCTTGATATGAATGTTTCAAATTTGTCTTCAGCTTCAACAGGCGTAATGTATCCTCCATCTTTTTGCTCATCAACTACCTTGCATCCTGGTGATGATGATAAGACATTTCTTATTTCTTCTAAGTCATGTTTTTTGTTAAATTCAACATTCACACTTATGGAGTGAGAAACAAGAACAGGGATTCTTACACAAGTAGATGTTATATTAATTTTACTATCTAAAATTTTTTTTACCTCATCATGATTTTTTTGCTCTTCTTTTGTGCTTCCATTTTCAAGAAAACTATCGATATGTGGTATAGCATTAAAAGCAATTTGCTTAGTAAAATTTTTTGACTCAACATCTTTATTTTCCAAGACTTCTTTAGTTTGGGATATAAGTTCATCCATTCCTGCTTTGCCTGCTCCTGATACAGATTGATAAGTTGATGCAACTATTCTTTTTACATTATACAAATCATGTAATGGTTTGAGAGCTACAACTATTGGTATTACTGAACAATTGGCATTTGCTATAATATTCTTATTTTTAAATTTAGGTAATTCTTTGGAATTTACCTCTGGAACAATTAAAGGAATTTCTGGATCTTTTCTAAAGAATTTTGAATTATCTATTACAATTGTTTTTTCTGCTGCGATCGGTGCCCATTTTTCAGCAATTGAAGAACCAGCTGCAAAAAAAGCAATTTTTACTTTTGAGAAATCAAATTGGTCTAAATTACTAACAGTATGCTCTTTTCCTAAAAAATTAATTTTTTTTCCTTCACTATTTGGAGACGCAACTAAGTACGCCTCTGTTATTGGAAAGTTTTTTTTTTCCAAAACTTCTATTAATTTTCGACCTACGTTTCCTGTCGCTCCTACTATTGCTATATTCATGATATTTTAAAGTTTTATACTAAATGAAAGGTAAATCACAAACTTTTCCATGAAAATCAGAGCCATTTATATTGATTTTAAAGGATTTCGAAGTCTCAAAGTGTGGTTTGTTAATCATTGCAATCCCAATGACTTGTTTAAAAGTTGGATTGTAACAACCAGATCTTAATTCTCCAATTACATTATTATCTTCATCTACTAGATCCATTGAGCCATTAACACTTATTTCCTTGGCATCAATTTTTACTCCCATAAGTTTTTTTTTAATTCCTTCAGCTTTAATTTTTTTTAGTTTTTCTTTACCTAAGAAATCAACATCACTATCTATATTTACATACTTGTCAAAACCACACTCATATGGATTATCTCCATTGTCCATATCGTTACCATGAGAAAGTAAACCACTCTCAATACGTTCGATAAGGTTTGGTCCACCTGGTCTAATATTGAATTCCTTTCCAATTTCAAAAAGATGATCGTATAGTTTTAAACCTGATTCGTTGTGTTCCATATAAATTTCATAGCCACCTTGTTTAGACCATCCAGACTTTGCAATAAGGTGTTTATCGCCACCAAATTCAAAATAATCAAAACCAAAAAATTTTAAATTTACAATTTTTTCTCCAAAAACTTTTTCCATTAATTGAAATGATTTTGGTCCTTGAACTGCCATTATATCAACATCAGGTTCAGAAATTTTTACATCAAATTTGTTTCCAATCGCTAATCCTTTGGCAAATAGAATTACATCTGAGTCAGCTAAAGAGACCCACCACCTATTTTCATTTAATCTTAGAACTACAGGATCATTAATTAAACCTGCATTGTCATCAATGATTGGGCAGTAATAACATCTTCCATCTTTGGATTTTGATAAATCTCTGCAAGTCATCAATTGAACCAATTTTGCTGAGTCTTTTCCAGAAATTTCAACTTGTCTTTCAGCGGCAACATCCCAAATCTGAACATGCTCTTTCAAGTGATGATAAGCATCTTCTACAGAACCAAATGCTGCTGGCAGCAACATATGATTATATATAGTATAAGCAGTTACACCTTGTTTTTCAATTCTAGAGGTGTACGGTGTACCTCTAAGCCTTCTTGATTTTGCTATTAAAAAAGTTTTCATTTTTTTTTGAGCATTACTGCCATCTTATTTGATTTTTGTAAAGAAACTATATTAGTTTAATTCCTTAGCTTGTTTTCTCAGTTCAAACTTTTGAATCTTTCCAGTGGATGTCTTTGGTAGCGGAGTAAACACAACCTTCTTAGGAAGTTTAAATCCAGCAAGAGTTTCTCGACAAAATTTAATAATTTCTTCCTCTGAACTTGATTTTCCTTCGATTAATTCAACAAAAGCACAAGGTGTTTCACCCCATTTTTCATCTGGTTTTGCTACAACAGCTGCCAGTGATACAGCAGGATGTTTTGAAATCGTATTTTCAATTTCGATAGATGAAATATTTTCTCCTCCTGAAATTATAATATCTTTTGATCGGTCTTGTATTTTTATGTAACCACTTGGATGAGTTACAGCTAAGTCGCCAGAATGAAACCATCCTCCATCCATTGATTTTTCTGTCGCTTCTTTATCTTTAAAATAACCCTTCATCACCACATTTCCTCTAATCATAATTTCACCCATTGTTTTTCCATCATGAGGAACTGGCTTCATGGTTTCAGGGTCCATTACAATGACGCCTTCTGTATTGGGATACCTTACGCCTTGTCTTGCTCTTATTTCGTTTTGGTTATTTTGATCTAATTCATCCCATTCTTGATTCCATGCACACTGCAAAATATGACCATAGGTTTCTGTAAGACCATATACATGCATTACTTCAAAGCCTAACTTTTGCATTTTTTCAAAAATTATACTAGGAGGAGGAGCACCTGCTGTTAATACATATACCTTCCTTTTTAATTCCTTTTGCTGATCCTCAGGTGCATTAGCTAACATGTTTAAAACTATTGGTGCTCCACCAAAATGAGTAACTTCATATTTATTAATTAATTCAAATATCTTTTTTACATCAATATTTCTCAGACAAATTACTCGACCATGAATCATTGACATTGTCCAAGGATAACACCAGCCATTACAATGAAACATTGGTACTGTGTATAAAAAATTTAACTGATTAGGCATATTCCATGCAACTGCACTTCCTGTTGCCATTAAATATGATCCTCTATGATGATAAACAACTCCTTTTGGATTACCAGTTGTTCCAGAAGTATAACCTAATGCTATAGCTTGCCACTCATCTTTTGGCATTTTCCATTTAAAATTTTCATCTCCAGAATTTAAAAACTCCTCATATTCCAAAGATCCTATATTTTTTGAGTCGGTTAGCTTTGCATCTTTATCATCTATATCAATTATAGTAATTTTTGAATTAACTTCTTCTAAAGCTTTTTTTACTACATCATGAAATTGTCTATCTACAATTAGCACCTTCGCTTCACTATGATTTAAAATATAACTAATTGTTTTTGAGTCTAATCTTGTATTAATGGCATTTATAACTGCTCCAACCATAGGAATGGAATAATGCGCTTCAAATATTTCAGGTGTGTTAAAAGCCAAGACAGATACCGTATCACCTGTTTTAATTCCCAATTTATCTAATGCACTAGCAAACTTAATACATCTTTTGTAAACTTCACTCCAAGTGTATTTCCTACTTTCATAAACTACTGCTTCGTAGTTTGGATAAATATCTTTTGCTCTTTCTAGAAATGATAAAGGGGTTAATGGAACATAATTGGCTTCGTTTTTATCCAAATTTGTTTCATAAGGGTTCATTCTAATTAAATTTGTAATTCATAATATAATTACTTCCAGTAGTTGCAGTAATATAACTGCTTTCTATCCTAGGAAGTACTCTATTAAAGAAAAAGTTGGCAGTTTGGATTTTGTCCTCATAAAAATCTTTATTACTCTCATATTCTTTGAAGGAAACTTCTAGAACTTTTAACCAAGCATGTCCGGTTGCAACTAAACCAAGAACTTTTAAATAATCGTTACATGCTCCACTTGCATCTTCTGGAGAATTTTTTATTTTTTCCTTCATCCAATCAGTAAATTTTGACAAAATATCAAGATGATAGTTAAGTTGTTTTACAAAAGGCTCAGCTCTTTTGTCAGTAATTTTAATCTCGTCTTTAACCAAATTTAGATAGTTTTCAATAATATCACCATTTTTATTGATTAATTTTCTGAAGACTAAGTCAGCAGCCTGAACTGAATTTGTTCCCTCATAAATAGGTGTAATTCTATTGTCTCTGTAGAATTGTTCAATACCTTGATCTTTAGTAAATCCGTATCCTCCATGAATTTGCATTGCTTCACTTGTTATTTCCATTGCATTATCGGTGAAAAGCGATTTAACAACTGGAGTCATTAATGAAACAAGATCTGATGCTTCTTGTTTTATTTTTTCATCAGAATGATTTAAGCTAACTTCAATTTGTTGAGACAGCCAGAAACTCAAGGCTCTTTGTCCCTCTATCATAGACTTCATACTCAAAAGTGACCGTCTAATATCAACGTGATCAATAATAAAATCTGCACCATTATTTGATTTTGAATTAAATGCCTTACCTTGTTTTCTTTCTTTGGCGTAAGTAAGGGAATTTTGGTATGCAATTTCAGAAATACCTAACCCTTGAATCCCAACAATAATTCTCTCCAAATTCATCATTGTGAACATAGAGTTAAGGCCTTTGTTTTTTGGTCCAATCATATAACCAACAGCAGCATCAAAATTTAATACACATGTTGCAGATCCCTTAATGCCCATTTTGTTTTCTATTGATCCTGTTGAAACTCCGTTTCTTGGCCCAACTGATCCATCTTTATTTAAAACAAATTTTGGAACTAAAAATAAACTGATACCTTTTGTTCCTGCTGGTGAGTCTGTAGATCTAGCTAATACTAAATGGATAATATTTTCTGTTAAATCTTGATCCCCAGAAGTAATAAAAATTTTTTGACCACTGATTTTGTAAGTTCCATCATTTTGATCAACTGCTTTAGTTTTTAGAAGACCTAAGTCTGTTCCACATACTGGTTCAGTTAAACACATTGTGCCGCTCCATTTACCCTCGACCATTTTAGGTAAATAAGTATTTTTTATTTCATCATCAGCGTGCCTTAACAAACAGTTATATGCTCCAATAGTCAATTCACTGTAAAGTTTAAAAGATAAACTTGCAGATGATAACATTTCATCAAAGAAAGTGCTTACTGTTTTAGGCATTCCTTGACCACCATATTTCGGATCACAAGATAAAGAAATCCATCCATCTTCTATAAATTTTTGATAAGCTTCCTTATATCCTGGAGGTGTTCTAACCACCCCATTTTCTAAAACAGCTGGCGTTTCATCTCCACTTTTTGCAAGAGGTAAGATTAAGTTTTGAGTAATTTTTGCTGCTTCATCTAAAATATCTTTAACTAATTCTGTGTTAACTTCTTTATATTTTTCAATTTCATTATATTTTTTGTTGTTCCTCAATTTATCAAAGAGAAACATCATATCATCTACTGGTGCATTATAAGTTGGCATAGATATACTTTAGAATAAATGTTTAATTATTGCAATTTTGAAATTATCGCATCTCCCATCACTGATGTTGATACTTCTTTCATTCCCTTAGAAATAATATCTTTAGTTCTAAGACCCTCATCAAGCACACCTTGAACAGCTTTTTCTAAACTATCTGCCTCTTTATCTAGGTCTAAAGAATATCTTAAAGCCATTGCAAAACTCAGTATTGTTGCTATTGGATTAGCAATACCTTGACCTGCTATATCGGGTGCTGATCCATGAACTGGCTCATATAAAGATCTCATATTACCGTTTTTATCTTTGGCTCCAAGGGACGCAGATGGCAAAAGCCCTAGAGAACCAGTCAACATTGCAGCTTCATCTGATAACATGTCACCAAAAAGATTATCTGTTACTATCACATCAAATTGTTTAGGATTTCTAACTAGCTGCATTGCGCAGTTATCTGCTAGCATATGATTTAATTCTACATCACTGTATTCTTTTTCATGAATCGCTTGAACTTCTTCTTTCCATAATTGACCTGCCTCCATGACATTCGACTTTTCACAAGAGGTGACTTTATTATTTCTTTTTCTAGCTAGATCGAATGCAACTCGAGCTACTCTCTCAATTTCACTAGTAGTATAGACATGGGTATTAATTCCTTTTCTTTCTCCATTATCAATTGGTTTTATCCCTCTAGGTTCACCAAAATAAATCCCACCCGTTAATTCTCTAACAAAAAGTATATCTAAATTAGAAACAAATTCAGGCTTTAAACTTGAGGCATCAACAAGTTGTTTGAAACAAATTGCAGGTCTCAAATTTGCAAATAATTTTAATTCTTTTCTTAATTTTAATAGAGCTCTCTCTGGTTTTTTTGAAAAATCAATATTATCCCATTTTGGTCCACCAACAGCACCCAATATTACTGCAGCGCTTTCTTGTGCCTTGTAAAAAGCTTCATCAGTTATTGGAGTTCCATGTTTATCATAAGCAGCACCTCCAACCAAATCTTGGTCAATTTCAAAATCCAAGGATTTATTTGAGTTAAACCATTCAATTATTTTTTTGACTTCAGCAATTACCTCAGGTCCGATACCATCCCCTGGTAATAATAAAATTTTTCTTTTTTTAATTTTAATCATTAAATATCCAAGGTTTTGCTTCTTTAATTTTATTTTCGTATGAAATTATTTTTTCAGATTTTTCTAGTGATAAAGCTATGTCATCTAATCCCTCAATTAGACATTTTTTCTTAAATTGATCTATTTCAAATTTAATTTCTTTATTACCGAAACTTATTGTTTGCTCAGGTAAATTTACAGAAATTTCCTCTTTTCTATTCGAATACTCTGAAATTTCTTTGATTTGATCCTCTGAAATTGTAATTGGGAGAATCCCATTCTTAAAACAGTTATTATAAAATATATCTGCATAACTTGAACTAATTACGCAAGTTATTCCAAAATCCATTAAAGCCCAAGGAGCATGTTCTCTAGAAGAACCACATCCAAAATTCTTTCCTGCAATTAAAATTTTAGAATTATTATATGGACTATTATTTAAAATAAAGTCATCTATCTCTTTACCACTTTGGTCATATCTCATTTCAAAAAATAAATTTTTTCCTAGTCCAGTTCTTTTTATAGTTTTTAAAAACTGTTTAGGAATTATCATATCTGTATCTATATTGACGATAGGTAGATAAGCTGGAATACTTTTTATTGAGATAAATTTATTCATTTAATTTTGGTATTTTCTAACATCATCTAAATTTCCAGAAATTGCAGCTGCTGCTGCCATTGCTGGACTAACTAAATGCGTTCTACCACCTCTTCCCTGTCTACCCTCAAAATTTCTATTAGAGGTAGATGCACATCTTTCCTCAGGTTTAAGTTTATCCGCGTTCATTGCTAGACACATTGAACAGCCTGGCTCTCTCCATTCGAATCCTGATTGTAAAAATATTTTATCCAGACCCTCTTGCTCTGCTTGTTCTTTAACTAAACCAGAACCTGGAACAATCATTGCATGTACATGTGATGCAACTTTTTTATCTTTCAATATTTTAGCTGCCTCTCTTATATCTTCTATTCTCCCGTTAGTGCAGCTTCCTATAAAAACTTTATCAATCTTAATATCTTGAATATTCGTATTTGGTTTTAATCCCATATAATTTAATGATCTGTTAATTGAATTTTTTCTATCTGGGTCTGTTTCACTTTCAGGATTGGGAACTTTACCGTCTATTTCAACCACATCCTGGGGAGATGTTCCCCAAGTTACCATTGGTTTAATTTGAGATCCATCTAAGGTTAATTCTTTATCAAAGTTTGCGTCCTTATCAGATTTCAATGTATGCCAATATTCCAAAGCTTTTTCCCAGTTTTGTCCTTTTGGTGACATTGGTTTACCTTTTAAATATTGAAATATCTTTTCATCTGGTTGAATTAGTCCTGCTCTTGCCCCACCTTCAATAGTCATGTTGCAAATCGTCATTCTTTGTTCAACACTTAGATTAGATATAAGGTTACCAGCATACTCAATCACATAACCAGTACCACCAGCCGTTCCTATTTTTCCAATTATCTGCAGGATGACATCCTTCGATGTTACGCCAATAGGTAATGAACCATTTACGCTAATTCTAAAGTTTTTTGATTTTTTTTGAACTAAAGTTTGTGTTGCTAAAACGTGTTCTACTTCTGAAGTTCCAATTCCAAAAGCTAAAGCTCCAAATGCTCCATGAGTTGCAGTATGACTATCACCACAAACAATAATATTTCCAGGCTGTGTAAAACCTTGTTCAGGTCCTATGATATGGACAATGCCTTGTCTTTTATCATCCATTCCAAAAATCTCTACTCCAAATTCCTTACAGTTTTTGTTCAAAGTTTCAACTTGAATTCTCGAGTCTTCATCTGCGATACCTTTTGACCTGTCAGTTGTTGGAACATTATGATCTGCAACAGCAAGAGTTAGTTTAGGGTGTCTTACTTTTCTGTTTGAATTTCTTAAGCCTTCAAATGCTTGAGGGCTTGTAACTTCATGAATTAAATGTCTATCTACAAACAAAAGTGATGTACCATCAGGTTGTTCATCAACTAGATGATCGTTCCAAATTTTATCGTAAGTTGTAAAAGGCATTTAGAAAAAAATTATTTT
>CACHTK010000012.1 GCA_902582765.1 uncultured Pelagibacteraceae bacterium
CACATACAACATTACTCGAATAATCAGTTGTTGCAGAAATTACAGATTTATTTTCAGGCACAAACTCATAACTGTGTACAAAGTACATGTGAGAATTATTTTCTATACCTTTAAAAATCTTACAGTCTTTCATTATATTAATTTCATTCCAACCAATGTGTGGAAGCTTAAATTTACCGTCTTGGTTATCAATCTTAGAAACTTTGCCTGAGATCCATCCTAGGCCTTTTGTTTCAGTTTCCTCATAACCAACATCTGCGAACATTTGAAGGCCTACACAAATTCCAAGAAGTGGTTTTTTAACTTCTAATGCAAATTCGTTAAGAGTATCTATCAAACCGCTGATACTCTTAAGTCCATCAATGCAGCTTTTAAAAGAACCTTGTCCTGGTAATACAACTTTATCGCTAATTTTTATGGTCGTAAGATCTGATGTTACCTCAATGTTTACTTTATTTTTTGCGACTTCTTTAAACGAATTTATTACAGAACTTATGTTGCCTGAATTGTAGTCAACAATTGTGACGTTCATTTAATTTATAAAGAACCTTTTGTAGAAGGTATTGTGGTTTTATTTCTTGGATCCATTTCTAAAGCAGCACGTAAAGATCTTGCTAATCCTTTAAAGCAAGACTCGATTATGTGGTGACTGTTATCTCCATAAATATTTTCAACATGTAAAGTAATGCCTGCAGCCTGTGAAAAAGCTTGAAACCATTCTTTGAATAGTTCCGTGTCCATCTCACCTAATTTTTCTACTTTCAGTTTTACTTTCCAAATTAAATAAGGTCTGTTTGAAACATCAATTGCAACTCTAGTTAATGTTTCATCCATTGGTATCATTGCATGTGCATATCTTTTTATACCAACAAATTTTTTTGATGCTTTTTTTAAACATTCACCAATTGCAATTCCCGTATCTTCAGTTGTATGGTGAAGATCAATGTGTGTATCACCTTTGGCCTTAATATTCATATCCATCGAAGAGTGTTTAGATAACTGCTCAAGCATGTGATCTAAAAATCCTATACCTGTGTCAACTTTGTACTTACCCTTACCATCAATGTTTAAATCAACACTGATGTTAGTCTCTTTTGTTTTTCTACTTATTTTGGCTTTACGTTTCATAGTTTGAAAAAGGTATATATCTATTATTCAATTATGGCAATAATTCTAGGCTTGGTCTTGAACTATAAGATTTAGTATCCATCTATAATCTATGACAACAATAGTATTAGTAAGAAAAAACAATGAAGTAGTAGTTGCTGGAGATGGCCAAGTTAGTATGGGAAATACGGTAATTAAGAAAACTGCAAATAAAGTTCGTAAGATTGAGAAAAGAAATGTGATCGCAGGTTTTGCCGGATCTACAGCAGATGCCTTAACATTATTTGAAAGATTAGAGTCTAAACTAGAAAAACATGCTGGAAATTTAGCAAGAGCAGCTGTTGAACTTGCTAAAGATTGGCGAACAGATAAGTATTTAAGAAGATTAGAAGCCTTAATGGCGGTTGGTGACAAAGAAAATAGTTTTATTATCTCTGGAACTGGTGACGTTTTAGAGCCTGAAGGTGATGTAATTGGAATTGGATCTGGTGGAAATTATGCATTAGCATCTGCAAAAGTTTTAATGGATACAGATTTATCAGCAGAAGAAGTTGCAAAAAAAGCTATTAAAGTTGCATCTGAAATATGTGTTTTCACCAATGACAATTTAAACATTGAAAAAATTTAATATGGAAAAATCAAACGTTACAACTCTACCAAACGCTAAAGTAAAAAAAGAAAAAAATAATATTCAAAATTCATTATCTCCAAGAGAAATAGTTTCTGAGTTAGATAGATTTGTTGTTGGACAAAATAATGCTAAAAGAGCTGTTGCAATTGCTTTAAGAAATAGATGGAGAAGACAAGCTTTAGAAGGAGATATGAAAGATGAAGTTCTTCCAAAAAATATTTTAATGATGGGACCAACAGGTGTTGGTAAAACGGAAATATCTAGAAGATTATCAAAATTAGCTGAAGCACCATTTGTAAAAGTTGAGGCTACAAGATTTACTGAAGTTGGTTATGTTGGAAGAGATGTTGAACAAATAATTAGAGATCTTTTAGAAATTGCTATTGCAATGGAAAAAGTTAAAAGAAGAAAAGAAGTTCACGCTAAAGCACAAAAATTAGCAGAGGATAGAGTTCTTGATGCAATTGTAGGCAATAAAGCAAGTGTTGCAACGAGGGAAAGTTTTAGGAAAAGATTAAGAGATGGTGATTTAGACGACAATGAGATTGAAATAGCTGTAACTGAAAGTGGTGGTGGAATGCCGTCATTCGAAATTCCTGGTATGCCTGGTGCAAATGTTGGAATGATTAATATTTCAGACATGCTTGGTAAATCTATGGGTCAGAAAGCTAAGAAGAAAAAAATGTCAGTAAAAGAATCTCATGAGATATTACTTAACGAAGAAGCTGATAAATTAATAGAACAAGATAAAATTATTAAATCTGCAAAAAACACAACTGAAAATAACGGTATCGTATTTTTAGATGAAATAGATAAGATTTCAGCAAGAACTGACCGAGTTGGCGGAGATGTTTCAAGAGAAGGTGTTCAAAGAGACTTGCTTCCTCTCATTGAAGGAACGACAGTGAGTACTAAATATGGTCCAATAAAGACAGATCACATATTATTTATAGCTTCTGGAGCATTCCAATTAGCGAAACCATCGGATCTTTTGCCTGAACTTCAAGGAAGATTACCAATCAGAGTTGAGCTAGATGCGTTGAATAGTGAGGATTTTAAGCGAATTTTAAAAGAGCCAGATAATAGTTTAATTAAACAATACAAAGCTTTACTTAAAACAGAAAATGTTGATTTAGAATTTACTGAAGATGGAATTGATACCATTGCAACGATTGCAAGTGAGGTAAATACAACTGTAGAAAACATAGGTGCCAGAAGACTACACACCATTATAGAAAGAGTTTTAGATGAAATTAGCTTTACAGCAACTGATAGAGCTGGTGAAAAAATCAGTATAGACTCTGATTATATTAAGAAAAATATTGGTGAACTTGTTAAGGACGCAGACCTATCGAAGTTTATTTTATAAATATTACTTTTTTTTTCTTAAAAAAATATCAAAATTCCCAACAGATGGGTTTTCAACAGCCTCGAAATCAATACTTATAATTTTTTTCATTAAATGATCACTACCTTTAATAAAATTAGGTACTGAGTGTTTTAATATACTCAAATTGCTAGATTGATATGGGTCATTAAAATTTTTAGATCTAAGACCCTTTCCTGTAATGACACTAATTTTGTTAATTCCATTTGCATAACATTCTTCAATGTAAGAAATCATCTTTTGATTTGCTTCCTCTAGGGTATAACCATGCAAATCGATAGATCTTTCAATATATTCTTTAGGTTTTGAAGAAATTTTTTGATCTTTATTTTCTAATTTATCAGTACTATTTATAAAATCTTGCCAATCTCGTTTGTCTTTATCTGATATCTTTTTATTCAACTAAGCCTGGGTATCTACTATTAACCAATTAGGATTTTTCGACGTACTATCTTTCGTAAACTTCCAGGTATCTAGAACCTTTTTAACTTTTTGAGCATCACCTGAAATAACTTTGTTATCTTTATCCTTAATGCAGGATATAATTTCACTTACAAATTCAACAGTTACCTCCAGCATATTTTTATTTTGATTATGCTCTTTTATTTCTGCGGAATTAATACCAATAAATGTAGTTTCAGAAGTTACATTTCTTGCTTTTTTGTCTTTGATAGCTTCATCAAATTGATCATATACATTTTTAGCTAGTAGATTTTTTATTGATTTTAGATCTCCTTTAGAAAAACTAGTAATAATACTTTCGTATGCTATTTTAGCACCATTCAAGAAATCTTTCTTTGCTGCATCATCAAAAGTTTCAGCATTTAAAACAGGTGAAGTTTTAGTTTCTGGAACTTCTTCATGAGGGAAACTCGAATTGATATTTTCCTCAAATCCTGTTTTTTTTCCTAAAATCCCTCTTAATCTAAGGAAAATAAAACCAGCAATCATAGCTAGTAATATTATATCGATATACTCGAAGCTGTAACTCATATACTAATAATATTTACTATGTTGATTAATTTCAACCTGCAATTTACATTATAGACAAATGAACACAGCAATAATTCTTATTTTAGGCATACCTCTTCTTGAAATCTACTTTTTCATAAAAGTTGGCTCACAGATAGGAGCATTAAACACGGTTTTATTGATACTAGTCACTGCAATAGCTGGAATTTGGTATGCGAGATACGAAGGTTTTAACACTTTAAAATCAGGCATGTCTCAATTAGTCAAAAATGAAATGCCTCTTTATGAAATAGTTTCGGGAGCAGCTATCGCTTTTGCTGCTTTACTTTTAATACTACCAGGTTTTGCCACAGACATAATTGGAATTCTTTTAATTTTCCCAGTTACAAGAAAAATAATTCTTAGTAAATATTCAAGAAATTATTCAAAAAATAAAATTAAAAAAAAAAATTTTATTGAAGGTGAATATGAGGATATAGAAGATAAAGATGGAAAATAAATACAAAATTATTGTTAGTTACATTCAAGATTTATCAATTGAGATACCAAATCCTGAAACTTTGATTTCTGTTAGAAATACTATTCCAGAATATCAAATGAAAGTTGATATAACATCTAAACCATTAAAAAGAAAAATGATAGAAGTTCTTACAACCTTAACTTATGAAAATCCAAATAAGAAAAAAGAAAAAGGTTTTTTCCAAATTAAATATGCAACGGCAATCGATATATTAGATTTGCAAATTAAAAAAACAGAGTTAGAGAGAATAATATTAAGTGACCTACAAGTAAAAATTTATCCAGAATTAGAAGAAAAGTTTTTAACTATTTTAAGAAAATCTGGATTACCCGATTTAAAATTTGGTTCAAAAATAGATTTTGTAAAATTATATAATGAGAGGTTAAACTAAAAATAATTCTTTTTTAAATTTTTTTTTAAAAATTCCTGATGATCAGAAAGTTCCTTTTGACTTGGGATTATAACTTTTTTGTAGTAGTCAGACTCATTTTTAATAGATAAAGCTTTGCTCTCAGTATTTTCAACTAGATTCAATTTTGGTTCTTTTTGATCAATTAAATTAATGTAAACTTTTGCAAGTAATTCACAATCTATTAAGGCTGTATGTTTTTCTCTTTTAGAATTATCAATTCTAAATCTTTTACACAAAGCATCTAAGCTAATACCTGAACCCGGAAATTTATTTCTTGCTAACTCTAAAGTATCAATAACATTCGAATTATTTATTTTTTGTTTTCCAACTAAAGTTAATTCATTGTTTAAATGACCAATATCAAAATCAGCATTATGTATAATAATTTTTTTATCCTTAATAAAATCTATGAAATCATCAGCTATATCAGCAAATTTTTGTTTGGTTGCTAAAAATTCATCAGAATAACCGTGAACTTCAAATGCTTTCTCTGATACTTTCCTTTCAGGGTTTAAATAAAAATGGAATATATTTTTTGTTGGTACTAAATTATCTAACTCTATACAACCAATTTCAACAATTCTATGACCATCTCTAACAGACAGGCCTGTTGTCTCAGTATCTAGAACTATTTCTTTCATTTTAATATTTCTTTTTTAATTAGTTTAACTTTATTTTTCATAACATTTGCTGAAAAATTATTATTAATGACATAATCAGCTAATTTTATTTTTTTAGATAAGATAACCTGATTTTCTTTAAGATTCCTAATCAATTTTTCATCAAAGTTAGGTCTCTTTTTTAATCTGTTTAAGACTTTGGATTTGTTTGATTTAACAAATATAATTATATCTTTTTTTTTATTGAGTTTGTTTTCAATTAATAAAGGGATATCAAAAATAATCATTTCACTCTTCTTATTTCTTATTATAAATTTTCTCATATTTTTTCTTACAAATGGATGGACAACTGAAGATATAATTTTAAGATTTTTTTTATTTGAGCTAATGGATGATATGAGCTCCTTTTTTTTAATAGGAAATGTTTTTATAAATTTTGGTAGTTTTTTTTTTAATTTATTAAAACACTCTTTATTTTTTTTATAAATATATTTTACCTCATTATCTGCATTAAATACTGGATATCCAAAAAGTCTTGAAATAAAAGATTTTCCTGATCCTATACCACCAATTATCCCAACTCTAATCATGTTTAATTTTAAATCTCATAGTTTCATTTTTTTAGAAATTCAATTAATTCTTTGTTAATTTCTGGTTCAACATTATGCCAAATATTAAAGGCTTGCTGACCTTGAAATAAGAACATATTTAAGCCATTTTCAATTACATTACCTTTTACATTGCCTGCCTCAGAGAATTCTGTTTGAAATGGAGAGTATATAACATCATAAAAAAGCTTGTTATTACTAATCTGTGAGAAGTCTAAACCAAACTTATCATCTTTATTCAAACCTAAAGTAGTTGCATTAATTATCATATCAAAATCAGGTAAATCACCCCAGTCTATAATATTAATCTCTTTGAAAAACTTCTTTAAATTATTAGCTTTTTCTTTGGTTCTATTACTCAAAAGTATTTTTGATGCTTTCATCCTTAAAAGCGAAAAAATAATTGATGGTACAACACCACCAGCACCTAATATCAGAACTGTTTTGTCACTTACATCATAATTTAATTTTCTTATACTTAATTCAAATCCATTAATATCGGTGTTATCTCCAATTAAATGACCTTTATTTAACGAGATAGTATTTACAGATTGTGTCCTTAATGCATTACTACTTAAAATATCTAAATGAGGTATTATTGATTTTTTAAAGGGGACAGTAACATTTAAACCCTCCAAATCTCCATTTTTGATAGATTTACATAGTTCAGACAAATCATTGTCATAAGTTTCCAATTTTCCATAAATTGCATCTAGATTATTTTTTTTTATCCAATAATTATGTAACTTTGGAGATAAAGAATGTTCAATTGGATTACCTATTACTAAAAATTTTCTCATTTTTGTAGTTCCAAATATTCCTTAATTTTTTTAATAGGTAAGCCCATTATCGTATCTTCATCGCCATCAATATTAGAAAATAAAGTTCTTCCTTCTCCTTCAATTTGATAGACATTATAAGCATATAAAGCCTCATCGCTTATTTTATTTAGATAAGTTATAAGTTCATTTTCAGAAAATTCTTTCATAGTCAAATAAGCTTTATCAGTATGGTTCCAAACCATGGATCCATTTTTAGATATACATACCGAACTAATCAAAGAGTGTTTTTTTCCATTAAGTTTCTTTAAAATATTTAAAGCCTCTTCCCTACTTTCTGGCTTTGATATTAACTCCCCAGTCAGATCGATGACGCTATCTGCGCCCAAAACTAAAGTATTATTAATTTTTTGACTTACTTTATTTGCTTTTAATTCTGCTAGATTTTTTGAAATAATTTCTGGGGAGACACCTTCATTCAATAAACTGTCTTTTATTGGGTCTTCATCAACATTTGATACTTCAACCTTGTTATTAATATTATGATTGTCTAATATTTCTTTTCTTACCTTACTTTTTGAGGCTAAAATAATGTTAAGCATTTTTTTTATTTTTTATCTCATAAATTTTAATTACAGATGCTGCTGTTTCCTCAACTGATTTTCTTGTTACATCTATCGTTGGCCAATTATTTTCCTTGAATAATTTTTTAGCACTATTTAGTTCATTTTTAATCTTATCAATATTTACATATTCACTATTTTGATCTTCTTTCAGAGAATTCAACCTATTTTTTCTTAAATCATATAGCCTTTCTGCTTCTGTAACCAAGCCAACAACACATGGTTTGAAATTTTTTTCTGTAACTTTAGGTGGTATAGAATTTTTATTTACTAGCGGAATATTTGAGGTTTTGAACCCTCTATTAGCTAGATAAATTGAAGTTGGTGTTTTACTAGTTCTGCTTACACCTAATAGTAAAATATCTGATTTCTCTATATCATCAGTTTGATTACCATCATCATGGTTCATCGTAAATTGGATAGCTTCAATTCTGTCATAGTATTCTTCATTTAAAATATGCTGTCCACTTGGCTGATGGGAAGCCTTTTGATTTAAGACCTTTGAAAAATTTAAAATCAAATCTCCAAGAACTCCAAAACAAGGTATATTTCTTTCGTAAGCTTTTTCTGTAAGATATTTTGCTAATTTACTATTAACAATAGTATATAAAATAATTGAATTTTTATCTTTTTTTGCTTGTTTTAATATAGTGAGAGTTTGACTTTCAGTACGAGTAAAAGAAAATTGATTTGTCTCGTATTCGAAATTAGGAAATTGTGCTTTTAAAGCTAAAAAAATTCTATCAAGTGTTTCACCAGTAGAGTCTGATATTAAGTATATTTGATATAAGTTTCTCATGTACAAAGTGTTTATAATCTATAACTAAAGTAAGAAAAATTCAGATTTATCCTTCTGGATGATAATAGTTAGTTTTTTTTCCATCAAGTTAACTAAATTATAAAATGTTAACAAAGTTATACATAATATACATAAAATATAAGAAATCTTAATTAATCCTTATAAAAAAAGGCTAAATAGAGATCTAAATTATTAATAAAAAGTTAACAAACTGTGATAATTGACTAATTTACGTTATTCACAATACATAATACTAATAAAGTAAATAATATATATCTATTTATATGAGTCCTTTAACGAACTGTATAAAAAATAAAGACACTAAAACTAATCCTATATGGTTAATGAGACAGGCAGGAAGGTATTTACCTGAATTTCGAGAAATAAGAAAGAAAAATACAGATTTTATAAAACTTTGTTTAAATAGCGATTTAGCATCTGAAATTACTCTTCAACCTATAAAGAGATTTGGATTTGATGGCGCAGTGATATTTTCTGATATTTTAATGTTACCATACGGTCTTGGTCAAAAAGTAGAATTTGAAAAAAACTTTGGGCCAAAACTTGGAGAAATAGATTTAGATAATATTAAAAATATTGATGAAATTAACTTTACAGAAAAAGTTTATAAAGTTTACAAGGCAATTTCCAAAACTTCTCAGGATCCTTTAATGGATAATAAAGAGATGATAGGATTTGTTGGAGCTCCATGGACTATTCTTGTATACATGATTAATAGATCATCTCCAAAAAAAGGTCTAACAGATGAATTCTTTAAAGATGAGTTTCTAATAAATAGATTATTACAAATCATTGAAAAATTCTTAAAAGTTCATATTAAAAATCAAGTTGAAGCTGGGGCTAAAGTAATCCAAATCTTTGATAGTTGGGCAGGATTATTAAACGATAAAATTCCTGAATATATCTATATACCCACATTAAATATTACAGAATATGTTAAACAATTAGGTGTACCTGTTATTTGTTTTCCAAGAGGTATTAAAGATTACAAAAACTTCTGCGAAATAGTTAAACCAGATGCAGTAAATATAGACTATGATGTTGATCCAGAAAAAATAGTAAAAGAAATAAAAATTCCCATCCAGGGTGGGCTTGACCCTAAAATATTATTGACTGATAAAGAGATTCTAAAAAAAGAAGTGGAAAAGTATCTTCATATTTTTAAGGATCATCCATATATATTTAATTTAGGGCATGGAATTCTACCAGAAACTAAAATTGAAATGGTTGAAGACTTAATTAAAATCGTAAGAAACTTTAAATGACATCAGACCACCCAAAAATTAATTATGGCAAAACAGGGGTTTTAATTATAAATCTTGGTACACCCGATTCTACTAGTTGGCTAGACATAAGGAAATATTTAAAAGAATTTTTATCAGATAGAAGAGTTATCGAAGTAAACCCTCTTATTTGGCAAGTAATTCTTAACTTATTTATACTTACTTTCAGGCCATCAAAAACAGCTAAAGCTTACAAAGAAATATGGATGAAAGACAAGAACATGTCACCACTCAGGTTTTTTACAGAAAGCCAAGCTCATAAATTATCTAAGAAAATTGGTAATGAAAACTTGATTGTTGATTTTGCTATGAGGTATGGCAATCCAAGTATTAAAAGTAAAATAAATGATCTTCATGAAAAAGGTTGTGAAAATTTAATTGTGCTACCTCTTTACCCTCAATATGCCGCTGCAACGACTGCAACTGTATGTGACGAGGTATATAGAACCCTTATGAAAATGAGATGGCAACCAAATTTAAAAATAATACCTCATTATGAGTCTGAACCTCTTTATATAGATGCTATCAAAAATAGTATTGAAAAAAAAATCAGTGAAATTAGTTGGAAACCGGATTTAATAATAGCATCTTATCACGGAATACCAAAAAAATATTTTGACAAAGGAGATCCTTATCATTGCTATTGTCATAAGACTACTAGACTAATTTCTGAAAAATATTCAGATATTAAAATTATGACAACATTTCAATCAAGATTTGGTCCACAAGAATGGCTGCAACCTTATACAGACAAAACCTTTGAAACTTTGCCTAAAGAGGGAAAAAAAAATATTTTAGTTATATGTCCTGGTTTTTCATCTGATTGTGTTGAGACTTTAGAAGAAATATCCATCCAAGGGAAAGAAAGTTTTATTAAATCAGGCGGTGAAAATTTTGAAATGATACCATGTTTAAATGATAGTGATGATCATATTTTTTTATTTAAACACTTAATTTCAAAAAATATTTAATTTATGAGTGGATATCTTTTATTTAAATCTCTACACCTTATTGCAGTAATATCTTGGATGGCAGGTCTTTTATATCTTCCAAGAATTTTCGTATATCACGTTGAAAATTTTGAAAAAGAACAAACAAATAAAATTTTTGAAACAATGGAAAGAAAACTTTATAACTACATAATGCGACCAGCCATGATTTTATCTTGGCTTTTTGGCATTTTATTAATTTGGATAAATGGAATTGAAAGTTTCGCCTACCTTTGGTTACAACTTAAAATTCTATTAGTAGTTATTTTAACTATTTATCATGAGTATCTTGGTAGATGTATGCGTTTACTAAAGTCAAAAGAAAATATTAAATCATCTAAATTTTTTAGGATAATTAACGAAATACCAACAATTTTACTCATTTTTATTGTATTTATTGTAGTTTTTAAACCTATCTAGGGTTGAAATTTTATTATCAGCATATATATTTATAATATCTTAAACAAAACTCCCACAAATGAACATTCAAGAATTAAAAGAAAAAAGCTCTGAAAAACTTATTACTGAGGCAGAAAAACTAGGTATAGAAAACGCTAGTACACTTCGTAGACAGGAAATTTATTTTGCAATACTAAAAAAACTTGCTGAAAAAGGTGAAGAGATTACTGGTGGTGGAGTTTTACAATTACTTCAAGATGGTTTTGGATTTCTTAGAGCCATGGAGTCAAACTATTTGCCAGGAGCAGATGATATATATGTAAGTCCAAGCCAAATCAGAAGATTTGGTTTAAGAACAGGTGATACTGTTGAGGGACCTATCAGATCTCCAAAAGAAGGTGAAAGATATTTTGCTCTTCTACAAGTTAGTAAAATAAATTTTGAAGAGCCAGACAAATTTAAGCATAAAATTGCTTTTGATAACTTAACTCCACTTTATCCAAATAAACAATTAGGAATGGAAGTTGAGACAAATAAGATTGAAAAAAAAACCTGACTTAACTCCGAGACTAATTGATTTAGTAAGTCCTATTGGTAAGGGACAGAGATCTTTAATCATATCTCCACCTAAGGCAGGAAAAACAATGATTTTACAAAGTATAGCCAACTCTATAACAGCAAACCATCCTGAATGTTATCTTATGGTTTTACTAATTGATGAAAGACCTGAGGAAGTTACCGATATGCAAAGAACTGTAAAAGGTGAAGTTATTAGTTCAACTTTTGATGAGCCAGCTCAACGTCATGTAGCTGTTGCTGAAATGGTCATTGAAAAAGCTAAAAGACTGACAGAACATAAAAAAGATGTTGTAATACTTTTAGACTCTATAACAAGGCTAGGAAGAGCCTATAACGCTGTTGTCCCAAGTTCAGGAAAAGTTTTAACAGGTGGTGTGGACGCTAATGCGCTACAGAGACCAAAAAGGTTTTTTGGAGCAGCAAGAAATATTGAAGAAGGTGGATCATTAACAATCATAGCCACTGCTCTTATTGATACAGGAAGTAGAATGGATGAAGTAATTTTTGAAGAATTCAAAGGAACTGGAAATAGTGAGACAATTTTAGATAGAAAGATATCAGAGAAAAGAATTTACCCAGCAATCGATATTACCAAATCAGGGACGAGAAGAGAGGAATTAATTTTTGACAAAAATGATCTTCAAAAAATGAATGTCCTAAGAAGAATAATCGCTCCAATGGGATCTATGGATGCGATCGATTTTATTAATTCTAAATTAAAGACAACTAAAAATAATGCCGAGTTCTTTAATTCGATGAACAAGCCATCTTAAGAATATTATTTTATAAATAATTGTTATACTCTTTTTATGACAATTTATGCATTATCTTCAGGCCCTGGAGTTTCAGGTATAGCAGTAATTCGCGTATCTGGATTACAAACAAAAAAAATTATATTGAGTCTTGTAAATGGAGAAATGCCACCTCCTAAAGTGGCAACTTTAAAAAAATTCAATAAAATCAATAATTCTGAGCTTATAGATGAAGGTATTTTATTGTGGTTTCCAGGTCCAGAGAGCTACACAGGCGAGGATATGGCCGAAATACATGTTCACGGTAGTATTGCAGTTGTAAGGGCAATTTTAGATCAATTATCAAAAATTGAAAATTGTCGATTAGCTGAGCCTGGTGAATTTACAAAAATTGCTTTTCAAAATGAAAAAATAAATCTTCTTAAAGCTGAGAGTATTTCGGATCTTATTTCTGCAGAAACTGAAATTCAAAGACAACAAGCTATCAAAATAATGAGTGGCAGAAGTTCTGAAAAATTTAATTCACTTAGAGAAAAACTTTTAAAAATTTTATCAAACGTTGAAGCTAAAATTGATTTTCCTGAAGAGGATCTCCCAAAAAATGTGATTAAAAATATAAAAATAGATTCTGAAAAAATAAGAAATGAAATTGAAAAAATTTTAAATGATGAAAAAGTTGGAGAAAGGATTAGAGAAGGTTTTAAGATTGCAATTATTGGACCGGCAAATGCAGGAAAATCTTCTTTGTTAAATTATCTTTCTAACAGAGATGTGGCTATCGTTTCAGAAATTGCAGGAACTACAAGAGACGTTATTGAAGCTCATTTAAATTTGGATGGTTACCCAGTTGTGATTTCTGATACTGCTGGAATAAGAGAATCTCAAGATGAGATCGAAAGAAAAGGAATTAAATTAGCACTTAAACGCGCCGAGGATGCAGATTTAAACATAATAGTAATCGAACCAAAAAGTGTTGATTTTACTGGTTTTTTAAACGATTTGGTTAGTGAAAAATCAATTATTGTAATCAACAAAATTGATCTTGGTTATAACGATGTAAATCAACAAATTTCAAAATTTAATCCAATTTTCTTATCAATTAAGAATGAAACAAACTTAGATGAATTAATAAATAGAATTAAAGATAAACTAAAAAACAAATTTGTAAGTTCAAACGAAACTCTAATTACAAGAGAAAGACATAGACAAAGTTTAGAAGCCTGTGTTCAAAATCTAAAAAATTTTGAGGAAAAAAATTCGCAAGAAGATTTTGACAAAGCTGCAGAGGACTTAAGATTAGCAACTAGACACTTAGGTATGATTGTTGGCAAAGTAGATGTTGAAGAAATATTAGGTTCCATTTTTAGTGATTTTTGTATAGGTAAATAAGTATTGAATTTACTGACTTTTAAAGCATTTTAAAGTGTTTCCTTGTAAATTTTAGGATCAATAATAAATTACATCTATGAAAAATGAGTTATCGTTTGATGTGGTTGTAATTGGTGGTGGTCATGCTGGTTGTGAAGCAGCAGCAGCATCTGCTAGATTGGGCGTAAATACTGCCCTATTTACTCATAAATTTGATACTATCGGTGAGATGTCTTGTAATCCAGCTATTGGGGGATTGGGCAAAGGTCATCTTGTTAGAGAGATAGATGCACTTGATGGTGTAATGGGTGAAATTGCAGATAAATCAGGAATACAATTTAGATTATTAAATAGAAGTAGAGGTCCAGCTGTTCGTGGACCACGTACTCAAAGTGACAGATCATTGTACAAGAAATATATGCAAGAAAAACTTATAAATTACTGTAATTTAAGCATTTTTTCAGATCCTGTAATTAAGTTTATTTTTGATAAAAATGATATAATAGGTTTTATTACACAAGAAGGCAAAAAAGTAATATCATCAAAAGTAATTTTAACAACTGGAACTTTCTTAAATGGCTTAATTCACATTGGCGAAGAAAAAACACCTGCAGGAAGATTTAATGAAAAACCTTCAACAGGATTAAGCGAACAATTAGAAAAATATAATTTTAAAATTGGCAGATTAAAAACAGGAACACCACCAAGATTGGATGCAACGACAATTAATTTTGAAAAACTCGAAGAACAGCATGCAGATGAAGATCCATATTTTTTTTCCTTCCTTACAAAAAAAAATATTAATAGACAAATTTCATGCAGGATGACTTATACCAATCAGGTAGTGCATGAGATCATTTCTAAAAATATAAAAAGTAGTGCTATGTACTCTGGCAGTATTCAAGGAGTTGGTCCAAGATACTGTCCTTCTATAGAAGATAAAATTGTAAAGTTTGCAGATAAGCAAAAGCATCAAATATTTTTAGAGCCAGAAGGTCTAAATGATAAAACAATCTACCCTAATGGGATTTCAACTTCTCTTCCTGCTGAAATACAGCAAGAAATATGTAACAATATCAATGGTTTAGAAAATGTTAAGATTTTAAGGCCTGGATACGCTATTGAATATGATTTTGTTGACCCAAGAGAGCTTTTCTTAACCTTAGAGACTAAAAAAATAAAAAATCTTTACCTTGCAGGACAAATAAATGGAACAACAGGCTATGAGGAGGCTGCAGCTCAAGGATTGATAGCTGGAATTAATGCAGCTCTCTCTATAAAGGGTATGGAGCCATTTATACTTGATAGATCTGAAGCTTATATTGGAGTAATGATAGATGATTTAGTCACAAAAGGAGTTGCGGAGCCTTATAGAATGTTCACTTCTAGGGCAGAATATAGGCTATCTTTGAGATCTGATAATGCAGATCTAAGACTCACTCAAAAAGGGATTGATATTGGGCTAATACTTGATGAAAGAAAAGTAATATTTATAGAAAAAGCATATAAACTTGAAAAAAGTCTTAAAAATATGGAAAATTCTTTAATTTCTCCCTCAAAAGCATTAAAATATGGAATTAATATTGCTAAAGATGGTGTTAAAAGGAATGCAATAGAGATTTTAAGCCAAAAGTCAGTTAATATGACTAAAATTAGGGAAATTTGGCCTGAAATTAAATATGTTTCACGTGAAATTGATGAGCAAATTCAGATAAAAGCTCACTATAAAGGATATTTGAAGAAGCAAAATGCAGATATTTTGGCATTTAAAAGAGATGAAAATCTTAAAATACCAGAAAATATAGATTATGATCAATTTTCTGGATTATCAAATGAAGTTAAGTCAAAATTCAAGGAAATAAAGCCAAAAACACTCGGACAAGCACTCAGAATAGATGGTATAACTCCAGCAGCAGTATATATTTTGTTGTCTCATGTAAAAAGAAAGTCTATTAAGCATATAGCTTGATTGATTCGAAAATAATAAAAATAAATAAAATTCATCTACCAAATGTTTCACGTGAAACACTTGAGGAGTTAGAGGACTATTCTCAATCAATTTTGAGCACAAACAAGAAAATAAATTTGATAAGTTCAAGTACAGAAAAGTCAATAAATACAAGACATATTTATGATAGTGCACAAACTATTGATTTTATTGATAAAAATGACATAGATGTATGTACTGATCTTGGCTCTGGCGCAGGACTACCTAGTATAGTTTTAGGTATTTTGATGAAATCGAAAAAACAAGGTTTTAAGCTAATTTTCTATGAAAAGAGTTATCATAAAAGCAATTTCCTAATGATGATGGCAAAAAAGTTTAAATTAGATGCGAAAATTTATCAAAAAAATATATTTGAAGAGAAAAATTTAGTGACTGATGTAATAATTTGCCGAGCGTTTAAACCTTTGCCAGTGATTTTTGATATTGCAACAAAGAATTTCAAAAATTTTAAATACATAGTCGTGTATTTAGGAAAAAGTGGAAATAAAATTTTAAAACAAGTCTCCACGAAATGGAAATTTGACCTAGAGAAAATGAAAAGTCTTACAAGCGAAGAGTCATCAGTAGTAAAAATTTCAAATTTAAAAAAAAAATATGAATAGAAAAATTATTTCAGTGATAAACCAGAAAGGAGGAGTGGGCAAGACCACCACTGTGATTAATCTTGCTGCTGGTTTATCGATGAAGGGAAAAAAAATTCTTGTAATTGATCTTGATCCACAAGGTAATGCCACGACAGGTCTTGGATTATCCAACGCAACAAGTTCTGATCAAACAATTTACAATGTATTGAATGGAAACAAAAAAATTTCAGAGGTAATCCAGTCAACTAGCTTTGAAAATTTAGATTTGATATCTTCAAATGTTGATTTGTCCGGTCTAGAGGTGGAGACAGCAGGTGACAGCCGGAGAGTCTTTAAATTAAAAGACGAATTAACCCCAATTTTAAACAATTCTGAGCCAGCGTATGATTATGTCATAATTGACTGTCCACCATCTTTAAGCCTCCTAACAATAATGGCATTGGTAGCCTCTGACGCTCTTGTGGTACCTCTACAGACAGAATTCTTTGCTCTAGAGGGACTCACTCAGCTCTTGAAAACAATTGAGAGGATAAAATCTAACCTAAATCCATCCTTAGATATAAGGGGAATACTTTTGACCATGTATGATAAGAGAAATAAATTATCAGGTGACGTAGAAGCAGAGGCAAGAAACTATTTTAAGGATAAAGTTTATAGCACTGCTGTTCCAAGAAATGTTAGATTATCCGAAGCACCCTCGCACGGTGTTCCAGTTTTAATTTATGATAAGTCATGTCCAGGTAGCAGAGCATATTTTAGTTTTACAGAGGAATTTTTAAACCAAGATAAACCAGTGGAGAGCGCAGCATGATTAATCCGTTCAAATCAAAAAAAGGACTTGGAAGAGGATTGTCTTCCTTGATAGGCGATAGTGAGAAAATTGAAGATAAAAAAAATGTTTCAATAAGTTCACTAGTTAGAAATAAGTATCAACCTAGAAAAAAATTTGATGAATTTAGTTTAGAAGAATTAACAAACTCTATTAGAGAGCGAGGTATTATCCAGCCTATAATTGTAAGACCTTCTTCTGATGAAGAAGATAAATTTGAAATAATTGCTGGGGAAAGAAGATGGCAGGCTGCACAATATGCAGGTCTTCATGAAGTACCAGTTGTTGTTATTAATGTAGATAATCTAAAATCATTAGAATTTGCTATTGTTGAAAATGTTCAAAGAAAAGATTTAAATCCAATTGAGGAAGCTGAAGGTTATAAAAGATTAATAGATGAATTTAGTTACGATCAGGATAAGGTATCAAAATTCATTGGTAAGAGCAGAGCACATGTATCTAATTGCCTAAGACTGTTATCTCTTCCACAAGAGTTGATAGAATTAGTAATTGAGGAGAAATTATCACCAGGTCACGCAAAAATCTTAGTTGGATTAGATAATGCAATTTTTTTAGCAAAAAAAATTATTTCAAAAAAATTATCAGTGAGACAAGCTGAAAGTTTAGTGCGTATTTTGAAATCAAATTCTAATAGTCCTTCACAGAAAAAAGATCCAAATATCACAAATCTCGAAGAAGAGTTAACAAATAAAATTGGAATGCGGGTATTTGTTAAGAATAAAAGAAATAACTCTGGAACAATCAGCTTAGAGTATAAAGGAGCTGACCAGCTTGATAGGTTGGTAGAAATTATTAAACAAAATTATTAGTAATTGGTTACAAAATTGGAGACAAAAAGCATTGAATTTGCGCCATTTTTCTTAATTAAAGCTTCCAAGTGATTTATTTTAAATATTATTTCTTTGACCTCATTAGTCGACCATGATTGAGCTTGTTTCTTTACAATATCCTTCTCTTTCCAAAATATAGGAGGCTTGAAGCCAGATATAACTTGATCAATATTTGAATTATTATCTATTTCGGTTTTTATTTTTAAAAGTCTTTTTGATTTATTTAATATTGTTCTTATTATTAATATACAGTCTTCAGAAGAATAATTATTTTCATTAAGAATATTTGAAACTTTCTTTGAATTTTTAGCTAAATAATTATCTGATAATTCAAATACACTGTAATTTTCAGTAAGATTAGAAAGTTTTAATACATCCTCAATACTTAATTTTTTCCTACTGATTGATAGGTTTTTTAATTTTGATAGTTCGTTTTTTAAATTTATTCGGTCACCATTTGATCGTTCAATAAGAATATTTTTAGTTTCTTGTGAGAGGTTCAATTTATTATCTTTTAAAAAATTATTTATAATAAAATTTAATGACCGAGTGTCATCTTCATAAACAGGTGTACAAATTAGCTGATTTTCTTTTTCAAATAAATTTCTTAATTTTGATTTTTTTTCTAAGTTTGAGCATTTAATTATTATTTTAGTTTCAATTTCCTTTCTTTCTAATAATTCAATAATAATACTAGATAATTTATCTGTACCTCGTGAAATAATAACTAATTTCTCACTTTCGAAAAGAGATTTGGTTAGTAAACTTGATATAAATTCATCTTTGTTGTTTAATATTTCCTGTTCATCATATTTTAACACCACGCCTTGATAATTTTTTGTATAAAAATTTCTTATTATATCTTGTTTGATACCCTCATTATTTCCATGTATTAAATGTATATTTAAATTTGAGGAAACTAATTTTTCTAACTCGAAACTTTTAATTATCATTTAAGTTAATTATAGATGAAATAATATTATCACTTATATTTCCTGATATATTGTCAATAATAATTTTCTCACTTTGTTCAAGTTTAAATAAGTCAGAGTCATTGTTGTAAATATTATTTTTTTCTATTGCTTTTTTCAAAATTAAATTTTCATTAAAAATAATCTCATACTGAACTGTTATTATAAGTTCAAATTTAAGTGGATCCCCTTTAGAGTTTTTGGAGACAATATTTCTCTGTTTTTTCGAATTTATAAAAAGTTTGTACTCTTTTTTTTCTAAATTTTGATTGTTTTTAATACGATTAAATTTTTCTATTAGAATTTTATTTACATCTTTTTCCCCCGTTAAAACTATTTCATTAATTTCAAAATTATAATTTTTTTCTGAGAAAATTGGACTATAAGAGCAAGATGTTAATCCAAGTATCATAAAAACTAATACAAATTTCGCTAAGGTTTTATTCATTTATTAAAAGGTTTATTAATCTATTTTTCACAAATATAATTTTATCAATAGCTTTATCTTTTACATACTTTTCTGATAATTTATTAGACTTTATTATCTTTAAAAGACTCTCCTGATCCATATCTCTACTTTCATTTAAAATAGCCCTTTTTTTTCCATTTATCTGGACAACATAATCAACCTTTTCTTCTTGTAGTAATTTTTTATCTGGTGTTGGCCACTTAACTATTTCTTCATATCCTAAATCATTTAAACACTCTGAAGCAAAGTGAGGTATTGCAGGTGAAAATAATATTATTATGTCAATATAATTTTTCTTGAGCTTTTCACTATCTAAATTGCTTTCTATTTCTTTATTAAGGAAATTATAGGTCTCATATATATTTGCGATAATCACATTATAATTAAAGCTTTCGAGGTTACCTGTAATTTTGTTTATCATTTGATTAGTAAATTTTTCTAAACTTAAATTTCGGTCAGAAATTTTCATATTATTATTAATTTTATCTTTAATCTTTTTATGAAGTGCCCATAGCTTTTGTAAAAATTTATAAGACGCAATCATTCCTTGTTCTGACCACTGAACATCTTTTTCTGGAGGACTATCGGATAATATAAATAACCTTACAGAGTCTGCTCCATAATTATTAATTATATTTTCCGGGTCGATAACATTTTTTTTCGATTTAGACATAGATTCTGAAGGACCAACTTTTATTTTTTGGCTAGGATTATCTTTTATTTGAAATTCATTTCCAACAAATTCAATTTCATCTGGACTAACCCAATTATTATTTTCATCTTTATAAGTTTCATGACAAACCATACCCTGAGTAAATAATCCCTCAAATGGTTCAGTAAATTTAAAACTATCATCTTTATGACCTAGAGCTTTCATAAAAAAACGGGAGTAAAGTAAATGAAGAATTGCGTGTTCTACTCCACCTATGTATTGATCAACAGGCATCCAGTAATCAATATCTTCTTTCTTGTATCCATAGTCCTGATTTGTTGGGGAACAAAACCTAAGATAATACCAAGATGAGCATACGAAAGTATCTAAAGTGTCAGTTTCTCTTAAATATTTTTTCCCATCTATATTTATATTTTTCCAATCATTTTTTGCATCAAGTGGATTACCCTTAAAATTCAAATCTACATTCTCTGGAAGTTTTACTGGTAAGTCTTTCTTTGGAATTTTGGTTACATTTCCATTTTCATCATAAGCCATTGGTATTGGACATCCCCAATATCTTTGTCTTGATACACCCCAATCTTTTAATCTAAAATTAATCTGTTTTTTTCCAATCTTTCTTTCTTCTAAAATATCAATTGTTTTGATAATTGACTCTTCAGGTGCTTTAAGATTGTTCAGGAACTCAGAATTTATTAATATGCCAGGACCTGAGTATGCTTCATCTTTAACCTCATACCCATCACCTTCACTATCTGGTTTGACAACAGTTTTAATATCTAAACTATATTTCTTTGCAAAATCGAAATCCCTTTGATCATGAGCAGGGCAACCAAATACTGCACCAAAGCCATAATCCATTAAGACAAAATTAGCAAAGAAAACAGGGACTTTTTGGCTAGGTTTTATTGGATTTATTGCCATTATATTTGTTTTAAAGCCAATTTTCTCTCCTACAGCAATAGCTTCCTCAGTGGTACCAGTTTTAGAACATTCTTTTTTAAATTCTTGGAATTTTTTATCTTTCTCAAAAAATTTTGAAATTTCGTGATCTACTGAAAGAGCTAAAAATGAAAATCCAAATAAAGTATCTGGTCTTGTAGTGAAACATTTTATTTCTTTTACAGGCAGATCTCCTTCAGTTTTAAAAGAAATTTCGCATCCAAATGATTTACCAATCCAATTTTTTTGCATGACTTTAACTTTATTTGGCCAATTTTTTAAATCATCTAATCCGTCTAGTAATTCTTGAGAAAACTTTGAAATATTAAAAAACCATTGGTTTAATTTTTTACGCTCAACTACAGCTCCAGACCGCCAACCTTTACCGTCAATTACTTGCTCATTTGCTAGAACTGTTTCATCAACTGGATCCCAATTCACATAATTTTCTTTTCTATAAACAAGTCCTTTATCGTAAAGTTCCAAAAAAAATAATTGTTGATGTTTGTAGTAATCTTCTGAGCAGGTTGAAATTTCTCTATCCCAGTCAATTGAAAGTCCAAGTTTTTTAAGTTGATCTTTCATTGTTGAGATATTTTTATTAGTCCATTCTTTTGGATCTAATTTATTTTCTCTTGCAGCATTTTCAGCAGGCATTCCAAATGCATCCCAACCCATTGGATGTAAAACATTAAAACCTTTTAATGACTTATATCTTGATAATACATCACCGATTGTATAGTTTCTTACATGTCCCATATGAATTTTACCAGATGGGTAAGGAAACATTTCTAAACAATAAAATTTTTCTTTTGATTTATCTATTTTTGAAGCAAAAATCTTTGATTTTTGCCACTTTTCTTGCCATTTTTTTTCAACTGTTTTAAAATTATATCTTTCAGAATTCACTTAATTTTTAATTACCTGGTTATTTAGAAAGTCTTTTTGAACCTTTATACTCTTTAAAATTTTTATCTTTATTTTGTTTTTTGTAAATTGCTGCTTTTGACAAAATTTCTTTTTTTAGTTCAGCAACAAGTGGACCAGTTTTTTGACTTACTTTACAATTAATTATTTGATTACACTTTTTATAAAAAACCTTTATATCAAGTGCATCTGTTCTTACTTCATTTGTTAAAAAACGTATGGAAATTTTTACAGACTCGTCCAAATTATTTCCATCTGAATACCAATCTGTTATGATAATTCCTCCACTGTAATTCACTGAAGATAATGGCATAAAATCAATTGTATCAAGTGATGCCCTCCATAGCTCATTTGCACTTGCAAATAAAAAATCTCCACCTTTTCCGAAATTATCTTTAATTGCTGTGTCTAATCTAAACCCTCTACCTTCCTCAAGATTTTTTTTAACTCTTAATTCTGGATTTGGTGGATTTTCACGGGCATCTCCTCCAGGCATTCCTTCGCATGAAACTAGTAAAATTAAAACGAATCCAGAAAAGACGAAAAATCTCACTTTTTTTAAATATGACATTATTCTTTCCATAAATTGGTTTTAGTGTAAAAAACCCAAAAACAAAAAGGATTTTTTCAAATATATCAAAAAATACCAATAAAATGGGAATTTTTAGTGATGTATAAATGCAACACTATTGCAAAATAAAGTCTTAAATATAATTATTAAAATAAAATACTTAAATTAGTTGGTAAATAGTACCTGTTTAATATTAAACAATTAACGAAAGGTAATAATATGGACAATCTAAAGAAAATAGGTTTGACTGCATTAGGAACTGTATTAGTTGCATCTTCAGCGCAAGCTGCAGATATTACTATGTCAGCAACTAGTAAGATAACTTATAC
The DNA here is from genome assembly GCA_902582765.1 of uncultured Pelagibacteraceae bacterium. Lineage (GTDB taxonomy): Bacteria > Pseudomonadota > Alphaproteobacteria > Pelagibacterales > Pelagibacteraceae > Pelagibacter. Next base: position 23,004 of record CACHTK010000012.1, read on the forward strand.
TGGAGCTGATAATGGTGACGATGGTAACACATGGTCTATGTCAGACTCAATCTCTTTCTCTACAACTGGAGAAATGGATAATGGTTTCACAATAACTCACGGTATTGAGTTAGATGGACCAGCAATTGACGCTAACAGTATCGCTATAAACACAGGTGATATGGGAACATTAACATTTGTTGGTGGTGGAACTACTGGAGTAATTACTCAGTGGGATGACTTAACTCCAAATGCAAACGAAGAAGCACACGCTGCTGGACCATTTAATGGAACTGCATCTTCAGTACACGGTGGTGGAGCTATAACTCATAACTTATTCATTTATGACTACACAATAACTGATGGTGTTGAGCTTAAAGCTTCTTATGTACCTTCAGGTCTTGCTGGAGCTGTAGAAGGTTCAACTGAATACGGTATAAAATATACTGGTATTGATGGTTTAACTGTTTACGCTGCAATGGGTGAAAACAATGATGCTGCAGCTGGAGTCGATAACGTAAACTTCGCAGCAATCTACACCGCTGGTGCAATGTCAGTTGGTTTCCAAACTAACGATGTTGACCATGCAACTGCAAACTCTGATAGAGATGCAACTATGATTGGTATCTCTTACGCAGTAAGTGATGATCTATCTGTATCATTGAACACATCTACAGTTGAGCACGAAAGTTCAACATTAGATGACCAAGAAGCAACTGGTGTTTCATTCTCATATACATCTGGTGGAATGACTGTATCTGGTTCTTATGGTTCAATGGATAACGTAGGTGGAACAGGAACTGTTGACAATAATGCATACGAAATGAATGTAGCATTTGCATTCTAATTGTATTTATTAAATACTATATAAAAGGGCCCCTTTTCAGGGGCCTTTTTTTATGCGGCTTCTAATATAGATAAAAACTTTTTTTGATTTTTTAACCAATTTTCTAAAATTCCTTTTGACTCTTTGCTAAGTTTATAATTCTTTTGTCTTTTATCTTTACTATCGACCTCTTTAAAAAAAAAATTGTTAGCTACACCCTCTTTCAAAATAGATTGAATAGTTGATCTGCTAACTATTTTGTATGGAATACTCTCACACAATAATTCTAAAGTAGTACTTTGATTTGAAGCAATACAAAAAACTACAATTGAATGAGATCTACTTTTGAATAAAAATTTTTCATGAGGATGACCATTTTTTGATATGTTTTTAATTAAGTCTTTGTAAAGATGTGAAAATATTTTTTGCATTTAAATTTTAATAATTTTAAGTAAAATTAATATTACTATTATATTTAATATGTAAATTAAGCTTATGTTAAAATGACATACTAAGTTTGTTAAATTATTAACTTAGAGTTAGATCGTATGATAAAATTACAACACCTTGTATTAAATTAATATTTGTAAAATACTTATAAAAATTACATGTAAATATAAAATACATTAAACCCTAATATACTTAAATAAATCAATCACACTGAAAACAAATTATATAGGTACAATTTACTAATAATAAATCACCTTTTTTTAAAATTAAAAAAAAATAAAAACAATTCGTTAATATTAATATTAAACATAAAACGAAAGGTAATAATATGAACAATCTAAAAAAAATCGGATTGACTGCATTAGGAACTGTATTAGTTGCATCTTCAGCTAACGCTGCAGATATTACTATGTCAGCAACTAGTAAGATAACTTATGTTGGTGCAGATAATGGTGATGATGGTAATGGTTTTAGCATGTCTGATTCTATCTCTTTCTCTACAACTGGAGAAATGGATAATGGTATGACTATAACTCACGGTATTGAGTTAGATGGACCAGATATTGACGCTAACAGTATCGCAATAGACACAGGTGATATGGGAACATTAACATTTGTTGGTGGTGGAACTACTGGAGTAATTACTCAGTGGGATGATATGACTCCAAATGCTAACGAGGAAGCAAACGGTGTTCCATATAACGGAACTGCATCTGCAGTAGATGGTGGTGGAGCTATAACTCATAACTTATTCATTTATGACTACACAATAACTGATGGTTTAGAGCTTAAAGCATCTTATGTACCATCAGGTCTTACTAATGTAGAAGGTTCAACTGAATACGGTATAAAATATACTGGTATTGATGGTTTAACTGTTTACGCGGCAATGGGTGAGAACAATGATGCTGCAGCAGGAATCGATAACGTAAACTTCGCAGCAATTTACACTGCTGGAGCTATGTCAGTTGGTTTCCAGGCCAATGACATTGATCATGCAACAGCAAACTCGGATAGAGACGCAACTATATTGGGAGTATCTTACGCGGTAAGTGATGATCTATCTGTATCATTGAACACATCTACAGTTGAGCACGAAAGTACAACATTAGATGACCAAGAAGCAACTGCAGTATCGTTCTCATACACATCTGGTGGAATGACTGTTTCAGGAACTTATGGTTCAATGGATAACGTAGGTGGAACAGGAACAATTGATAACAATGCATACGAATTGAATGTAGCATTTGCATTCTAATTGTATTATTTAGATACTATATAAAAGGGCCCCTTTTTAGGGGCCTTTTTTTTTGTTTTCAAAATAAGAAATCCCCGCAATACCCTCAGCCCTAGTTAACTTAATTAGCTTTTCATTCTTTTGTGAAATTCCACCAAGAGCTACAATTGGGTTTTTTGAAAATCCTGAGACTAACTTAAACTTATTAATACCTAAGAAATTTTTATTTTCCTTAAATATTGACGATAAAAAAATTAAATCTATCTTTTGAATTTCTTTTAATCTGATTTCTTTTAGATTATGAGCCGAACCCATAAGCACAAAATTTTTTTTAAATTTATAACTTAGATGTTTAAAGCTAGAATTAAATGAAGGAATATATGCTCCATCTAGATTTAACTTAATTGATAACTTTAAATTATTAGAGATTAAAAACTTGAATTTTTTCTTTCTACAATAGTTTTTTAAGTTAAGCATTTCTTTTAAATCATAATTTTTTTTATAATTTCTATAGATAATCGTGGTATTTTTGCTCTGTTTATCCAAGTTTCTTTTGTTAAATTTATCTATAAAGTAATACTTTTTAAGAAATTTTTTATGCATCAGACTGTTGAAAATCTATTATCTATTCAATCTTCAATCAAATCAAAATTACTTCAATTAAATGAAAAAAACAAAATTCCCAAAATAATAGCGGTATCCAAAACTTTTAAAATTGATCATATTTTACCACTTATCGAATATGGCCATCTAGACTATGGTGAAAATAAAGTTCAAGAAGCTGTTGAAAAATGGACAGACATTAAAAAACAAAATGAAAAAATAAAGCTTCATTTAATTGGAAAACTTCAAACTAATAAGGTTAAATTTGCAGTCAAAATTTTTGATTATATCCATTCTTTAGATAGTGAAAAATTGGCAAAAAAAATTGCTGAAGAACAAAAAAAACAAAATTTAAGACCCAAAATTTTTATTCAAATAAATCTTGGAGAAGAGAGTCAAAAATCTGGGATAATTAAGGAGAACTTATTAGATTTTTATAATTTTTCTAAAGATTTAGGACTTAACATAATTGGAACTATGTGCATTCCACCGTTTGAAGAAGACTCGCTAAAATTTTTTTCAAAAATGAGTGAATTAAATAAATTAATTAATTTAACAGAGCTAAGTATGGGGATGTCTTCAGATTATCTTAATGCAATAGAGTTTAATTCAACTTTTTTGAGAATTGGATCAAATATATTTGGAAAAAGAGGTTAGCTTATTTTTATCTTAGTTTTTTTATCTATCAATTTAGCTAAAATTAAAAAGTCTTTTTTTTGAAGTGCCACACATCCTGACGTTGGTTTAAAATTCTTTGTCAGATGAATAAAAATTGCACTACCTTTTGCTATTTTAGGTTTTTTTGAATTATAATTTATTGGAATAATAAAGTCATATTTATTATCTTTCCTAAATAATTTTTCGTATCTAATCTTTTTATTAATTTTAATTAATTTATTATAATATTTTTTACTATTAACATCATCACACCATCCCATATTATTTTTAATAGGAATACATTTTAACTTTGTTAAAGGTTTGATATTCCGGTCTTTCCTATAATATAAGTTCCCTAGAGAAAATGTTCCAATTGGTGTTTTTTTGTCTCCCTCAACCTTTTTTTTTGTAATTCCCTTAACTCCAATTGCACATCTGAAAATAAAATCGTCAAATACAAGTGTTGCTTTATCTTTTAAAATAATTGTCATATTCTATATTATATATGAATAATCAAACTTTAGTAATTTATGATTTTGAAA
>CACHTK010000013.1 GCA_902582765.1 uncultured Pelagibacteraceae bacterium
TGGATTTATCCACAGAGTGGGCTCGACGATCTAAAGAGGAATTTGGAACAAATCCACAAAAAGCTTTGTTTGGTATAGTTCAAGGTGGATTATTTAAAGATTTAAGAAATGAATCTCTTACTAAATTAATAGATATAGAATTCGATGGCTATGCTATTGGTGGTCTTGCAGTTGGAGAAACACAAAAAGAAATGTTTGATGTTTTAGATGGCATCAAAGATAATTTACCAATCGATAAACCAAGATATTTAATGGGAGTGGGAACTCCATCTGATATATTAGGAGCAGTTAAGAGGGGAGTTGATATGTTCGATTGTGTACTACCAACAAGATCAGGAAGAACCGGATTAGCTTTTACTTGGAATGGCAGAATTCAAATAAGAAATTCTGAAAACAAACTAGATAATACACCCCTAGATAGTAGTGTTACTAAATTTGACCTTAACAAATACTCTAAGAATTATTTAAACCACCTCCACAATACTAATGAGATGTTAGCCTCAATGATCTTAACATTAAACAATATAAACTTTTATCAAGAACTTATGTATGAAATTCGAAAAAATATCAAAATGGGAAGTTTTGAAGAATTTCATGACAAGTATATTAATATTTTGTAAATTTTAACCATTGCCAAATTTCAAAAAATCAATATAAGAAATTTCGTGTTGGGCCCTTAGCTCAGTTGGTAGAGCAATTCCCTTTTAAGGAATGGGTCGATGGTTCGAGTCCATCAGGGCTCACCATTACATTATACTATTGGTGGATATTTTAAAATTATCTCATTCATCCAATCATTAATTTGTTCAATCCTTCTGTCATTTGATGGATGTGTGCTCATAAATTCTGGTGGCTCCTTACCCTTGTTTGCTTTCTTCATTCTTTCCCATATTTTAGCAGTTTCTCTAATGTCGTATCCAGACAATGAGGAAAAAATTAACCCTAAGTAATCAGCTTCACTTTCTTGTTTTCTAGTAAAAGGGTTCATAATTCCAATTTGTGATATTAAGCCAACTGTATTAATACCTGTGGTTCTATTAACCTGTGATAATTTTCCTCCTGTAGCTATATCAATTATTCCAGTTGTCGTATTTAAAAGAACTGTTCTACTTGCACGTTCAACAGAGTGTTTTGCAACAGCGTGAGCAATCTCATGGCCCATTACAGCTGCTAAACCATTATCATTTTTTGTAATTTCAAGCATCCCAGTATAAACAGCAATCTTTCCACCTGGCATACACCATGCATTTTTAATTTTTTTATTATCAATTAATATATATTCCCATGAAAAGTTAGCTGTTGGATCTTTCATATCGTTTTTATAAAAGTACTCTGATATAGATTTTTCAATTTTTGATCCAATTTGAACAATTTTATCTAAGCTTTCTTTGTCATCACTTAGTTTGGCTTTTTGTTTTACTTTCTCATATAATTGAGCTGCCTGAGCATTAAGTTTTGATTCTGGAATTAATTTTAATTGTCTTCTTTCAGTGATTGGGGTAGTTGTACAGGCGTGCATGCCCGCAGAAAGACAGCCACATCCCATTAAATATATAAAATTTCTTCTATTCACTTTTCATGATATTTATATTACATGTATTTTGTTAATCAATTATAAGTTATGTCTAAATTTAAAAGAAAAAGAATTTCATTTATTGCGCGTTTAAGAAATTATTTCATTACTGGAATTGTTGTGTTGGTTCCTATTGGAATCACATTGTATCTTACAACTTTTTTTATATCTATTTCTTCTAAATTAATTCCCCAGGGGATAAATCCTAATAGTTATTTACCATTTGCTATTCCAGGTTTAGAAATTTTATTGTCTGTTATATTTATAACTCTTGTGGGAGGTCTTTCTTTATCCTTCATTGGAAAAAAAATTTTACAATTATTTAATGACTTATTAAAAAAAATACCAATTCTAAGAACAATTTATTCAGCAATTGGTCAAATGACTGAGACTTTTGCACCGAAAAAAGGTTCAAAAAAAAGTGTAGTTTTAATTCAATATCCAAGAAAAGGTACATGGGCAGTTGGTTTTGCTACAAAAGAAAATAAAGGTGAAATATCAAAAAAAACTAATACAGAATTAGTTAATGTTTTTGTTCCTACAACCCCAAATCCAACTAGTGGTTTTCTGTTAATGTTTCCTAAAAGTGAGATTGTATATTTAGATATGACATTTGAGGAGGCGTCAAAATTTATTGTCTCAGCTGGAACATCAGATACTAAAACTAAATAGTCTCATTAATTACCGCAACCTTGTCATAAAGTTTGATAAGCCTATTAAAGTTATTCATTTTAGTGTTATTTTTTTCAATTTTTTTAATCTCCTTTTCTGCAGCATCGAACAGATCTTCATGTTGGATAGGATCCGCTAGGTTATATTTTTTTAATCCACTTTGCTTAAATCCTAAAATATCTCCATATCCCCTAATTTTTAAGTCTTCTTCAGCAATTTTAAAACCATCATTAGTTTTTTTGAGAATTGTAATTCTCTTACGAGCATTTTCACTCAGTCCAGCTTTAAACATAAGTATACACGATGATTCTTTGTTACCTCTACCAACTCGTCCTCTCAATTGATGTAGCTGCGATAAACCATATTTATTTGAATTTTCAATAACTATTACATTAGCATTTGGAAAATCGATGCCAACCTCTATTACTGTAGTTGAAACTAATATATCTATCTTTCTATCATTAAACTTATTTAATACTTTATCTTTTTCTTCCTTGCTCATTGATCCATGAACAATATCAACTCTATCTTTAAAAATTTTACTTAGATATTTATATTTTTCTGTAGCAGATTGATGGTCAATCTTTTTTGATTCTTTTATAAGTGGACAAACCCAGAATACTTGATTTTTTTTTGAAATTTCACTTTTAATAAAATTAATAACCTCATTTATTTTAGTCTCGTTTTTGCTATATGTTTTGATTGGTTTTCTATTTTTTGGTTTAGATTTTATTAGAGAAATATCCATATCTCCATAAATAGTCATCATCATAGTCCTTGGAATTGGTGTTGCTGACATAACTAGTACATCGCAATCTTTGCCTCCCTTATCAGATAGTTTTTTTCTTTGATTAACTCCAAATTTATGTTGTTCATCTATAATAATTAAACCTAAATTAAAGTAAGTAATTTTTTCTTGAAAAAGAGAATGTGTACCAATTAAAATGTCAATTTTATTATTTAAGAGATCATTTAAAATATTTTTTCTTTTTTTATATTCAGTTTTACCAGTTAATATTTCAGGATTACAAAATGTATTAAAATTTTCTAATATAAAACTGTAATGTTGAATAGCTAATATTTCAGTTGGAGCCATTATTACAACTTGATAGCCTGCTTTTATAGCATTTAATGCAGCAATTACAGAAACTATTGTTTTTCCAGATCCCACATCTCCTTGTAATAATCTAAACATTTTTTGTTTTGACTCCATATCTTTATTTATATTTTTTAATGAAGTTATTTGATCAGTTGTGAGTTTAAATTTTAAACTACTAATAAGTTTATCTTGATATTTAAAGTCTAATATTTTATTTTTTTTTTTAATTTTTTTAATTTTATTTCTAATATCAGATGAAAGTAAAAAATTTGCAAATATCTCATCAAAAACAAGCCTCCTAAAATATTTTGTATCTCTAATTTTTGTAATTTCCTCCTTATGAATTTTAATAATAGATTCCTTCCATGTTATATTATCGAATAATCTCGATACTTCTTTTGGCAACCATTCTTCTAATTCAGGTAAATTTTGCAAAACACTATTTATTACTTGATTATATTTTTTTAATGTTAGTCCATCAGAAAGACTGTATTTACTATCTTCATTTATAATATTCAAATCATTAGTATTTTTCGTTGTTGGATTTACAAATTGAAATTTATTTCTAAAGTTATTTGCTTTTCCATGTATTATTATTTCCTCATTTAAGGGCAATAATTTCTTTATATATCCTTCGTAACTATTAAAAAAAATACAGTCTAATTTTACTCCATTTTTTTCACACAGCACTTTATTGGGTAAATTTCTAATTCGAGGAAAATTATATTTAATTGGTATTACTTTAATATTGTAATTTTTTCCTACTTGTAAATCATTAATCTCAGTATCTTCAGCAGTTTCAATTTTTGAAATAGGTAAATGCCATAATAAGTCAAAAATTGTAAAAATTTTTTTTTTATTGAATGAACTTAATGTTTTTTTACCAACTCCTTTAATTGTATTGATAGGTGACAATAAATATTCAAAATTACTCATTAAATATATATATATATGTTTATAAACAATGAATTCAAACAAACAAAATTTAATTAATAAGATTATTTATAGATCTCAATATCGAGGCACAAAAGAAATGGATATATTTGTCAGTGGTTTTGTTAAATCTATTATCGACTCATTATCATTTAACGATTTAGTGGACTTAGATAAATTAGTTAATATGAATGATGAAGACATTATAAAAATTTCAAGGAAAGAAATGATCTTTAAAAATAATAAAATTTTCAAATTATTGATTGATTTTAAATGAATGGCGGAGAGACTGGGATTCGAACCCAGGAAAGAGTTGCCCCTTTGTCGGTTTTCAAGACCGATGCTTTCAACCGCTCAGCCATCTCTCCGTGTGCAAGGTTTTATTATTATTAATATATATTTCAACAATAAAATGACTTAAGTAGTTAGTCAAAATATTCAGATATTTAAAAATGAACAAAAAAAAATTTAATAAAGGAGTTTTGCTTACATCTTTTGGTTCGTTTTGGTGGGGTTTTTTTGGTGTTATTTACTTCAAACATATTTCCTTTGCAGGTCATGTAGAAGTATTAATTCATAGAAGTGTTTGGACAGCTTTTTTATTAATAGTTACTACTTTTTTTTTTTCTAAATGGAGTATTTTTAAAAAAATTCTTAATGATAAAAAGAAATTATTTATTCTTTTAATTTCTGGTTTTTTAATTTTTATTAATTGGGGTGTATGGATCTATGCAGTCAGCGTAGATAAAATAATTGATGCAAGTTTTGGCTATTTTATAATGCCAATCATAAGTGTTTTTTTAGGTAATTTCTTTTTTAAAGAACCTATTACTAAAAAAGGCAAAATTTCGATCTTTTTAGTAATTATTTCTGTCAGTTATTTATTGTTAATAGATTTTAATTCAATTCCATGGGTAGGTTTAATCGTAGCATTAAGTTGGAGTTTTTATAATCTATTTAGAAAAAAAATTAACGTAGAAACTGATATTGGACTTCTTATAGAAAGTTTGTATATACTTCCTTTTGTATTAGTTGCATTTTATTTTATAAGCATAAATAATTACAATGATTTCAGTTTATCGAATCCTTCTTTGATGCCTTTATTAATGTTGGCAGGACCAATGACGGTGATTCCTCTTTTTTTATATGTAAGAGGTGTTGAGTTAGCAGGACTAGGACCTGCTGGAATGATTTTTTATATTACTCCTACTTTGCAATTTGTTCTTGGCTTTTTCATTTATAATGAGCAATTTAATATAAATCAGTTAGTTAGTTTTATTTTAATATGGATTGCTGTATTTATATATCTGAAAGATATTTATGAAAAAAATTAAAATTTATGTTTTCTTTCTTTTTATTTTAATAAATTTAAACGTTTATGCAAATGACTCAGAATTTAATGAGTGGAAGAAAAATTTTAGATTAATTGCTTTAGAAAAAGGGGTCAGCTTGAAAATAATAGAAAGTACAATTGATAAATCTATTTTTTTAAAGAATGTTATAAAATATGATAGATACCAACCAGAATTCTATGAAGATACCAAAACATATATTTCTAAAAGAGCTAACAATAAAAAAGTAAATTCTGGTTTAAAAATTTATAAAATCAATAAAACACAAATTGATAAAATCACTCAAGAATTCTCTGTTGATAAGGATTTGCTTTTATCACTTATGGGCATTGAAACAAATTTTGGTAATTATTTAGGCAAAATGGATATAGTCTCATCATTAGCAACTTTAAGTTATGATAAAAGAAGAAGTGAATTCTTTACATCAGAACTACTTACACTTTTAATTTTATTTGATAAAGGAATTATAAATCCAAATAATTATTTAGGATCATGGGCAGGAGCTTTTGGTAATTTTCAATTCATGCCTTCTACAATTAAAAATTATGCAATTGATTACAATAAGGATGAAATTATAAATTTGAAGAATATTGAAGATTCATTTGCATCTGCTGCTAATTACTTAAATAAGATAGGGTGGAATAATAAAACACCATGTTTTTACAAAGTTGAACTTATCAACGAAACACCGCATAAATATCTAAATACATCTGCAAAGAAAATTAATCATAAAAATAAAATATCCTATTTAAAAAAATATATTAAAAACAGTGAAAAACTTAATGAACTTGATAATTTAAAAGCTGCAATTGTGACTCCTGATTATGACATTATACCTGACGCACAAAAATTAACTCCAGCCTATTTAGTTTTTGATAATTATGAATTAATTTTAAAATGGAATAGATCTTTAAGATTTGCTTTAGCTGTATGCACACTTAAAAACAAATTTAAAAATGCAATTTAAATATATTTTATATCTTTTATTTTTAATTTTATTTGCCTGTGAGCACCATTCAAAAAACATAAATATTAAAAATAAACCTGAAGATAAAAAAACTGTTGTCCAAAAAGATAAAATTAAAGTCACATCAGAAAAAAATGAAAAAAAAGAAATAATTAATATTGTTTATTCTAATAAAGGTTTTGCATTGATATATGATGAAGACGTAGATAGCTCATTGGAAAGCAATTTAGATAATACGTCACTGAATATATTAAGTCCTAATCTACCTAATGGTACACCTGTTAGAATAACAAATATAATTAACGGAAAATCTTTAATGACCATTGTTAAAAACAAAACTGTTTTGCCTGCCTTTTATAATTCAGTAATAACAAAGAGAATTGCTAGTGAACTATCAATAAATCCTAATGAGCCTTATGTGTATATTGAAACTATCAATTCAAACAATTTATATGTTGCAAATGATGTAAAGACATTTGATGAAGAAAAAGAAGTTGCTAATAAAGCTCCTGTTGACGATATAATGGTCCAAAGCATAAGTTTAGAAACTGAAATTAAAGAATCTAAGATTAATAATTTTGTAACAAATTTTAACTATATAATTAAATTTGCAGATTTTTATTTTGAAGATTCTGCTATTATGTTAAAAAATAGGTTAATTGAAGAGCATAATATTGAGAATATCTTAATCAAAAAGTTGTCACAAAATAATTTTAGAGTTTATAAAGGACCTTATAAAGATTTTGAGAAATTAAAGAAAGGATTTCATAATATCGAAAATCTTGATTTTGATAGTATTGAAATAATTAAACTATGAGAATAAAAAATTTATCATTGATTTTAATATTTTTACCTTTTTTTATAAAACCAGTTTTTGCAAATTTCGATGTAAATGCGAGAACTGCTATTGTACAAGATTATTTATCTGGAAAAATATTGTATGAAAAGGATGCCGACCGACAAATTTTTCCTGCGTCTATGACTAAAATTATGACTTCGATTATAGCTTTTGATTTACTTAAAAGCGGTGAGTTATCATTAGATGAAAAATTTTTAGTATCTGAAAATGCGTGGAGATTGTCACAAGCAGGATATTCATCGATGTTTATTATGGTTGGAGATGAAATTACTGTAGAAAATTTATTAAGAGGTATTATTGTTTCATCAGGCAATGATGCTTGTATTGCTCTTGCTGAAGGTATTGCTGGTACAGAAGAAGAGTTTGCAATTATGATGACTGAAAAGGCAAAAGAAATTGGTATGGAAAATACTAACTTTTCAAATTCATCAGGAATAAATGCTCCAGATAATTTATCAACAGTTAGAGATATATTAATTATGTCTAATTATTTGATAAAAAATTACCCAAATTATTATGAATATTACAAAGAAACTGAATTTACATGGGATAGAACAGGTGGAGAACCAATTAAACAAGGCAATAGAAACCCATTGCTTTATAAAAATATAGGAGTGGATGGAATAAAGACTGGATATCTTGCGTATGAAAAATATTCACTTGCTTCAACAATTAAAAGAAACGATAGGAGAATAATTGCAGTTGGAAGTGGTTTTGTTTCGAAAAATGAGAGATCAAAAGAGTCACTTAAATTACTAACATATGGTTTAACAAATTTTGATACAATCAAAATTGCAAAAAAAGATGAAATATTTAATGAATTAGATGTTTGGCAAGGAACACAAAAAACAATTAGATCATATATTAATGAAGATGTTTATCAAACAATTCCAAAAGCTAAAAAAAAATATCTAAAAGTATCAGTCAATTATCAAGGTCCTTTAAAAGCACCAATATTGAAAAATGACATAATAGGCAAAGTTAAAATATCATATAAAGATGAACAAATAGGCGAATACGATCTATTAGCTTTTGAAGACGTAAAAAGACAAAATATTTTCTCTAGGTTTATTTCTTCTATAAATTTCCTAATCTGGGGTGATGCCTAAATATCCCATCTTAGTATTTGAAGGTATAGAAGCTTCTGGAAAATCAACCAGCTTAAAAAAAACAATTAAATATTTAAAAACAAAAAATATTAAGTATGTTTCCTTTAGAGAACCAGGTGGCACAAATCTATCTGAGAAACTAAGATCTTTAATGCTAAATAAAAAATCAGCATTAAGCAATAAAACAGATTTATTTTTACTAATGGCATCTAGATCAGAAAATGTAGATAAAATTATAAAAAAAAATTATAAAAAAAAAGTTATATTAATTGACAGATTTATTGACTCGACATTAGCCTATCAACATTATGGAATGAAACTAGATAAAGATTTAATTTTAAAAATGAATAACTTTTTATTAAGTAATATAAGACCAGATTTTACTTTCTTAAGTATTGTAAATAAAAATAATATGCTTAATAGGTTAAAGTTGAGAAAAAATAAAAATAAATACGATAATTTTGATTATAATTTTTATAATAAAGTTCAAAAAGGTTTTTTAAAAATTGCAAATAAAAACAAATCTAAATACTTAATTTTAGATACCAATAAAGATAATTTAAAAATAATTGAAAATAAATTAATTAACAAAATTGATAAAATTATAAAGTAAATGAGTGAGATAAGTAAAATGATTGGTCATAAGCATCTTTTTAATAATTTTATTTATCTTGACCAGATACAAAAATTTCCCAATAAAATTTTATTAAATGGTCCGAAAGGTATTGGTAAAAAATTATTTGTAAATCATTTTTTAAATTATTTTTATTTAAAAGAGAACAAACAGTCTTATAATTTAAAGAATTATGAATATAATTTGAGTAATAATATATCTAAACTTATATCTTTGAACACTCATCCCAATGTTCTCAAAATTTACCTGAAAAATGATAAAAAAATAATTGATATAGATCAAATTAGAGAAATGATTAAATTCACCAATCAAACCTCTTTTAACAATAATAGAAGGTTTATAATTATTGAAAATGTTAATCTATTAGGAATTAATTCTGCTAATGCGATATTAAAAACAATTGAAGAACCTAACAACAAAATACACTTTATTTTAATCAATAACTCAGAATTTAAAGTTTTGGAAACTATTAAATCAAGATGTTTAGAATTTAAATTAAATTTACTAAATTCAGAAGTAATTGAGATTGTGAATTACCACTTTGAAGCTGATATATATAAAGATATAAATTTAGATTTTATAAACAATTACAACTCTCCATCCTTTTTAATATCATTAGTGAACTTTTTAGAAAGTAATGATTTATCAATCAAAGATAACTCTATAGAGAATCTATTAGCCTATATAATAAAAAATAAATCATATACATCTAATGATTTTATAAAAGAATATTTAAATTTATTTATTGAACTTTTTTTCTATAAAAATATAAATATTTCTAAGAAAATTTCATTTAAAATAAAAAAATATTTTTACCTAAAACTTTCTTTTGTTAAAAAATATAACTTAGATTTTGAGTCTTTTTTTCTAGAATTTAATGATAAATTATTAAGTGAATAAAAATTACTACATTACAACACCAATTTATTATCCATCTGCAAAGCCGCATATGGGTCATGCTTATTCAAGTATTATTGCAGATTTTTTTGCAAGATTAAAAAGAATACAGGGTTTTAATGTTTATTTTTTAACAGGAACTGATGAGCATGGACAAAAAATACAACGAGCTGCAGAAGAAAAAAAAATGGATCCTTTATTATTTTGCGATGAAATTAGCAAAACCTTTAGAGATTTATCCGACACATTAAATTTATCTAATAATGATTTCATAAGAACAACTGAAAAAAGACATGCTAAATCTGTTGAAAATCTTTGGAATATTTTAGAAAAAAAAGGTGAAATTTACTTATCCAAGTACTCTGGTTGGTATTCAGTATCAGATGAAGCATTTTACACAGAAAGTGAAATTGAAGATTTAGACGGTATAAAAAAATCAATTAGTTCAGGTTCAAAAGTAGAGTGGGTGGAAGAAGAGTCGTATTTTTTTAAATTGTCAAATTGGCAAGATAAATTGATTGAGTTTTACAATAAAAATCCAGACTTTATACTACCTGAAACAAGAAAAAATGAAGTTATCAGTTTTGTAAAATCAGGATTAAAAGATTTATCTGTAAGTAGAAAATCTTTTAATTGGGGTATAAAAGTTCCATCTAATAAAAACCATGTTATTTATGTTTGGTTGGATGCTTTAACAAATTATCTAAGTGCTTTAAATTATCCTAATGAAAGTGATGATTTGTACAAATCCTTTTGGCCCGCAGATCTACATCTAATTGGAAAAGATATATTAAGATTTCATGCTATTTATTGGCCAGCTTTCTTATTGGCTGCTGATATAGAACCCCCAAAAAGAGTATTTGGCCACGGATGGATACTTTCAGGGGATGAAAAAATGTCTAAATCTAAAGGTAACATTTTAGATCCACTTGAGATTATAGATAATTATGGCCTAGATCCTTTAAGATATTATTTAATTAAAGAGGTTTCTTTTGGTAATGACGGAAATATCTCACAAGAAAAACTAGAGTCTTGTATTAATAGTGATTTAGCTAATAATTATGGAAATTTGTGTCAGAGAGTTTTAGCGTTTTGTGAAAAGAATGCGAACTTAGAGGTTCCTGCTATAGAAAATCTAACAGAGGAGGATAAAATTATTTTAAATCAATACACCAAATTTTATGATAATTTAATTATGTATTCAGATAATCAAGATGTTAATTCATATATTAATTTTATTGTTGAACAACTATTTTCAGCAAATAAATATTTCAACGATCAAGAACCTTGGAAAAAAAAGAATGATAAATTAAGGATGAATACTATTATTTATGTTGCCTTGGAACTAATAAGAAAAGTAACTATACTCCTTTATCCTATTATACCATCATCATCTCTAAAAGTTTTAGGTTTATTTGGTATAAATGAGGAAAAAATTAATTTTGAAACGATTAAAGAAAATAATTACTTAAAAAAAGGTCTTAAATTGAACAAATTAGATATTTTGTTTAAAAAAATTGAAAAAAATGATTGATTCACATTGTCACCTAGATCACGAACCTTTGGCTCAAAATATTCAAGATGTTTTATCAAGATGCAAAAAGGAAGGAATTAATAAAGTATTAACAATTTCTACAACATTAAGTGGTTTTCCAAAAATTTTGGAGATTATTGATAAAGACGAAATGATATATGGCACTTTTGGTATACATCCTCACGAAACAAACACAGATCAAATTTCAAAAGAGGAAATAATCAGCAAAATCAAATCAAATAGTAAAATTATTGGAGTGGGAGAGACAGGTTTGGACTTTTATTATAACAATAGCGATAAAGATAAACAAATCACAAGTTTCAAAAATCATATTAATGCTGCGTTAGAACTAAATTTCCCTTTAATTGTTCATTCTAGAAATGCTGAAGATGAAACTTATGAAATATTAAAAAATTCAGACAAGAAATTAAAAATCTTGATGCATTGTTTCACAGGCTCACTTCCATTTGCTTTAAAATTAATGGAGCTTAATTCTTATTTTTCAGCTAGCGGTATTATTACATTTAAAAATAGCAATGAGCTTCAAAATACGTTTGAACATTTACCTTTAGAAAGATTACTAATTGAAACAGACAGTCCTTTTTTAGCACCTGAGCCAATGAGAGGTAAGAAAAATGAACCATCTTTTGTACGCTATACTTTAAAAAAACTCTCAGAACTAAAAAAAATCACTTCTAATGAGCTTGATAAAATAACAACAGACAATTTTAATAGATTATTTTTTAATCAATGAGCTTAAAATTTACTATTTTAGGTTGTGGTAGTTCTTTAGGTATACCACGAATTGATGGTTTCTATGGAAATTGCGATCCGAAAAATAAAAAAAATATACGCTCAAGATGTTCAGCATTAATAAGATCTAAAAATTTAAATATCCTTATTGATACATCTCCTGATCTAAAATCCCAATTACTTCAAAATAAAGTAAAGAATATTGATAAGGTTTTTTACACACACGCTCATGCAGATCAAACACATGGGATTAATGAATTAAGGGTTTTTTCTTTAAAAAATAAAACAAAAATACCAATTTACGCAGATGGAATTACAAAGAAAAATCTTATAAATACTTTTGGTTATTGTTTTAAAGATTACAAAAATTATCCATCTATTCTTGATGCAAAAACATTAAAAAATAAACATATACTAAAAGATTATAATAAAAAAATTGTAATAAAATCTTTAAAAGTTCATCATGGTTCAATAAAAAGTATATGCTATATAATAAATAACAAATGTGCTTATGCACCAGATGTAAATAAGATAGACAATAAAGATTTAAAATATCTTAAAAACCTAAAATATTTTATTGTTGATTGTTTAAGATATAATTATCATTCGACGCATTTTAATTTAGATGATGTATTAAACTTAATTCGAAAAATTAAACCTAAGAAATCGATTCTAACAAATTTGAGTAATGAAATTGATTATAATGAAATAAAAAAAATATTGCCGAAAAATGTAATTCCCGCTTACGATGGGTTAACTGTTTTAATTTAATAAACTTTCTATTTTATTTATAATTTTTTTTGAGGTTGGATTTGTTAAAGATGCGTAAGTATCCTCAATTTTACCTTCCTTGTTAATTAATATTTTGTAAAAATTCCACTTTGGTACTGCAGACTTACCATAGTTATCTTTTGCCCATTTATAAATTTCATGCGCATTATCACCTTTTACATTTGTTATTTCAGTGAGTGGAAAGTTAATATTAAAGTTAACCTTACAAAATTCTTTTACTTCACTATTGTTTTTTTTTTCTTGATTAAAGGAATTTGATGGTACTCCTAATACAATCAAGCCTTTATCTTTATATCTTTCCCATAAGTCTTGCATGTCATCATATTGTTTCGTAAATCCACAATAACTAGCAGTATTCACTACTAAAACAGGTTTACCTTTATAGTCATTTAAATTTATTACATCGCCTGAAATACTATTTATTTTGAAGTCATAAAAGATTTTTTCATACTGAGCATATGATGAACTTTTAAAAAAAAACATAATTATAGCTAATCCAATTATTAGTAGATTTTTCATTATTCTAATTATTTATTTGGTGTAAGTAATATTAAAAAGTAACCAAATAAAGTGGATAATAATGACCCAGTTAAAACTCCAATTTTTACACCATCCATGTATTGCATACTTTCAGCAAATGCTAAATTTCCAACAAACAAACTCATTGTGAAACCAATTCCAGTTAAAACACCGACACCATAAAAATTATACCAGCTTGTATTACTTGGCATTTGAGCAATTTTTAATTTAATTGATATGTATGAAAAAACAAAAACTCCTAACTGTTTTCCGACAAATAAACCTAAAACTATTCCTAATGGAACTTTATCTAATAGTGATGATAAAGATAATCCTTCCAAAGATACACCTGCATTTGCAAAGGCAAAAATAGGCATTATTCCAAATGCAACATAAGGACTTATTGCATGTTCTACTTTAATTAAAAGTGAGAAATCTTTATCTCTTTTTCTATGAGGGATTGTCATCGCAAGTAATACACCGGCTATAGTTGCGTGTATTCCTGAGTTATGAGTAAAATCCCATAAGAAAATTCCTACTATCAGATAGGGTAGAAATTTTTTTATATTAAATTTATTTATAACTAATAGAATTATAAATGCTAACAACATCAGAGATAAATATTTAATACTTAAATCACCAGAATAAAATAGAGCTATAATAACGATTGCTCCTAAATCATCTATAATTGCTAAAGCCGTTAGAAAAACTTTTAGTGATAGAGGTACTCTCTTACCCAATAACGATAATACACCTAAAGAGAAGGCTATATCTGTAGCTGAAGGTATTGCCCAACCTCTCAACGTTTCTCCATCTCCTAAGTTTATAAACACATATATTAATGCAGGGACTAACATGCCACCAACTGCTGCTATTATAGGAAGTAGAGCTTGTTTAATATTTGATAACTCTCCTTGTAAAAATTCTCTTTTAATTTCAAGCGTTACAAAAAAGAAAAAAATTGCCATTAGTGCATCATTTATCCAATGCAAAACAGAAAGCTTAAGACCAAAATTATTTATCCCAATAAATAAGTATCTTTCTAGTGTTGAAAAATATAAATTAGATAACTCAGAATTACTTATAAATAATGCTATTACAGCTGCAAAAAGAAGTACTATTCCACTTGCTGCCTCAAGTTTAAAAAATGCTGTAAATCCTTTTGTAATTTTTTGAATCATATTTAGTTAGCAAGATCTTTTATAAAAAGCTTGAAATCTAAAAGGGTTTCGTAAAAGCTCTCAAGAAGGGGAGTTATGCCTGGAAATACATTAGATATATAAGACTTAAACGTATCTAATAAAAAAATAATTCCTAATAGAGAAATAATAATCACAATTAAATAAATTAATATCATCTTTATTTTTCCCTGTTTTTTTTCATTTTCCTTTTCATCTTTTATATAATCTTCCTCAATTTCCGTGTTCTCTTTAATTACCGCACCTTGATTTATATCAGTAAAATTTTCATCATTTATCCCTTCATTATGCTCGATATCTTTTTTTTCCTCAGAACTATTAGTATCTAAATTAGTATCTTTGTCTTTAGGTATTTTTAAATCATCAATATTCGTTGTTATTTGAGTATTATAATGCCAAATATGATCACAGTTGCTACATTTAAGAGACCTACCATTTTCTGGTATTAATTTTTTATCAAGATTGAATTTTTTATTACAATTGGGACATTCTATGATCATAGGATCTCTTATAGCATTAAATATCAAATTTATTAGAAATTTGTAACCAATATAACCTTTGAATTTTGTTTTATCTGCTGTATTAGTACTCCAATCGGGGCGTAGCGCAGCCTGGTAGCGCATCTGGTTTGGGACCAGAGGGTCGCAGGTTCAAATCCTGCCGCCCCGACCATATTTTATGAAAAAAGCTAAAATTTACAAACCATCTAAAACAGCTATGCAATCTGGTATAAAGAAGTTTGATAAATGGGTTGTAGAATTTATTACAGAAGACCCTAGCAAAAACCCATTAATGGGTTGGGAAAGCTCTACGGATACTTATTCAGAATTAAATCTAGAATTTAGATCTAAAGATTTAGCAATAGATTATGCAAAAAAAAATAATATTGATTTTGAAGTTGTAGAGCCAAAAAAAAGAAGAATAACTAAAAAATCTTATGCTGATAACTTTATTAAATAATGTTTAGATTTTTTACAGTTAAAAAATGGTATTTATGGTCTTGGATAGGGTCATTTGTAATTTTATCATCACTTTGGGTGCAAGTAAAAATAGATGTTAAAATAAATGAATGGTTTGGTGAATTTTATGACATGATTCAAAAGGCTTTGGGTGCACCAAATGCTATTACAATTGAGGAATATTGGGCTAGTTTATTTTCTTTTATCATACTTGCAGCCATGTATGTAGGTGTTGCTGTTGTAGTTAGTTATTTTACCTCTCATTACTTGTTTAGATGGAGAACAGCAATGGTTGAATATTATCATAGTGTTTATGAAAAAGCTCGAAAGATAGAGGGTGCATCTCAAAGAGTTCAAGAAGACACTATAAAATTCTCTAGAATAATGGAGTCACTTGGAACAAGTTTAATTGAAGCAATAATGATACTAGTTGAATTTATGCCAATTTTATTCGGTTTGAGTATTGGTATACCGATTTTCTTTTTTGGAGATTGGGAATATGGTTTAATTGTAGGAGCTCTTATTTGGTCAGTTGGTGGTACAATTTTTTTGATTATATTAGGTTTAATTTTAAGATTAGTTGGTGTTGAATATGATTTACAAAAAAAAGAAGCTGCTTATAGAAAAATATTAGTTATAGCTGAAGATGATGGAACTATAAGACCAAAATCAATTGAAGAGTTATTTGATGATGTAAGAGGTATACATTTTCTAAGTTACATAAGATATTTGTATTTTAACATTGGGAGAATAGCTTATCTACAGGCAAATGTATTATCAGCATATGTTTTTCTCGCACCAGCTATTGTAGCTGGAGCTGTTACTCTAGGTGTAATGCAACAAATTATAAGGGCATTTGGACGTGTAGAAGGATCAATGCAGTATATTTTAAAAGCATGGCCAACAATAATTGAACTTGCTAGTGTTTATAAAAGATTAAGAGAGTTTGAGTACAAATTAGAGAATAAAGAAATTGAAGAAAAGTTGAAAACTTAAAACAATATTAGATGAAATTATCACAAGAATTATTAAATGATCTTATTGATATAACATCTAATTCAGCAATCGCATGTTATCAATATATTGGAAAAAATGAAAAAATTTTAGCTGACAAAGCTGCAACTGATATTATGAGAGATCAGCTTAACAAATTAAACATAAAAGGAGAAGTTGTAATTGGTGAAGGAGAGTTAGATGAAGCACCAATGCTCTATATAGGTGAAAAACTTGGTAATGGATTAGGTCCTGAAATTGACATAGCTGTTGATCCAGTAGAAGGAACAAATTTTGTAGCAAAAAATTTACCTGGCGCAATGTCTGTAATGGCAGTTTCTGAAAAAGGTAATCTTTTTAGCGCTCCAGAAACTTATATGGAAAAAATTGCAACTGGAAATCATGTTCCAAAAAATACTGTGGATCTAGATTTTAGTGTTGAAAAAAATATTGTAAATTATTCATTAGCATCAAAAAAAAAAATAAATGATATAACAGTTTGCATACTAAATAGACCGAGACATCAAAAGATAATAAGCGAATTAAAAAGACTTAATGTTAATATTAAATATATATCAGATGGAGACGTTTCTGCTGCCTTGCTAGTTTCTGATAAAAAATATGGTGTAGATATATTTATGGGGACAGGGGGTGGACCAGAAGGTGTCATTGCTGCCGCTGCGTTAAATAAACTAAATTGTAAGTTTCAAGGAAGATTTTTGTTTAACTCAGATAAAGATAAAGCAAGGGCAATAAAGATGGGTATTAGTGACTTAAACAAAAAATATGAAATTAACGAAATTGTGAGAGGGGAAAGTATTTTTTGTGCTACAGGAATAACATCAGGTGATTTAATGAATGGTATTGTAAAAGATAATGATAAGTATATTACAGAAACGATTGTAACTTACGACAAAGATTTTTTAGAAATTGTAAAAAAACAGGTTACGATTACTTGATTATTTGAAAAAATTACAATAAAAGATCCACGACTGGTCCCTTCGTCTATCGGTTAGGACACATGGTTTTCATCCATGAAAGAGGGGTTCGATTCCCCTAGGGACCGCCATTTATTTTTTTTTTTTTACGTGTGGGAGCATTCACTTTCTCTCTTAGTGTTGAAAGCAAGTTATAAACAAAGTTGTCTTGTGAAAACTTTTTTTCTGTTTTTTTTTCAGCAATCTTGAAATCATTCATATCGTTAAGATCTAGTAGGCTTTTATTCTTAACTAATCCTAATGAGTCAAATTCTACTATTAAAACATTGTTACTAGATATTTTTTTTTTACCTAATTTATAAAGAGATTGATTTGTTTTTTTTCTTTCAATATAAAACCATATGTTATCAAATTTGCTAATAGATGAAGGGGGGCCAATAATTTTCCTTAGGTCGTTTTTATTTGATTTTGCTAATACAATTTTTTCATATTTATCTCCCATTGATCTGTAGCCATGCAGATTTGAAACTTTATTTATTGTACAATTAAGTGTAAATAAAAATAGAAAAATTAATAAATATACTTTCATATGAAAATAAACTATTTAAATATTTACAATAATTTAATAAAATTAACTAGAAATAAAACAATCTTCCTAAATTTAAAAAATAATGATACATTTTCAGACAGATTAATTGTTTTATTATTTCATTTTGCTTTTTTTATTAAATTTTATAAAAAAACATTGTCCAAAGATGAAGCTCAAGATTTATTTGATTTTTTTATAAGGCAAATTGAATTATCCATTAGAGAAATTGGCTATGGAGATGTATCAGTTAATAAGAAAATGAAAGATTATGTAAATCTATTTTACTCAATATTAGAAAAAATTGAACTGTGGGAAGATTTTGATAAAAATAAAAAAATTGAAATTTTTAGTGATTTAATGAATATAAAAGCGGATAATGATTTTTTTGTTGATTATTTTGACAAATATAACAATTTTATAATAAATAATCCTTTAAAAATCTTTACAAAAGATATAATAGAACTTAAATTTTAAAAATGGCTGTACCTAAACGTAAAACAACTAAATCAAGAGCTGGTAAAAGACGTTCTCATTTAAGAGTGTCTACAAAAAATATTATTGAGGATAAAAAATCTGGTGAATATAGACTATCTCATCATTTAGATTTAAAGACAGGTTTTTATAAAGGCAGACAAGTTTTAGATCCTAAAGAGTAGTTTTTTATGAACAACGCTATTACTATTGCAATTGACGCAATGGGTGGTGACAACTCACCAAATAAAGTTATAGAGGGTTTAAGCTTACACTCCATGTCTGCAAAAAATGTTAAATATAAAATTTTTGGTAATCTAAATTTAATCAAACCTCTAATAAAAAAATATAATTTATCTAATGAAATAATTGATTTAATCCATACTGATAAATTAGTTGAAGGCGAAGACTCAGCTTTATCTGCGGCTAAGAGAGGTAAAGATACTAGTTTATGGCTAGCTGTAGAATCTTTAAAAAAAAATGAAACCGATGCAATGGTTTCTGCTGGAAATACAGGTGCACTATTTTTAATATCGAAGTTAAATTTAGAAATGATAAAAAATATAGATAAGCCCGCATTATCAGCGCTTTGGCCGAGCAAAAAGGGTATGAATGTTGTTTTAGATTTAGGCGCAAATATAGAATGTAGTGTAAAAAATCTAGTTGATTTCTCTATAATGGGTTCCGCTTTGTTAAAGGCATTATTTCCTACAGAAATGCCTAAAGTTGCTTTGCTTAATATCGGGTCAGAAGAATTAAAAGGTAATACTATGATAAAAGAAACATATCAATTTTTAAATGATAATAAATATTCATTATTTGATTTTAAAGGATATATAGAAGGCAATCATTTAATGGATGGTGATGTGAATGTAATTGTTGCTGATGGATTTACAGGAAATATAGCACTTAAAACTGCAGAAGGAACATCAAATTTTATCATTACTGAGTTAAAAAAGGCATTTACTTCATCATTAATTGGAAAAATTTCATCAACTATAAATTTTTCAAATTTAAAAAAATTTAAGAAAAAACTTGATCCAAGATTATACAATGGAGCTATATTACTAGGTTTAGATAAGCCTGTTATTAAAAGTCATGGTTCCACCGATGCAATTGGATTTGCTAATTCATTGAAAGTTTGTGAAAAAACCATTAGAGGTAATTTAATAGATCAAATAAAAAAAAATATAAGGTAAGTGACGAGAATTAATTTAACTAAGAAAGATATAATTAACTCTATCTATATGCAGATAGGTTTTTCAAAAAAAATTAGTGAAAATTTATTAGAGGACATATTTCAATTAATTTTAGCAAGCATTATAAAGGATAAGAAAGTTAAAATAGCTAAATTTGGAACTTTTACTTTAAAAAATAAAAAGCAAAGAATTGGCAGAAACCCAAAAACAAAAGAAACAAAAATTATATCTGAAAGAAATGTAATCCAATTTAAAGCCTCAAAAACATTCAAAAATTATATAAATAAAAATGGATAAATTGAAAGAAAATAGTAAATACAAAACTATCGGAGAAGTTGCTAAAATTTTAGAGCTTTTTAATAAAAAAAAAGGCTCCTTGTCTACACACACAATTCGTTTTTGGGAAAAAGAATTTAAACAAATAAAACCGAGGATTTTTTCAGGAAATAGAAGATACTATGATGAAAATTCAATTAATATTCTAAAAAAAATCAAATACTTGTTAAAAGACAAGGGAATGACATTAAATGGAGTTAAAAAGGTTTTAAACTCTAATGATTCAGATATTGACGAATTATACAATACCTCTATAAACCAAAAAAATATTATTAAATCAAAACTTATAAATATTAAAAATATAATAAAAGAATTTAAAAATTAATATGGCAAAAAAAACCCACATAAAAGTAAGACTAGTTCCTGAAGCAAAACCTGATAGTCCTTTTTTTTATTATGTAAAAAAACCTGCTGGTGGAGAAAAAGCTAAGGTTAAATTAAAAGCTAAAAAATATAATCCAGCAACTAGAAAACATGAAGTTTTTGTGGAAAAAAAATTACCACCACACAGTAAGTAATCTATTTTTTTTTATCAAAATTCCTACGCTCAAAATCAATATATGCATAAATCATATTCTTCCAAATTTTATGTGTAATCTTTGGATCAATTTTGTTTTTAATTGATTTTTTTTTAATATTTTTAAGGATTAAATTAATTCTCTTTTGGTCAATAATTTGGTTTTTTTTTTCTTTAATAGCCAAAACTTTCTTAACCAAGTTAGTTCTTTTTTTAATTATTTTTATTAAGGTATCGTCCAATTTATCCAGTTCTTTTCTTATTTTACTGAGTTTTTGTTTTTTTAATGGCGACATTTATATATTTGGATAATTCAAAAATTATTATATTTATCCCTCTATGTATACTGAAAATCTAAAGGTTAATAATCAAATATCAATATGGCTTATGAGCATGTTTTGGATAATTTCAGCGATGATTGTGGTTGGAGGTTTAACAAGACTAACTGATTCTGGTTTATCAATAACCGAATGGCAATTATTCTCTGGTTTCTTTCCACCGCTTAATAATTCTCAATGGATTATGTATTTTGATTTATACAAAGAGATACCTGAATTTAAATTACAAAATTATGATATGACCATGCAAGAATTTAAAGTCATCTTTTGGTGGGAATGGGCTCATAGATTTATGGGAAGATTAATAGGTTTAGCTTTTCTAATACCACTAATATATTTCACGTTTAAAATTAAATTTAAAAAATTAATTAACCTTTATTTCATCTTTGCTTTAATATGTTTTCAAGGATTTATAGGATGGTATATGGTAAGCAGTGGTCTTATTGATAGAGTAGATGTTAGTCATTTTAGATTATCCATACATTTATTAGTAGCTTTTCTTATTTTGTCTTTAATTTTTTGGAATTATTTAAAAATAAAAGTTAAAAACAACTTTCAAAATACTATTAATATTATATTTCCATTTAGTTTTCTTATATTAGTTTTTTTGCAAATTTCGATTGGTGCTTTTGTTTCAGGAATGGATGCAGGTAAAATTTATAATTCTTGGCCATTAATGGGTAACTCAATTTTTCCAAATGATAATAGTATTGATAATTTATTTAAATTATCTGCTTTTAGCGATCCTTCCTTGGTACAATTTATACACAGAAAATTAGCTTATTTAATTGGGTTATTTTATCTGTATTTATTATTTTATGTTTACAGGAATAAAAAAACTGATTTATATAAATCAGTAAATATTCTAGGATTTTTTATAATTTTACAGATTATTTTAGGAGTATTTACTTTATTATATGGTGCACAGATATTAATTGCATCTATGCACCAAATAAGTTCTATTTTTTTAGTTGCTTCTTGTATCTATTTTTTATTTATAAATACAAGATCTAACTTACAGCTTTCAAGCTAGGTTTTCCAGAAGCTCCTAAAGCTTGATCTAGATCAGCTATAATATCGTCTGGATGTTCAATACCTATAGACAATCTTACATATCCAGGTGTTACACCGGCAGCTAAAAGTTCCTCTTCAGTTAATTGGCTGTGAGTAGTAGTTGCAGGATGAATAGCTAAACTTCTAGCATCTCCAATATTTGCAACATGGTAAAACATCTTTAATGACTCTATGAATTTTTTACCTGCTTCAACACCACCTTTAACTTCGATACCTATAAGTGCTCCACTTCCACCCTTCATATATTTTTTGGATCTTTCACCAATTTCTCCTTTGTGCAAAGTAGGGTAGATAACTCTGTCTACATTTTTATGTTTTTGTAAAAATGCAACAGCTTTCTCGGCATTAGAACAATGTTGTTTCATTCTTAAGGGAACAGTTTCTAAACCTTGAATTATTCCCCATGCATTATCAGGTGCTAATGGTGCTCCTAGATCTCTTAATAGTACAACACGTGCTCTTACAGCGTATGAGACATTTGCTCCTGTCAATTGTGGAACAACAACACCCCATTGCGCTCCACCATAACTAGCATCTGGTTCGTTAAATAAAGGCTGTCTTTTTGGATCCTTTGTCCAGTCAAAATTACCTCCATCAACAAGACATCCTCCTATTACCGTACCATGACCACCAATAAATTTAGTAAGTGAATGAACTACTACAGCAGCTCCATGTTCTAAAGGCTTACAAATTACCGGTGCTGCAGTATTATCCATAATTAATGGAATACTGTACTTTCTACCTATGTCTGATACCTCTTTTATTGGAAATACTCTTAAATATGGATTAGGCAAAGTTTCTGCATAAAAACATCTTGTTCTATCATCAATTAATTTTTCAAAATTACTTGGATCTGATGGATCTGCATATCTACATTCAATACCTAATTTTTTAAGTGTGTGAGTGAATAAATTTACCGTTCCACCATATAAATCAGTTGAACTGACAAAGTTATCTCCTGATTGACACACGTTCATTATAGCGAATGTTGATGCCGCTTGTCCTGAACCAACAGTTACAGCTGCAAGCCCACCTTCAAGTGCCGCAACTCTTTTTTCAAGTACGTCATTAGTTGGATTCATAATTCGTGTGTATATGTTTCCAAATTCTTTTAGTGCAAATAAATTTGCAGCATGATCTGTATCATTAAATTGATAAGATGTTGTTCTATAGAGTGGTACTGCTACTGCTGTTGTAGCTGGATCACTTCTGTAATCTCCACCATGTAAAGCAATTGTTTCTGGATGTTTATTTTTACTCATTTTTCCCCTTCTGTTTAAAATGCTATTAAACTAAAATGAAAAATACAATCAAGCTTAAATTTAACTTGATAATGGAGGGTAATTTGTGGTTATAAATTTTTTAAGTACAGTTAGCACTCTATCTGCTTCTTCTAACAACATCATGTGACCACAGTTATCAATTATATCAACTTGACTTCCATCAATTAATGAAGCTAATTTTTTTCCCTCTTTAATAGGGCACATTTTGTCATCAGTTGCTAAAATTGATAGAGTAGGGCATTTAATTTTTTTAGCTGCCTCAAATCCGTTCTTATAATTATTACAAGCTCTAAAATCTACACCTAATGTATTCTGTATGGTTCTAGATTTTGCAAGCATTGTTCCTGTGTTGATATGGTAAAGACCAGGTACTGGATGACCACCAAAATGACCGGCAGGACCATGAGCCCAATCCATCATTAAATCTACTGCTTTTGGATCGTTATTTTCAGCTAATGAAAGTAGTTCGGGATTCATAGGTATAGCACCAGCTCCACCCATTAAACTCAATGTTTTAATTTTGTTAGGATATCTTGATGTACATTCTACAGTTACTAAACATCCCTGCGAGTGTCCTACCAATGAAGCTTCTTTATGACCAACAGCATCTATTACATCACTTACCCAATCTGCCATTTCCTCAATTGATTTAAGACTTTTACCGCTAGATAAGCCATGACCGGGCAGATCAACCGCTAAAGAGTTATATCCATGAAAAGCAAAGTACCTTGTTTGAAGTACCCAGGTCATATGGGTTAAACCACTTCCATGAACAAATATAATTAATGGTTTTTTTTTATCAAATGGTCTTCCACCAGTAGAGGCGAAAACCTCATGACCGTTTACTTTGAATTTCATTGATTTGAAACAAGCCTTGGTTTTCTAGCCGCTCTAAAACCAATTTCAAAATCGTTTTTTATATCATCAATGTCTTCTATACCTACTGATAATCTAATCATGTCGTGGGACAAACCAGCAAACTTTAAAGTTGCCTCATCCATTTGTGAATGGGTTCCAGATGCAGGATGGATAACTAAAGTCCTTGTATCGCCTACATTTGCCAAATGTGATGCTAATTTTACGTTATTAATAAATGCAACACCAGCATCTTTTCCACCTTTAATACCAAATGCAATCATAGAACCTTTACCATTTGGAAGTAACTTATTAGCAAGCTCTGCATCTGGATGATTAGGTGCACTTGGATGTGATACCCAAGCAACACTTTCATGGTTTGATAAATATTTAACCATTTCTTCTGCATTTGAACAATGTTTTTTCATTCTTACTGACAAAGTTTCTATGCCTTGTAAAACATTCCATGCATTTTGAGGACTTAAACAAGGACCAAAATCTCTCATACCCTCAGCTCTAGCTTTCATTGTAAAAGCAGTTGGACCAAATTCCTCTGCAAAAGATAATCCATGATATCCATCATAAGGTTTTGTCATTGTTGGAAATTTATCATTTTGCATCCAATCAAATTTTCCACCTTCAACTAATATTCCCGCCATAGAAGATCCATGACCTGCCATCCATTTTGTTAGTGAATGAATTACTATATCAGCGCCATGTTCAAACGGTTTACATAAATAAGGAGTTTGATAAGTTGCATCAACCATCAATGGAATTCCAGCGTCATGAGCAATTTTTGCAATTTCAGGCATGTTCATTATTTCATTGCCTGGATTTCCAACAAGTTCTCCAAAAATACCTTTTGTATTCTTTTGAATTGCTTTTTTAAATCCTTCAGTATCTCTCGGTTTAACAAATGTACATTTAATTCCAAATTTAGGTAAAGTTAATCTAAATAAGTTTACAGTGCCTCCATAAAGTTGAGATGATACAACTAAATGGTCTCCTGCTTCACACAATGTCATAACTGTTAAAAATATTGCACTCATTCCTGAAGATGTAGCTAATGCTGCTGTACCACCCTCAAGTGATGCAACTCTTTCTTCTAATACACCAACAGTTGGGTTTGAAATTCTACTATAAATATGTCCGCCTCTTTCTAAATTAAAAAGAGCAGCCGCGTGATCAACATCATCAAAAAGGTATGATGTGGTTTGATATATTGGTACTTGTCTTGAGCCAGCATTTTTGTGTGGCTGATAACCAGCATGTAAACTAAGGGTATCAAATTTATACGTATTTGGTTTCAATTCTTTTTTTTTATCACTCATTAGGCTCCTTTAATTTATAATTTTGAGAGTTCGTTTTTATCACGTTATTATTACTAATAAATGGTCATAATTCAATCAACCATTCAGTCCAACCAAAATATAATAATTTGACAATATAAGTAATTATAAGTATTAATCCCGCATTCATGATAAAGTTTGTTAAAAAAGATGAGATAAATAGCGATTGGTTTGAAATAGATGCCACAGGTGCCGTTGTAGGCAGACTAGCAACAGTTGTATCAAAAATTATAAGAGGGAAGAACAAAACAACATATACTCCTCACATGGACCATGGAGATTTTGTTGTAATCAAAAATGTAGACCAAATTAAATTTACGGGAAATAAATTTCAAAATAAAAAATATTACAGACACACTGGATACCCTGGTGGCATTAAAGAAATAACACCTGAAAAATTGAGTGAAAAAAAACCGGGCGAGGTGTTAAAATTAGCTGTAAAAAGAATGTTGCCCTCAGGTGCACTAGGGAAAAAACAATTAACTAAACTAAAAATTTATTCTGGAGAAGAACATCCTCACACTGCTCAAAATCCAAAGATAATTGAAATCGGGAAGCTTAATCAAAAAAATATTGTAAGAAATTAATATGGAAACTTCCCAAACACCTACACCAAAAATAAAATTAGATTTTAAAGATAGTAAATACGCAACAGGAAGAAGAAAAAAATCTATAGCTAAAGTCTGGTTAAAAAAAGGTTCAGGAAAATTTTATGTAAATGGTAAATCTTTAAACGACTATTTTCCAAGAGCTAATCATGTAATGCAAATTTTAAGACCTTTTGAAATAATTAATCAATCAACTGATTACGATGTAAGATCTAAAGTTGTAGGTGGAGGACAAACTGGTCAAGCTGGAGCCTTAGTACATGGTATTTCAAGAGCTTTACTAAAATTTGATGAAACATTAAAATCAACGTTACGTAAAGAAAAACTCACTACAAGAGATTCAAGATCTGTAGAGAGAAAAAAACCTGGTAGAGCAAAAGCTAGAAAAAGCTACCAGTTTTCTAAAAGATAATTTCTTTTTAAATTTCAACTGTTATATTAAATTATGGGTAAGAAAAATGTTCTTATATGTGGTGCAACTGGATATATAGGATTGCAACTAACT
>CACHTK010000014.1 GCA_902582765.1 uncultured Pelagibacteraceae bacterium
TAACAATAGGTCATTTAGTAATGCTTCATGGCTGCACGATTGATGACAATTCTTTAATTGGCATTGGAGCTGTAGTTCTCAATAAAGCTAAAATTGGAAAAAATTGTATCATTGGAGCTAAATCATTAATTACAGAAAATAAAGAAATTCCAGACAATTCTTTGGTGATGGGTTCGCCAGGAAAAATAATTCGTCAATTAACAGAAGACGAAATTGAGGCGGTAAAGCAAAATGCTATTAGATATCAAGAAAACTGGAAAAAATACTCTAAATCTGTATTTTAAAGAAATGAAAAAAAAAATTATATTTTTTATAATATTTTTATTTTCATCCCTCTCTTTTGCCTCAGACGAAAAACCTGGAAGATATTTTAAAGATCAACCTGATGTTTCAGATGAACCACAAGTACATTTTATATACCTACTAAATAAAGATAGTGAAGATAATGAATGGGACATTAGTGGAAAAATGGAGAAAGAGTTATTAGAGGCGAATGAAAAAATGCTTGAAATGACAAAAGGTAATCAAAAATTTAGATATGACATGAGGGAAGATGGAAAAATGGATATTTCTTTTGTTAGGTTTGATAAACAATATAAAGGAAATTATGGAATGAACTATCCTGACGCTTATTTAACAAAA
Source organism: uncultured Pelagibacteraceae bacterium (assembly GCA_902582765.1). Lineage (GTDB taxonomy): Bacteria > Pseudomonadota > Alphaproteobacteria > Pelagibacterales > Pelagibacteraceae > Pelagibacter. Next base: position 643 of record CACHTK010000014.1, read on the forward strand.
TTAGGATTTAATAGTCCAAATAAATTGTATTTTGCATGGGTAGATGTAGGGCATAGAGATGGTGGACAAGGAAGCGTGCATCACGGATATATTTTTTTAAAAAGCAAATATAACCCAAGTAAAAACAAAAGAATTCTAATTACTTTACATGAATTAATGCATGTAAATGGATTTGCATGGGCGTGTACAAAAGGAAATAAAAATGGACATAAAACTGGAACTATAATTGGCGGTCCAGATGGAGGTGATAAATATAAGTTAGGCTCATTATATAATCATAAAGATCCTACTTGTCCTGATTTTAAAGACTCAGTTTTTTTAGACCCAACTTCTAGTACGCCATTTAATCCTGTATATTTGAAATGCGCAATGGCTGCTGAGGTTGGTAGAGGTATTTCTCCTGATATTAATTATGAATGGAGGGATAGATATTCTCATAAAAAACTAAAAAAAATTAAAAAGAAAAGAACTTGGTGTACATATAATAGATACAAAGATTTCAATAATTTTTAAAGATGAAAAAAATATTTATACTTTTAATCGCTTTAGTTTTTTATTCTACTTCAGTAGTTGCCGTTGAAAAATTTGAGTTCAAATATAACTTGCATGAAAATTTACCAAAGAAATGGGTTACTGAATTCAAAAACATAATGAATATTGTGCAAGATGTTATGCCTATAAATGAGAACACTAACGATTGGGTTAAGAATAATATGAAATTAACGAACATGAAACAGGGCTATAATATGGATATCTATGCATGGAAAAGCACAAAAAATCCTTTTCCGGAAAAGCGTATTAATATGAAATACTCAGGTATTGAAGGATGTAATTCACCTGAACCATGGATGCAACTAGACATATTTCCACAAGATTGGACAAGTTCAATTAATAAAATTCGTACTTACACTGTTATTGTTCATGAGTATTTTCATGTTTATCAAAGAGCACTTTCTCACAGAGTTGGGTGTCTGTCTAACAACAGTGCAAAATGGTTGGTCGAGGGAGGTGCTAAAGTTTTAGAAGAGATCTATTCAAGGCAATATTACAAAAAAGACCTTTTAAAGAGCGACATTCGAGAGAGAAAAAGATGGAGTATTAAAAAGGTTACCAAAGAACCTCATTTATACGAACAACATAAGACATCACCACAAAAAAATGGATTTGATAGTAATTATGCTGGCTCTGCATTCATGTTGCTGGCTTTAGTTAACGAATTAAAAAAAAATAATCTTTCTGAAGAAGAAGCATTTGAGTTAGTTTTTAGAGAATTCTGGATACAAAGGGCTAAACAACCCTCAGGCTGGAATTGGCAAACTAGTTTTAAAAATACTTTTGGTATGACTTTGGATGAATTTTACGAAAAATTAAGTAAATACAAAAGAAAAGATCTTAAAAAAATACTCCCAAGTAAGACATTAATGATACAAGATATTTTTAGTTAATCCTTAACTAATCTTCAGAAAAGAAAGTCATTCACTGAGTAAATAATAAGTCCTAAAATTATTAGAAAAAATACCACAAATGCGATTTGCTCACTAATTTTCTTAGAAACTTTAGTTTCGCCTTTTTTAAATTTTCTAATTTGAAAAATGCCAAACCTCATTACTGCCAATCCCCCTAAAACAAGCGCTATAGCAATAATAAATCCACTTAGCATTTTTATGGAACTAGCCAGTTTTGTTTATTATTTGAAATATCAAATCTTGCTCTTCTATGGCCTTTTGCTGCAAGATAGAGCCACTCAATACTCTCAATATTACATTGAATTACAGTAAAGTTTTTATAACCTTCTTCACTTTGTTCCATAGTAAAGCCTGATTTTTCAATGTCTTCACTTAAACCTGAGCTTGGTTCATCCGTTTCTGTTCCTGGTCCATTGTTTACTAAATAGCATTTTCTACTTACATGAGCAGTTTTTGACCATGATTGTTCAGTTATTTCATTTTCATGATTGACTATGCAATTAACTTTAACTCGAAGCTGAATTTTTTCTTCTTTATCGTAAAATATTAGAGCAGCATTTTTATTTTTTTTTAATTTTGGAATTTTGTCAGATCTTATATCGCTATGAAACTGAAGAAGATTATTTGATTGGTCAGATTTTCTAAGAACAACAATTCTTCCATCAAAGTCTGATTGATCCCCACAGACAAATACTGGAATTCGAAAAGGTGATGATCTATTAGTTACTGCATCATCGAGCATTAACCAAATTTTTTTCTTTATTTCAGAGAAGTCCTCATAGTATGGGACAGTATTTGACATTGGTTTATTTCTTTTTTTTGAGTCTAGCGATTAGACTAGAGCTATCCCAACGATTGCCACCCATTTTTTGAACATCCGCATAATACTCATCAACAATTTCAGTAATAGGAACAGGTGAACCATTTCTTTTTGCTTCTTCAATTACTATTTTTAAATCTTTTCTCATCCAATCAACTGCAAATCCATAATCAAATTTATCCTCGACCATTGTTTTATACCTATTTTCCATTTGCCAAGATTGTGCTGCTCCTTTTGATATAGTTTCCATTACTTTATCAATATCTAAACCAGCATTTATTCCAAAATTAATAGCCTCTGATAAACCTTGAACAACTCCTGCAATACACATTTGATTCATCATTTTCGTAAGTTGACCACTTCCTGATGAACCAATTAATTTTACTTTTTTACTATAGCAATCAATTACTGGTTCAGCTTTTTTAAAAGCTTCTTCATCACCCCCAACCATAACAGTTAGAATTCCACCTTCAGCACCTGATTGACCACCAGAAATTGGTGCATCTAAAAATGAAAATCCTTTTTCTTTAGCTTTATTATAAAGTTCTCTAGATACTTCTGCAGATACAGTTGAATTATCTACGTAGATTGAACCTTCTTTAGCGCTATGGAATAATCCTTTTTCACCTAAAGTAACTTGTTTCAAATCTTCATCGTTACCCACACAAGTGAAAATAAAATCTGCACCTTCCGCAGCTTCTTTTGGTGTTGAAGCCATTTTACCTTTATATTCAGTAATCCATTTTTCAGCTTTAGCAGTTGTTCTATTAAAAACAGTTACATTGTGCCCAGCTTTTGATATATAACCAGCCATCGGATAACCCATTACCCCGAGACCTATGAAAGCAACATTACAAGTCATAAATTATTTATATGTTTAAAAGTTTAAGTTTAAAAGTAATTATTTTTGGTTTTATTTTTACATTTTTTTCGTGTTTTGGACAGAGTTTTTTTATAGGACTGTTTAATTCTAGTATAAGAGAAACACTTTCTATAACACATGGACAATTTGGCACGATTTATGCATCTGCAACTCTATTTAGTAGTTTGCTTCTTATTTGGATTGGAAAAAAAATTGATGATGTAAATGTGATAAAGTTTGCAATCTTTGTTTCGATACTTTTATCTTTTTCCTCTTTTTTCTTTTCCAAAACATCATCAGTAGCTTTTTTATTTGTTGCAATTTTTTTAATGAGGTTTTCTGGGCAAGGATTAATGTCTCATACAGCTTCAACTACTATTTCAAGATATTTTACAAAATCTAGAGGTAAAGCGTTAAGCATTATTTGGTTTGGTCTATCTTCAGCAGAATTTATAATGCCTGTATTAATTGTTTATCTCTTAACAATGATTATTTGGCAAGATTTATGGGTAATCTTTTCTTTAATAGTTTTAATTTTTTTACCTTTAGCATCTTACATTTTAGTTAAAGATGTGAAATTAGATACTAGAGAGAGCAACCAAAATGAAAAACTAAAAGAGGATAATATTAAAAACTGGAAAAGAATTGAAGTTCTTAAGGATTATAGGTTTTATATTGTTTCATTAAATATGTTAGCAATGCCCTGGATAGCAACAGGAGTATTTGTATATCAATCATTTGTAACTAATTCAAAAGGGTGGGGTGAATATACTATTGCGCAATCTTTTATGTCTTACTCAATTTTTTCTGTAATTACTTTAATTGTTGCTGGTTATTTAATTGATAAGTTTACAAGTAGAAAATTATTAATCTATATGAATATTCCACTATTCTTAGGAACTTTAGTCATTATATATTTTGATGCTCCACAAACTGCTTTTTTATTTCTTGGATTGGTAGGAATATCAAACGGTCTAGCTAACTTATTAGGATCATCAACATGGGCAGAGATTTACGGTGTAAAATATATTGGATCTATAAAAGCATTAACAACTGCTTTAATGGTATTTGCAACTGCCTTTGGAACGGCGTTATTTGGTATTTTTATAGATGCTGGGTTTTCAATTGAAAAGATTGCATTTATTGCAGCAATTGCAATTGCTTGCTCTATAGCCTTACTTTTCACTATTAGAAAAAAATTAAATCCTGTTTATCTCTAATACTGCTTGATTTTTTCACAATCGAGGTGTATCTAACCGTCCATGGCGAGAGTTACAGTAGAAGATTGTATAGATAAAGTAGATAGTCCTTATGAATTAGTTTTAGTTGCAAAGGAAAGAGCTACACAACTTAACTCAGGATTAGAGCCTACTTTAGATAGAGATAATGACAAAAATACTGTCATAGCATTAAGAGAAATCGCTGAAGAAACAATCAAAGTTCCTGATTTAACAGATTCTGCAGTTTACAAGTTAAGAAAACATGTTGAGCAAGTTGATGATACATCAGAGGACGAAGATGATATAGGCGATGATTTTGAAAATCTTTACAAAGGTGAAATTTCAAAAAGTGGTGTACCAATTCTTCCATCTAAGAGAGCTAGAAAAATCCCAGAAAAAATTCAAGTTTCTAAAGATGATTTAGCTGAGTTACAAAATACAGCTGAACAACCTGCTTCTGAATCTGTTGAGGACATGCAAGAAGAAGAGTCTGATGTTTCATTGGACGAAATGAAAGATCAAGAAGAGACTGTATCAGACGAAACAGAAAACCAAGAATAAATTAACTAAATTCCTTTATTATTTTTTCCCTGTGCTCATCTAGATCAGGAATATTACCCCTGGTATTTTCATCTTTGTAGGTAGACATTTTAATAGGGTTTCCTGCTGATTTAAATTCTCCAATAATTTTATGGTATGATTTTACAATCATATTTCTTTCTTGAATTTGAGGATTTTCTACAGCTTGTTTTATGTTAAATATTGGTCCACATGGAATTTTTAATTCTTCCATTTTTTTAACCCATTCATCTGTAGATTTGAAGCTCAATTGTTTTTCAAAAATTTCTTTTAAGTGATCCATGTTTTCACATCTTAGTGAATTAGAATTAAATCTTTCATCATTAGCAGTTTCGGGAATTTTTAATACGCCACAAAGTTTTGTAAAAAGTTTATCATTTCCTGCAGCAATAATTATATAACTATCTTTCGTTTTAAAAGCTTCAAAGGGAGCAATAGATGGATGTCTTGAACCTATTGGTCCTGGAATTTCATTTTTGGAAAGATATCTTGCAATTGCATTTTCTAAAATTGCTATTTGGCAATCTAACATTGAGACATCTATAAAAGCACCTTTACCAGTTTTTTGTCTATCGTATAAAGCTGCATTAATTCCAATTGCTGTAAAAAGCCCTGCTGTGATATCACCAATAGAGGTTCCAACCCTTGTTGGTTCTGAGTTTGGATGGCCAGTTACACTCATCAAGCCCCCCATACCTTGAACGACCATGTCATATGCTGGTAGCTCTTTTAAAGGGCCAGTTTGGCCAAACCCTGATGCCGATGCATAAATTAATTTAGGATATTTTTTATTTACATCTTTCCAGCCAAAACCCCACTTTTCTAATGTGCCAGGTTTAAAATTTTCAACTAAAATATCTGCTTTAGATAAAATTTTATCAAAAATTTTTTTGTCTTCATCATTCTTCAAATTCAAAGCTATACTTTCTTTACCTCTATTTAATGACATGAAGTATGCAGAATAATCTTTAACAAAAGGCCCAAATTTTCTAGAGTCGTCACCTGTTTCTGGTGCTTCAATTTTTATAACTCTTGCACCCAAATCGGAGAGTATCATCGTACAATAAGGTCCTACTAAAACCCTTGTTAAATCAACAACTAATAAATTTTTTAATGGTCCATCCATAATTAAATATATGACATTTCCTTATATTGACTCTTACTAATAAGTTCAATTTAATATGTTTATTAAATTAATTTAAAGAGGGGAAAACATGTTTAAAAAAATAAGTTTTTATTTCACAACATTACTTTTATCTTTCTCATTAATTGGATCAGCTTATGCTGTGACATTAAAAGCTAGTCACCAATGGCCAGGTACTCCAAGAGCCGATGGTTCTTTTGATCCAAGACATGAAATGGTTCAAATAATTGCTGATGAAGTAAAAAAAGCAGGTGTAGATTTGGATATTAGAATTTATCCAGCAAAGTCACTTTATAAACCAAAAGAACAATGGAAACCAATGACTACTGGTCAGTTAGATATTTCAGCATTTCCATTAGCATATGCATCGAAATTTCATCCTGAATTTGATGCAACACTAATGCCAGGAACAGTAAAAAATCATGATCATGCCTTAAGATTTAATAAAGGTCCAATGATGACTGAAATCAAGAGAATCATTAATGATGCTGGTGTAGTTGTATTATCTGATGCTTGGCTTGGTGGGGGATTTGCATCAAAATCTAAATGTATAAAAAATCCATCAGATGCTAAAGGACAGGTAATGAGAGCAGCTGGTAAAGCATTTAACCAAATGTTAGAAGCAGCAGGAGCAGGTATTCAAAGTATGCCTTCATCTGAAATTTATACTGGATTACAAACTGGAGTATTAACTGGTGCAAATACTAGTTCAGGAAGTTTTGTAAGTTACAAAATTTATGAACAAGTATCTTGTGCAACACCTCCAGGAAAATTTGGATTATGGTTTATGTATGAGCCAATTTTAATGTCAAAGATGAGTTTTGATAAATTAAATTCAAATCAACAAAATGCTTTAATGGAGGCAGGTAAAGTTGCTGAGAAATATATGACTGCGCAAGTTGAAAATTTAGATAAAAAATTTGAAGACGCATATAAAGCAGCAGGAGTTAAATTGGTATATATGGATGCAAACGACCATGCGGCTTGGGTTGAGATTGCAAAACAATCTTCTCACAAAGCATTTGCTGAAAAAGTTCCAGGTGGCGATAAGCTGATGGAAATGGCTTTAGCAGTTAAATAAAAAGATATATAAAGAACCCCTATTTGAAAATTAAATAGGGGTTTTTTTTATGAAAGAGAAATATTTAAAATTTTGTAATTTATCGTCAAAGGCTTGTGGTGCCTTTGCTGTTCTAGCCTTAATCTTATCAATTTTGGTAATTGTTGAGCTTGTATTTGAAAGATATTTTTTTCAAAGAGCAATCACTTGGCAAACAGAGTTAGTCACAATGCTTTTAGTTGCTTCAACTTTCATTGGAAGTGCTTATGTTTTAAGTGAAAAAGCACATGTCAGTATGGAATGGATTTATGATTTTTTATCGAAAAAAAATATTCTAAGACTTAAAATATTTACATCATTAATAAGCTTATTATTTTTTTTAATTTTATTCTATTTTGGATTTTTAATGGTGGAGGAAGCTTTTACTAAAAATTATTCGACAGGTACGGTTTGGGATCCGCCTTTATGGATACCTTATTCTTCTATGATGATTGGAGCAGCTTTAATGATACTTCAATACATTGCTGAAATTATTAAACTTTTTGACGAAGAGGGTACTAATTAATGGATCCTTTATTAATAGCAGTAATAGTTGCAGTTTTTACTCTAATAGTTTTATTTTCGGGAATACCAATCGCGTTTGGTTTAAGTTTTGTTTCTATAGCACTTTTAGTAGCATTTGAAGGGTTTCAAATGTTAGACGTCTTTGCTGAAACTTTTTATGCGGGTCTAAACTCTTTTGTTCTACTCTCAATACCAATGTTTATTTTGATGGGAATGGCAGTTGCTAATTCTCCAGCAGGAAAAGACCTATATACTGGATTAGATAGATGGCTTTGGAGAGTTCCAGGTGGATTGGTAATATCTAATATTGGGGCTTGTTCAGTTTTCGCTGCTCTGAGTGGATCGAGCCCAGCAACTTGTGCAGCAATCGGAACCATGGGAATACCTGAAATGAGAAAAAGAGGATATTCCGATCAAATAGCAACTGGAACAATTGCAGCTGGCGGAACCTTGGGAGTTTTAATTCCTCCTAGTATTGTTTTAATTGTTTATGGAATTGCAACAGGAACATCAATAGGAAGATTATTTTTATGTGGGTTAGTACCCGGGTTTATGTTGGCCGGTATGTTTGCGATATGGGCCCTTATACATAGTTATTTTATTGATAAAGACTCAGCAAAGGCTTTAAAAAATAGAACACCTCCTACATTTAAAGAAAAAATTGAAGTGCTACCAAGAATTCTTCCTTTTTTAGCAATTATAGCAGGTGTCTTATATGTTTTATATGGTGGTGTTGCGACACCATCAGAAGCATCAGGTGTTGGAGCATTTTTAGTTTTCGTATTGATAGCTGTTGTTTACAAAATTTATCAACCAAAAAAAATATGGAATATTGTTAAAGTTTCAATGAAAGAAAGTGTGATGATAATGTTTATTATCGCTGCATCTTATCTTTTTGCTTTTACATTATCTCAACTTTACGTAACCCAATCTTTAGCGCAGAGTATGGTAGAATTAAGTTCTAACAAATGGGTAGTATTTATTTTAATAAACATTTTCTTATTAATAGCTGGTTTCTTTTTACCCCCAGTAGCTGTCATTGTGATGACTTCAGCAATATTGTTACCAGTTATAACCACATTAGGTTTTGATCCATACTGGTTTGCAATTGTATTTACGATAAATATGGAAATTGGTCTAATAACCCCACCCGTTGGATTAAATCTTTACATAATTAAAGGTATCACACCGGATGTAAGTTTGTCTGAAATATTAAAAGGATCTATACCTTTTATGATAATTATGGCTTTAGCTATATTAATACTATGTATTTTTCCTGAAATTGTTACTTGGCTTCCTGATAAAATAATGGGCAAAAGTTTAGGTTTTTAATATATAAAAAACACCATGTTAAATATAAAAAGAATTTTTGAGACTATTGCTGATGCTGGACAAAAGATTTTAGAAAAAAAATCATTCAAAAGCATTACAAAAAAAAGAGATCTTCTAGATCTTTGTGATGATTTATTGTCAACTAAAGGTGCAGCTTTTGGAATAACATTAGCAAGAGATATCTTGTTTAGATATCAAAATTTATCTTTAGAGGATAAAAACAAATTTTTAATTGAAGTAAATGATAAGTACAAACCTGACCCAACAAAAATAGATGAAGCCATTAAAAGTTACAATAAATCAAAAGATACCTCATCTATATTAAATTTATCCCGGGTTGCATCAGGAATAAGAAAAGAGCTATTTGTAAGACTAAATATGGCTCCAAACGGCACCTCTGAGATAGTCTCCTTAAGAGAGGATTTGTTAAATTTAATAAAAGACCAACCTAAACTTAAAAGTTTAGATTATGACTTAATTGATATATTTAAAAATTGGTTTAACCCAGGATTTTTGAAATTAAGAAAGATTACATGGGATACAAAAGCAAATATTTTAGAAAAATTATTAAAGTATGAAAAAGTACATTCTATGAAAGATATGAATGAACTTAAAAGAAGACTTGGAAAAGATAGAAGGTTTTTTGCCTATTTTCATCCAGCATTAGATGACGAACCAATAATATTTGTTGAAATTGCTTTAACAAAAGGTCTTAGCCAGTCAATACAAGAATTAACAAGACTATCAGAAGAAAAGATAAAAAATTATGATACTGCAACCTTTTATTCAATTAGTAATTGTCAGGAAGGTTTATCAAGAGTAACGTTAGGGAATTTTTTAATAAAAAGAGTTGTTTATGAACTTCAAGAAGAACTTCCAGACGTAAAATACTATGGGACCTTATCACCAATGGTTGGATTTGCTGATTGGTTTAAAAAAATGGAAAGTTTTCAAGCCGCTGAAATACTAGGAGAGGCAAACAAAAATAGTTTAGATTTTTTAAAGTCTTCTGATTTAAAAATAGGAGACAAAAGAATTGCTGATAATAAGGCTTTGATTAGTAAGTTAGCAGTAAATTATTTAGTAAAACAGAAAAATGATTTTGGTTTTCCAATAAATGATGTTTGCAGATTTCATTTGAAAAATGGAGCTGATATTGATGATATTGCAGTAAACGCAAATGTTTCTGAAGTTGGCTTCAAAAGGTCTTTTGGTGTTATGGTTAACTATAGATACGAATTAGCAAAAATTGAGAAAAATCATCAAGAATATGTAAACGAAAAGAAAGTTAACATTTCGAATAAAGTTAAAAAACATGTCTAAGATTAATAGATTAGTATCAGTTGCACCTATGATGGATTGTACTGACAGGCATGAAAGATACTTTTTAAGATTGATAAGCAAAAACGTCCTTCTTTACACTGAAATGGTTGTATCGGAGGCTATTGATAGGGGAGATAAAGAAAAATTATTATCTTTTGATCTCAGAGAAAAACCAGTTGCACTCCAATTAGGTGGCTCTACACCAAAATTATTAGCTAATTCAGCAAAAATTGGTGAAGAATTTGGTTATGACGAAATTAATTTAAACCTAGGATGTCCAAGTAAAAAAGTTCAAAAAAATAGATTTGGCGCATGTTTAATCAAGGAGCCAGACTTAGTGGCTGATTGTTTGTCAGAAATGATTAATTCTACATCTTTACCAGTTACAGTTAAGACTAGAATTGGCTATGATGATGTTGAAGATTACGAACATTTTTATAATTTCATAAAAACTTTAAAGGAGACTGGGGTTAAAACATTTATAATACATGCAAGAAAGGCTATGTTGGGTAAATTCACTCCTAAGCAAAACCTTAATATACCTCCTTTAAAATATAATTATGTATATAAACTAAAACAAGATTTCAAAGACCTTGAAATAATTATTAATGGTGGTGTCACTACAGTAGAACAAGTGAAAGATCATTTAGATAAAGTGGATGGCGCAATGATTGGAAGATCAGTTTATCATTCCCCTTATCTTTTAGCTGATATTGAAAAAGAAATATTTAACAATCACGACATTAAAGAACGGGAAGAAATTGTAAAGGACTTAATTGACTATGTTAAGACACAAGTACAAATGGGTACAAGAGTAAATCAAGTTATGAGACATACACTAGGTTTATTCCATGGACAAACAGGTTCAAGCCATTGGAAAAGATATTTAAGTGAAAATATGTGTGTAAGAGATGCGGATGTAAAAAAAATAGATCATATTATGGATAAAGTTAGACTTTCTCCTAAATTACATTCGGCAGGTCGAATTGATTAATACAATTCTTTCTAATCAGTATTATCTTTTAATTTTATTAATGATAGTCACTGCCTTTCCAGTTGGATTTTTTGCAGGTTATTTTGGTATCGGTGGAGGTCTTATATCTGTTCCTGTACTTTTTTTTATTTTTGAAACAGCTGATGTAGATAAATCTTATTTAATGCATCTTTCAGTAGGAACCGCTTTTTCTATTACAATTTTTACTGCTTTTGTTTCAGTAATGACTCATAGAAAACATAAAGCTGTAGATACAAATATTTTAAAAACTTACGGTCTATTTGTTATCTTTGGAGTTTTGCTTGGTACATACATGGCAGCATTATTAAATACAAAATCTTTAGTTTTATTTTTTGCTGTAGTTGTATATTTTTTTGGTGGATATTTATTACTTGTAAAACAGGAATTAAAAAAAAATAAAAAGTTTAAGTTTTTACCAAAAGCAACTTTTGGTTTTATTTCCGGTTTTATATCTGCACCTATGGGTATTACAGGAGCTATGATGAATGTTCCAATCCTAAGATATTTTGGATATCCTATAAGTAGAGCAATTGGAAGTTCAGCTGCAATAGGATTTGTAATAGCATTTATTGGTTCGATTGGTTTTTTGACATCTGGTTTTTTGCTAAATGCAAATCTTCCTCTAAGTATTGGTTTTGTAAATATTCCTGCCTTTTTGATATTTATTCCAATTACATCATTTATGGCTAGAATTGGAGCAAATATGGTTCACACCACTGATAAAAATAAAACTCAAAGAATGTTTGGGGTATTTTTATATGTAATAGGGACTTTATTTTTAATTAGGTTTTTAGATCTTTAATTAAATCTTTTGGTCGTAGTCACCTATTTTACCAGTTTTTTGGAGCAAATTGTCGATAAATTCGAAGATTTTTTTCTTTCTCTCATCAGATGTTGGACTTTCAGTAACAACTACGAGAGAAGGCTTATTAGATGAGGCTCTTATCAAACCCCAAGAGCCGTCCTTAAAAGAAAATCTTATACCATTTACTGTAAGTATGTCCTCAATTTCTTGATTATCAATTTGAAAATTTTTTGATTTTAAATCCTCAATTTGTTTAATTATTTCTTCAACAACTTGATATTTTTCATTATCTTCACAAAAAGGGGCCATGGTAGGCGATTGATAGGTATTAGGCAATTCACTTATAATTTCACTCATTTTTTTATGATTATTATCTAGTAGATGACAAACTTGTATCGCTGAATTTATACCATCATCATATCCGTAACCTAAAGGTTTATTGAAAAAGAAATGACCACTTTTTTCAAAGCCTGCAAGTGCTTTTTCATTATTTACTTTTCTTTTGATGTGAGAATGTCCTGTTTTCCAATATAATGTTTCACACGAGTTATTTTTTAAAACATCATCTGTTGAATACAATCCAGTTGATTTAACGTCTACAACAAATTTAGATCCCTTGTGGTTTGAAGATAAATTTCTTGCAATCAATAATCCTATTTTGTCTGAAAAAATTTCATTACCATCGTTATCTATTACGCCTACACGATCACCATCTCCATCAAATCCAAATCCAATATCAGCGTTATTTTTTTTTACAGATTTACTTATTTCATGTAACATTTCAAGATCTTCAGGATTAGGATTATACTTCGGAAAAGTATAGTCTAAATTGCAGTCTAGCTCTATTACCTCACATCCTATTCCTCTTAATATGTCTGGTGCAAATATTCCTGCTGTTCCATTGCCACAGGCAACTACAGCTTTAATTTTTTTCTTAATTTTATTTTTATTTATAAGATCATCTTTATAAACACTTTGAAAATTAGATATTTCTTTTTCATTTCCATTACCTTCAATAAATTTGTTGTTTAAAGTTATATCTTTTAATTCTTTCATTTCTTCTGGTGCATGAGTTAATCCTTTTTTGATGCCCATCTTTACACCTGTCCAACCATTTTCATTATGACTTGCCGTCACCATTGCAACAGCATCACTCTCTAAATTGAATTGTGCAAAATAAACCATTGGTGATAATGCTAATCCTACATCTTCAACATAACAACCCGTTGAGATAAGTCCTTTTTTCAAAGCTGATTTTATTTCTTCACTATATGATCTGTAATCATGTCCGACGATGATTCTTGGATTACTTTTATTTGTATGATTAATAACCTGAGTTCCTAAACCTTTCCCCAAATTTGTCACACCTTCTAAATTGATATTATCAGGGTACAACCATCGCGCGTCGTACTCTCTAAAGCCAAAAGGATCAATTTTTATTGAATTATTCATGTTAATATTTTTATATTTTGTTTATTTTTTTATTGATAATTTTTTTCTTAAGTTCTATAAATGTTCTATTGATTTGTTGGTCATATAGTGTATTTACCAAACCATCATACAACATCTAGTTGTTTTACTTAATTAAGTATAGTACAAAAAAGGAGCTAAATGAACAAGATTTTATCACAAGCTATTAGGAAAGCTGTCTCTGATTATACACCAAATATGAATCAAGATCCTAAAGATAAAAGATTAGATTTATTTTCTCTCAATAGCGAAACAGAACTATTTCAAAATTCAAAAGGCATAACAATTAAAATTGATAGAAGCAGAGATGATAATTTAACTGACTTTGGAAAAGCTACTCTTAAAGATAGATATTTGGGTGCTAACGAATCTTTTCAAGATTTGTTTGCTAGAGTTGCAAGTCATTATGCTGATGACAACTTGCACGCTCAAAGATTATATAATTACATTAGTAATCTTTGGTTCATGCCAGCAACACCAGTTTTATCAAATGGAGGAACTACAAGAGGATTGCCAATATCTTGTTTTTTAAATGAAGCTAGCGATAGCCTAAATGGTATTCTTGATCTATGGAGTGAGAACGTTTGGCTTGCAGCACGTGGTGGTGGTATTGGAAGTTACTGGGGAAATCTTAGATCAATAGGAGAGAAAATTGGAAGAGTAGGTAAAACTTCAGGTATAATTCCTTTCATCAAAGTGATGGACTCTTTGACAATGGCAATTAGCCAAGGTTCATTAAGAAGAGGCTCAGCTGCTTGTTATATACCAATAGACCATCCAGAAATTGAAGAGTTTATTGAGATGAGAAGACCTACAGGAGGTGATCCGAATAGAAAATCATTAAATTTACATCACGGTGTTTTAGTTTCAGATGCCTTTATGAGAGCTGTCGAATTGGATGAACAATGGGGACTAAAAAGTCCAAAAGATGGAGCTGTTCAAGCAACTGTATCTGCAAGAAATTTATGGATAAGATTATTAACAGCAAGAATTGAGACAGGCGAACCATACATTGTTTTCATAGATACTGTTAATAGACAAATCCCCCAACATCATAAACTTGCTGGTCTTACTGTTAAAACTTCGAATCTTTGTAGCGAAATTACACTTCCAACAGGAATTGATAAAGATGGAAGAGATAGAACTGCCGTATGCTGCTTATCATCCTTAAACGTCGAAAAATATGATGATTGGAAAGATGATGAAAATTTCATAGGCGATGTGATGAGATTTCTAGATAATGTTATGACTGACTTCATAGAAAATGCACCTGAACAATTTAACGATGCTACATATTCAGCAATGAGAGAACGAAGTGTAGGATTGGGTGTAATGGGATTACATTCTTATTACCAAAAAAAGATGATTCCAATAGAATCCGTAATGAGCAAAGCTTGGAATAAAAAGATTTTTGAGCATATTCACAAAAATGTGGATAAGGCATCAAAAGATTTGGCTGAGGAAAGAGGTTCATGCCCTGACGCTGCAGATTATGGTATAATGGAAAGATTTTCTAATAAAACTGCGATAGCACCTACAGCTTCTATCTCTATAATATGTGGTGGGACATCTCCAGGCGTTGAACCAATTGCAGCTAATAGTTTTACACACAAAACGTTGTCCGGTTCATTTAATGTTCGAAATAAATATTTAAGACAGCTATTAGAAAAACACGGAAAAGATACAGATGAAGTTTGGTCAAGTATTACAACTAATCAGGGGTCTGTTTCACATTTGGATTTTTTAACTCAAGATGAAAAAGACGTTTTTAAAACAGCTTTTGAGTTAGATCAAAGATGGCTTGTTGATTTGAGTGCAGATAGAACACCTCATATTTCTCAAGCTCAATCTATTAACTTATTTTTACCTGCAGATGTGCACAAAAGAGATTTACACCAAATTCACTTCCAAGCATGGAAGAAAGGATTGAAGAGCCTTTACTACTGCAGGTCTAAATCAATACAACGTGCTGAAAATGTTAATGATGCAAATTCAACTGACATTGCAGCAAACGTTTATAAATCAAAAGATGAAAGTAACAACCAACAAGATTATGAGGAGTGTTTATCATGTCAGTAGCAGAAAAAATTAATAAAGAAATAATTCAACCAAAAAAAATGGGTCTATTAGTTGAGAACCCAGTTTACAAACCTTTTAGATACCCATGGTGCTATGATGCATGGTTAACTCAACAAAGAATTCATTGGTTACCTGAAGAAGTTCCATTGGGTGATGATGTTAGAGACTGGCAAAAAAACTTGTCACAACCAGAAAAAAACTTATTAACTCAAATTTTTAGGTTTTTTACTCAAGCTGATGTTGAAGTTAATAATTGTTACTTAAGACACTACACAACCGTATTTAAACCAACTGAAGTATTAATGATGATGACTGCATTTGCGTCAATGGAAACAGTTCACGTAGCAGCATATTCACATCTTTTAGATACAATTGGAATGCCCGAATCTGAATACTCTGCTTTCATGAAATATAAAGAGATGAAAGATAAATATGATTACATGCAAAACTTCAATGTAAATTCAAAAGAAGACATTGCAAAAACTGTTGCAGTATTTAGTGCATTCACAGAGGGTCTGCAATTATTTGCAAGCTTTGCAATCTTACTTAACTTCCCAAGACATAACAAGATGAAGGGTATGGGCCAAATTGTTACTTGGTCAGTAAGAGACGAAACACTTCACTGCAATTCAATGATTAGAATCTTTAAGGAGTTTATTAAAGAGAACCCTGAAATATGGACACCAAAACTTAAAAAAGAACTTTATGAAGCTTGCAGAACAATCGTTGAGCATGAAGATTCTTTTATTGATTTGGCTTTTGAAATGGGTCCAATGGAAGGTTTAACCGCGAAAGAAGTTAAAGAATATATAAGATTTATTGCAAACAGAAGATTGGATCAATTAGGTTTAGAGCCAATTTATGATGTTCAAAAAAATCCATTAACATGGCTTGATACCATGCTGAATGCAGTGGAACATATGAACTTCTTTGAAGGTAGAGCTACAGAATATTCTAAAGCATCTACAAGAGGATCTTGGACAGAAGCGTTTAGTTAAAAAAAACCACACGTGCGGAAGAAAGAAGCTGAATAAGCATGAGTAATAATTTTTACTTAAAAAGAAGTTCAGTTTTGGCGAGGAAAATGTCCCCTCAACCAATTAGGGAAAATGATTTAAACCAAATAATTCAAGCCGGAATTAGAGTACCAGATCACGGTGCATTAAATTTTTGGAAATTAGTTATAATTCAGGGTGAACAACTTGGCAAAATTGATAAAGAAATAATACTAAATGAATATATAAAAAAAAATCCAAACTCTGATAAAAATTTTCAGGAAATTGAGTCAAAAAGACTTCAAAGAGCTGGAGCAGTAATAGCGGTTTTATCAACACCTGTGGATCATCCAAGTATACCTTTGTGGGAAATGCAATTATCCTCTGGGGCAGTGTGTATGAATTTGTTATCTTGTGCCCAATCTCTCGGATACGCTGCGCAGTGGTTAACAGAATGGTACTCTTACAATGACAAAATGCTGGCTTATCTTGGTGGCAGAGTCAGAATTGATAAAATTTCTGGATTTATTTATATAGGGCATAAAATTGAAGAGCCTAATGAGAGAAAAAGACCAAATCCAGTAGATGTAGTAAATTATTTGTAATAATTATGTATAAGGCAATGAAAAGATTTAATTATCTTTGATTTAATTGAAGAACTTTTCTGTGTTTGCTACCTCTGTAGCTTGCAAGAGGTCTAATCAGTTTATTAGCAGCATGTTGCTCAATAATATGAGCTGACCAACCAGTAATTCTAGAAATTACAAATATTGGTGTAAAGAAATCAGTATCAAATCCCATTAAGTGGTAAGTCGGACCAGTAGGATAGTCTACATTTGGATAAATATTTTTTCTATTTATCATTACCTTTTCAACAATGTCGTAAATTTTTTCAAACTTTTTATCTTTTTTTATTTTGGCTACTTTTCCAAAATACTCTCTCATTGTAGGAACTCTAGAATCCCCACTTTTATAAACTCTGTGACCAAATCCCATTACTACATCTTTATTGTCTAAAGCTTTATTTATCCATTTAAGTGCATTTTCTGGTTTCTTGATTTTATTCATCATATGCATAACTTCCTCGTTTGCTCCTCCATGAAGAGGACCTTTTAAACTTGCTATTGCTCCAGTTATTGCACCGTGAATATCAGATAAACTACTTGTTATTGTTCTTGCAGTAAAAGTTGAAACATTAAAACTATGTTCAGCATATAAAATTAGAGATACATCGAATGCTTTTACAATTTCTTTATTTGGGACTTTGCCAAAACACATGTGAAAAAAATTTTCTGAAAAAGATAGATTTTTTTGTGGTGAAATAATTTTTTTTCCTTTTCTAGCTCTATAAAAAGCAGCTAGCGCAACTGGCATTTTTGCAAAAATTCGCATCACTTTTCGCATATTTGCTTTAGGGGAGTTGTCTTTGGTTTCTTTATCCTCTAACCCCATTATACTTACAGCTGTTCTTGCAACATCCATGGGATGAGCTTTTTTGGGAAACTTCTTGATATCATCTAATAATGTTTTAGATAATTTTCTGTCTTTTCTTTCTTCTTTTTCAAATTTTTTTAATTGTTTTTTGGTTGGTAGTTCGCCATTAAGTATAAGATAAGCGACTTCCTCAAATTTACATTTAGCACATAGATCTTGTGCAGCATAACCTCTGTAAGTTAAAGAGTTGATTTCAGGCATAACCTTAGAAACTTCTGTTTCGTCAACGACTATTCCTAGTAACCCTTTTTTGATTTCATCACTCATTACTCGTGTCCATCAGTCTTAAAATTATAAATTTTTTCGTCTAAAGAATTGTATTTCTCGTACTCTACAAGATCATATAATCTTTTCCGCGTTTGCATTTTATCAATAATATTGTTTTGATGTCCATCAGCAAAAATGGCACGCAAACCATCCTCTACATTTTTCATCGCTAATCTTTGAGTAGAAACTGGATAAATAACAATATTATATCCCAAGTTTTCTAGCTGTTTATAATTAAGTAATTTAGATTTTCCAAACTCAGTCATATTAGCCAAAAGATAACAATCAAGGGATTTTCTAACTAACTCAAACTCACTTTCATCTTTTAAAGCTTCAGGAAAAATCACTTCAGCACCTGCATCTACGTATGCTTTACATCTATCTATCATACTGTCAATTCCTTCTACACTTTTTGCATCTGATCTAGCTATAATTTTGAATTTTTTATCTTTTTTGGCGCTCACACATTCTTTTATTTTTGAGACCATTTTATCTTTAGATATAAGTTCCTTATTATCTAGGTGACCACATCTCTTCTGCTCAATCTGATCCTCCAAATGAACAGCCGCAACTCCAAACTCTTCAAATGTCTCAATAGTCTCTTTGCAGGATTTAAATCCAGTATCAATATCAACAATTGTTGGAAGGTTTGTTACTCTAGAGATGAGATAAGATCTAGTGCTTACATCCTGAAGTGTTGTAAGGCCAATATCAGGAAATCCTAAATCGTTAGCCATTACTCCACCAGATACATAAACAGCATCGTAACCAATCTCCTCAATTAATTTAGCTGTTAATGGATTGTACGCACCAGGTACTCTTAGAATTTTATTGGATTTAAGTTTGGTGTCTAGATCTATTCTTTTTTGAGTTATATCTTTCTCAACAAAATGCATCTAAAAAATTCCTTTTTTATTATTTTTCTTTAAATATTTTCTACTTACCTCAATATTTAATTTATTAAGACTTCCTTTTTTTAACTTTTTAAGATTTTGTACAGTTTTTATAAATCTATCACTTTCTTTTTTTGATAATATTTTATTAGTTAATGTTAAAAATTTCTTAATATAATCTTTTCTTTGGAAAGGTCTTGCTCCGTATGGATGTGCATCAGCTCGTTCTAGCTCCTCTGAAACCTTTTTACCATTGTTTAAAGTAACAACAACTTTTGCACCAAATGATTTCTTTTTTGGATCTGGATGATGATATTTTTTAGTCCATTTTTTGTCTTCATGTGTTTCTATAGATTTCCATATTTTTATTGTGCTTTTTTTGTTAGCTCTTGATTTAGTATATGATTTTACATGATGCCAATCTGCATCCTCTAAAGCTACAGCAAAAATATACATTATAGAGTGATCTAAAGTTTCTCTAGATGCATTTGGATCCATTTTTTGAGGGTCATTCGCACCTGTTCCAATAACAAAATGTGTATGATGACTAGTGTAAATGTCAATTTTTTTTATGTTTTTTAAATCTTGAATTCTTTTATTTAATTTTTTACCTATATCTATAAGTGCTTGAGCCTGGTATTCAGCTGAATATTCTTTTGTATAAGTTTCTAAAATTGCTTTTTTAGGTTCATTCTTTTTTGGAAGAGAAATTTTATATTTAGCATTCTTCCCGTCTAATATTCTTGCAATAACGCTGTCTTCACCCTCATAAATAGGGCTTGGCGCGCCTTCGCCTCTCATTGCTCTATCAACAGCCTCAATTGCTAATTTACCTGCATGAGCTGGTGCGTATGCTTTCCAGCTTGATATTTCCCCTTTTCTAGATTGGCGTGTTGAAATAGTAACATGCAGAGCTTGTTGAACCGCTTGATAAATAGTTTCAGTATTTAATTTTAGCATTGAGCCAATTCCTGCGGCAACACTTGGTCCTAAGTGAGCTATGTGATCTATTTTATGTTTGTGCAGACAAATTCCTTTAACTAAATTAACCTGAACTTCATAAGCGGTAATAATTCCTCTTAGAAGGTCTATTCCACTTTTTTTAAGCTTTTCACCAACAGCCAGTATAGGGGGAATGTTATCACCTGGATGGCTATAATCGGCTGCCAAAAAGGTATCATGAAAATCTAATTCTCTAACAGCAGTTCCATTTGCCCACGCTGCCCACTCAGTATCAAATTTTATTCTTGAATTTACTCCAAATAAAGTCGAACCTGAGTTTCTTAAATGTCCTCTCGCCATATCACGAGCAGAGATAACTGGTTTCCGATTTAATGATGCTATTGCTACAGAGGCATTATCAATTATTCTATTGATAACCATATCAATTGAGTCTTTATTTAACTTTGCATTGTCACTTGCAATCTCTGCTATTTTCCATGCGAGCTGTTTCTTCTTTGGAAGATTGATTTTTGATGGATATACCTTAACAGTGTTTAACAACAAAATAACTCCTTACTTATGATTTTGTTTTAATAGTTAAAATAAATTAATCAATATTAAAGATATTTAGAGATAATTTTATCAATATCTACAAAGTCTTTTATTAGGTGATTATGATAAATTTCATCAATTTTTTTTTCTGTATATCCATCCTCTAATAAAATCATCGGGATTTCAGCCGCTTTAGCAGCATTTGCATCTGACTCACTATCTCCAATCATAACTGATCTATTAATATCACCATCAAGAATTTCTATAATTGTCGTTATATGTCTCGGGTCAGGTTTGCAATACTCAAATGTATTATAGCCAGCCACATATTCAAAATAATCATAAATTCCAATTTTTTTTAAAAGATCAACAGCCAGATGTTCAGTTTTGTTTGTGCAAACAGCCATTGATATATCTTTATTTTTGCACCAATTTAAAAAATCTTTTACACCTCTTACGAGAGTACTTTCATTTAAAATATTTCTACCATAATATGAAATGAACTCATCGGTCATTTCACTTTTAATTTTTTCATCAATCGAACTTAATTCTTTTTTGGCTTGGCTCCATATTGATCTGCCAATCATTGCACCCGCACCATGACCAACAGCACTTTTTAATTCACCTAAAGATTTGGTCGGATAACCAAATTTACTCATAACATGGTTATGTGCCAGCATTAAATCTGGTGCTGTGTCAACTAGGGTTCCATCTAGATCAAATATAACAGTAAATTTTCGAGTCACGTAAAAGTATTATTAAGAAATAAATTGTGAATTAATTAAACTAATACTGAATTATATAAAAATATCAATGAAACAAATAAATTTTAAAAATATACAGTTAAAACTCAGGAACAAATTTTTAAAAAAAGGTGTCAAAATGGTTGCGCCAGAAACTGTTTTTTTTTCTAAAAATACAAAAATAGGAAAAAATGTGACTATCGAACCCTATGTAGTAATTGCAGACAAAGTTTCAGTTGGAAACAATGTAAGAATTTTATCTTTTTCGCATTTAGAGGGAGTAAAAATCGAAAATAATGTAAATGTTGGTCCCTACGCAAGGTTAAGGCCTGGCACAGTACTTAAATCAGGATCAAAAGTTGGAAATTTTGTAGAGGTAAAAAAAAGTATTGTAGGAAATAATTCAAAATTAAATCATCTC
>CACHTK010000015.1 GCA_902582765.1 uncultured Pelagibacteraceae bacterium
TGATCACAAAAACAATTTTTTCATTAGCCGCATCTATAATTAAATTTATCATTTTTTATTTATTTTTTTTAAATGCTTATGCAGATACTGTAAACAAAAAATATGAACCTGATGAAAAGGGTATTTTAGCTTTAATGTACCACAGATTTGAGGAAAATAAATACCCTTCAACCAACATAAAAATTAGTATATTTCAAAAGCATTTAGAAATTATTAGAGAAAATAATTTTTCTTTTTTAAATCCAAAAAACTTTGAATTAGAATTTAATAAAGTAAGTAAAGAGAAAAAAATTTTACTTACAATCGATGATGCATTTTCTTCTTTTTATTTAAATGCATGGCCAATTCTAAAAAAAGACAAAATTCCGTTTATTTTATTTGTTTCAACAGAGGCAGTAGGGAAAAATGGTTATATGAGTTGGGACGAAATTATTGAAATATCAAAGGAAGATTTTGTATTTATTGGAAATCACTCACACTCACATGAGTACTTAGTAAAATATAAATTTGAAAATTTTGAAAAGGATATACAGAAATCAAAAAAGATATTTGAAAAAAATCTTGGCTATAATTCTAAATTTTTTTCTTACCCATTTGGTGAGTATAGTCTAGAACAAAAAAAATATATTACTAGAAATTTTAACTATGCTTTTGGCCAGCATTCAGGAGTTATAGATTTAAATAAAGATAGATATGAGTTACCTAGATTTCCAATAAATGAGAAATATGGAGATTTAGAAAGGTTCAAATTTTTGATAAATCTTTTACCCCTTCAATATAAAGTTATAAATCCAGAAGAAAAATTTTTATCAGAAGATAATAATCCACCAAATCTAATAATAAAATTTTTTGATGATCAACCTAATATTGATAAAATCAATTGCTTTTCTAATGAAGGTGGGGAATGGAAAGACTCTAAGCTAAACTATAAAAAAAATATAATTGAGGTTATTTTTACTGAAAGATTTTTACCAAGAAGAGGAAGAATTAATTGTTCTCTACAAAATAAAGATGGATGGGGATGGTTTGGAACTCAGTTTACTCTAAATTAAATTTTTCATTTTTAAACTTGTTGGTAAAATATTTACATCATCAAACTCCTTTAAAGAATTCTGTTCAATAATTTTTTTAAGTACATTGGTATATTCTATACCCGTTTCAGCGTAATTTTTTAGAAAATTTACTAATTTTAAACTATCTAATTTTTCATCACTATCTCTCTGAATTGCTCGTTCAATTCTAAATTCTTTGTAACTAGAATGCGTATTCAAATTTCTTTGATATGCTCTCACTGAGGCTTTTAAAATTTTAAACTTCGCAACTTTATGTTTTTTATCTTTTTCAACTTCTAAAGGCTTGATACCTTCACCCGACCAGGTCCATTGTCCAAATAACGCGTTACCTTCTTGTGCAAACCTCGAACTTCCCCAGCCAGTTTCTTTAGCTGCTTGCGCTATTGCTAGTGAAACTGGAATTTCATCCATTCTTATTTTAAGTTTTGCCAAATCGTTATTTTTAACACCATACTGTTTAAATTTAAGTTCAAGCCATGCTTTATCACGTGTAGAAGTATTATTTTTATTTAAGATTTCAAAAAGTTTTTTTCGGTCAAATCTTATTTTAAGATTTTCCTCAATAATTAATGGTAATACAATTTTAATAAATAGTTTTTTTCTTTTTTTTGGACTTTCAATATTTCTAAGTTCCTTAGGTAATTTTGTTAATTGATTTCCCGCATTAACTAATTTGGTTTTTTTTACAGTATCTAAATTATATCCATTTTCTCTGAATAGTTCTTCAATCGTTGAGGCACTAAGTCTTTGAGGGTCTTGATCTTCTTCATCTTTTCCAAAAACATCAATATCATCAAAAATATTCCATGAAAATCTACCCTTTATATTGTCTTGAATTATTTTATTTTTTTTACTCTGCTTATCTAATATTTCATTAAAACTCTTTTTTGAAGAATTAAGAACAACTTCATTTGATTTTAAATTTTCTTTTATAAAACTAACAGAGATTGGTAAAATTGAGAATACAAGGATTATAATTAAACTTGATAATAAAGTTTTAAGAAAATTTAGATTGGTACTATCTTGTTTTTTTTTGAAATTTTTTTTCATATCTCTCTTGATTTCTTATAATTGATAGTAAAGGTATTATACAGCTAAAACTTCTTTAACTTCTGGAATATAATGACAAAGAAGATTTTGGACTCCTTGTTTTAAAGTCAAAGTTGAAGATGGACACCCTGAACAACTACCTTTTAACATAACTGTAACTTTTCCATCTTTAAATTCTTTGAATGTTATATCACCTCCATCCCTTGCAACGGCTGGCCTAATTTTAGTTTCTAATATTTTAACAATTTTGTTTTCAATTTCACCATAATCATTATTATTTTTTAATTCTAACTTTTTATTTATAATAAATTCGTTTCCTTCATCATAGAATTCGTTCAAATGCGAAATAACTATATGCTTTATATTTTCCCATTTTTCATCTTGAGATTTATTAATAGATAAAAAATCTTCACTCAAGAATATTCCTGTAACACCATTAATTGATAAAATATTTTTTAATAATGGAATTTCAGTTTGGTTTTCATTTAAAAATTCATAAGGTCCATCGTTTGATACCCCTTTACCTGGAAGAAATTTAAGAGAATTTGGGTTTGGGGTTTTCTGAGTTTGAATAAACATATCTCTTATATAGCTATAAATTCTTAAATTTAAAGAATTTAAAAACCTATTATTTTCTTCATTTCTTTTATCTTTTTTCCTGCAATTTCCTCAGCTCTCAGCGCTCCTTCTGTAAGAATTTTATCAAGATATTCTTGATCATTCATTAATTTTTTTATTTCATCAGAGATTGGAGAAATTTTATCTGATAAAATTTCAGCTAATTGACTTTTTAGATCTGAAAAATTTTTACCTCCAAATTCAGCTAGAGTTTTATCTAAAGTTTGATTTAAAATACTAGAATAAATTCCAAGAAGATTTTCAGCTTCAGGCCTATCTTTTAGTTTTTGTTCTTCACTGGGAATTGCAAAAGAGTCGGTTTTGGCTTTTTTAATTTTATTTATAATTTCTTCTTTTGTATCAGTTAAATTAATCCTGCTAAGATCTGAAGGATCTGATTTACTCATCTTTTTTAAACCATTTTTTAAACTCATTATTCTTGAAAAACTTTTTTTTATTAAAGGTTCTGGGGCTTTTAAAAAATCATCACAATTAAAATCTTTATTAAATTTTTGGGCAATATCTCTTGTTAATTCTAAATGTTGTTTCTGATCTTCTCCAACAGGGACATGGGTGGCATCATAAAGCAATATATCACTAGCCATTAATATAGGATAAATATATAAACCGACAGAGGCCTTTTCTTTATCTTTACCAGCTTTTTCTTTAAATTGTGTCATTCTATTTAACCAACCCATTGGTGCCATACAACTTAGAAACCATGACCCTTCTGCGTGCGCATGAACTTTTGATTGATTAAAAATAATACTTTTGCTTGGATCAATACCGCTTGCTATAAATGTTGCAGTTGTTTCACGAATATTACTCTTTAATTGATCTTTATCTTGCTTAACAGTAATTGCATGTAAATCTACAACACAAAAAATACACTCATTTTGAATATCGTTATTTAATTCAACAAAATTTTTAATTGCGCCAAGGTAATTACCTAAATGAAGATTGCCTGTAGGCTGAACACCAGAAAATATTTTTTTAGACATCTATCAATACTTTAAATTAATATCTGAAATTTTAAAGGCTTTTATAATAATAGAAAATCCGATGTATGATACGAAAGTTAATAAAACAATCAAAACAATAAAAATAAATTTATAATTATTTACATAGACTAATGAGCTTTCTAAAAGATTTATCAAAAAATAAAATATTAAAATTGCAATTATATTTGAGAAAATAATTTTTGATATTTGAATAATAAAATTTGAGCTAAATTTAAAGTAATTTTTATTAATTACAAAAACTAATAAAATAATTCCATTAAACCATGAAGAGATTGTAGTTGCGATTGGTATTATAATAAAACCAACCTTTGAAAAAAACATCAAACTAATTGTGATATTTAAAATTACAGAAATTAAAGAATACTTAAATGGTGTTTTAGTATCATTTCTTGCAAACAAAAAGGTTGAAAATATTTTGATCATAGAAAATGCTGGAAGTCCAAAAGAAAAATAGAATAAAGCTTTTGCAGAATTACTAACACTTAACTTATCGAAAGAACCATATCCAAATAAAGCAGATGTTATTTGTTCTGAGCCAACAATTAGAGCAAGTGATGCTGGTAAACTTAAAAATAAACTTAATTCTAAAGCTTTATTCTGTAACTCTCTAGTTTTTAAAGAGTTATTATTTTTAATATGTCGACTAAGGTTTGGAAGGATTATAGTACCTATAGCAATACCAGCTATTGCTAAATTTATCTGATAAATTCTATCTGCATAATATAAATAGGAAACGGCACTTGCTTGAAATGATGCAATAATTGTGCCAACTAAAATATTTATCTGAGTTACACCAGAAGAAAATATGCTTGGCAAAAGTTTACTAAAAAAGTTTTTAACCTTATCGTTTATTTTAAAATGAAAATTTATATTTAATACAAAATATTTTTTTACAAATATTATTAAAAAAATAAATTGTAGAAGCCCTGCAAGAGTAACAGCATATGATAAGTAATAAACCAAATAATCATTTAAATTTTCGGCATATAACAAGCAAATAATTAACAATATATTAAGAATCATTGGTGCTGCAGCTGCAGCTGCAAATTTATTGTGTGAATTTAAAATTGCTGAAAAAAAAGATGCAAGACTAATAAAAAATAAAAAGGGAAATGTAATTCTAGTTAGGTCAATTGCAATATTTAATTTTTCCGTATCATTTGAAAATCCTGGTGCAATTAATTTAATAAAAGCTGGCATGAATATTTCAATTATTAAGATCGTAAAAAACAATCCTAATAGCAATAGATTAAAAATTGTACTTGCGAAAGTGTTTGCATTTTTTTTTGATCTAAGAAGTTCTGAGGAATAAGATGGAACAAATGCAGCATTAAAAGTTCCCTCTGAAAATAATCTTCTAAAAGTATTTGGAATTCTAAAGGCTACAAAAAAAGCATCTGCTAAGGGTCCCGAACCAAGGTACATTGCTATGAAAAAATCTCTAATGTAACCAAGAACCCTACTTAACAAAACAAATAGACTAAATGTGCTTGTTGACTTAATGAGGTTCATAAATCATATTAGTCTTAAATTTACCTTAATAGTATATTTAATTTACCCAATGAAAAAAAACAAAATAGAACATTATTCAGATAAAGAGGCTCTTGAATTTCATAATTCAAATAAATCTGGCAAGATTGAGATAAATTCATCAAAACCTATGACATCAAAAAGAGACTTAGCTTTAGCTTACTCTCCAGGTGTTGCAGCTCCAGTTAAAGAAATTTTTAAAAATCCAGAGCGGGCATATGATTATACTACCAAAGGAAATTTAGTTGCAGTGATAAGTAATGGATCTGCAATTTTAGGATTGGGTAACTTAGGGGCAATTGCATCAAAACCTGTAATGGAAGGTAAAGCGGTATTATTTAAAAGATTTGCAGATATAGATGCTATTGATTTAGAAATTGACAGTAAAGATCCTGAAGAAATAGTAAATAGTATAAAAAATTTTGCTGTAAGTTTTGGGGGTATCAATCTTGAGGATATTGCTGCCCCAGAGTGTTTTATAATTGAGGAAAATTTAAAGAAAATTCTTGATATACCAGTGTTTCATGATGATCAGCATGGAACAGCAATCATTACATCAGCAGCGCTTATTAATTCGATTCATATTACTAAAAAAATTATTTCTAAAGTAAAAGTTGTTGTTAATGGTGCAGGAGCATCTGCCATGGCGTGCTCAGATTTATTTTTGAAATTAGGAATAAAAAAAAGTAATTTAACAATGATAGATAGTAAAGGGGTAATTAGTATTGATAGAAAAGGATTAAATAAGTGGAAATTAAAGTATGCAAAAAAAACAAAAGATAAAACCCTAAGTGATGCATTAAAAAATGCAGATGTTTTTCTAGGATTATCCTCGGCAGGGATTTTAAAAAAAGAAATGATCAAACAAATGGCAAAAAATCCAATTATATTTGCATGCGCTAACCCAGATCCAGAAATTTTACCAGAGGAAGCTTACAAGATTAGAAAGGACGCAATTATAGCAACTGGTAGATCGGATTATGCAAACCAAGTTAATAATTTAATTGGTTTTCCATATATATTTAGAGGTGCACTAGATGTAAGAGCAAAAACAATAAATGAGGAAATGAAAATTTCCGCAGCTAATGCAATTGCTAAGTTAGCTAGAGAAAGAGTTCCAGATGAGGTAGCGGCAGCAATGGGAGGAGACAGGCCTAAATATGGTAAAGATTATATTATTCCATCCACATTTGATCCAAGACTAATAAGTGTAATTCCAGTTGCAGTAGCAAAAGCTGCAATAAAAAGTGGAGTTGCTAGAAAAAATATAGAAAATTTTAATCTATACTCTGAACAACTGAAACAAAGATTAGATCCATCAGTAACAATTCTACAAGGGATAAATTCTAAAGTTAAAAAAAATCCAAAAACTGTAGTGTTTGCAGATGGTGAGGATGAGAATACGCTTAAGGCTGCGATTGCATTTAAAAATGGTGGACTAGGAATTCCAATAATTGTTGCGAAAGAGAACATTGTTAAACAAAGACTAAAAGAAATTGGTTATGGGGAAAACCTAGATATTAAAATTGTAAATTCAACCGATAAAAAATTGAGGAATAAATATGTAAAATTTCTTTTTAAAAAGATGCATAGAGAACAGGGTTTGCTTGAAAGAGATTGTGATAGATTGATAAGAAATGACAGAGTTATTTGGGCATCGTGTATGGTTGAATGTGGCGATGCAGATGCAATGGTCACAGGTAATACTAGGAGATACTCTCAATCACTAGAGAAAATTAAAAAAGTAATACCTCCTAGAAAAGGGGAAATAATGTTTGGACTGAATATGGTTGTTAGTAAAGGTAAAACTGTATTTATTGGAGATACATCAGTAAATGAATATCCATCATCTGAAGAATTAGCCGACATAGCAATATCTTCGGCACGAGTTGCAAGATTGTTTGGATTTAATCCTAGAGTTGCTTTTTTATCTCATTCAACATTTGGCCAGCCAATAACTAGTAGGACGAAACATATAAGAGATGCTGTAGAAATACTAAAAAAAAGAAAAGTAGATTTTAAATTTGATGGTGACATGCAGCCAGATGTTGCTCTTAATGAGGAATATTCTGATTTATACCCATTTTCAGAGATTGTAGGAAATGCAAATATTTTAATAATGCCTGGTCAGCACAGTGCAGCAATTTCAAATAAAATTATGAAAACATTAGGTGGTGCTAAAGTTATTGGACCTCTTTTAATTGGTCTAGCTCAACCAATAGAAATTGCTCCATTAAGATCTTCTACGTCTGAAATATTAGATCTAGCATCTGTTGCTGCATATTCAGCTGGCGTTATTAATTATCAAAAAATAAAATAAAATATTTTTTACTTTTTAAGAACTCTTAAATCTTCAACTAAGAAAATACTTGTAGTTACGTTCTCAACATCTAGAATTTGCTTGGCTTCTTTAGTTACCTCATCTCTTTCAGTTTTATTTTGTGCTATACCATAAATATAAATATTTTTTTTATAAGTATCTATATTGTAGTTAACTGATTTAATTTTTTTATTGCCTATTATAGCCGCTCTTAGTTGAGACGTTATAAGAAGATCTTTGGCAGATCTTTTAAAATCAAATTTTTCCTTTATTTGTAAGTCATTCTTTACCGATCTAGCCCCTTTGATTTCCCAAGCCAATTTTGTAATTTTAAGTTTATCTTCAACAGAATTTACTTTACCTGTAAGAAATATCCTACCATCAAGAATTTTTGTTTTTACTGATATAATATAACTTTTATCTGCTGATACTAATCTTGCCCTAAGATTTTGTTGCATTAATGAGTCATCTATTTGTGTTCCTAAACTCCTAGGATCTAAAGCAATAGAAACTCCAGTACCTAAAACTCCAGTAGATGAATAGCCAACACATCCTGAAATAATTACAAAAATGAGCAATATAACAATTTTTTTCATTTTTATTTTTTTATCTCAAGGCAATAACTATAAATAAGTTTTTTTGAAATTTCCTTATCTTCAGAAATCTTTTTAATAATATCTTTTATAGACATTTTTTTAATTAATTGATCTATCTTTCTTTTATCTGATTCTTCAAGCTCATTAAAACTTAATTTTTCTTTTTTCGGTTCAGAAATAATAACTGTTATTTCACCTTTTCTAGAAAAATTTATATTTGATAACTCTTTGATTGAAGTTCTAATATATTCTTCATGATATTTTGAAATTTCTCTACAAATTATAATATCTCTGTTCAAAAAAAATTCTTTTATATCATCAATGCTTTTATGGAGTTTATTTGGTGATATAAAAAATATAATTGAACACTCGAGTGATGATAAATCTTTAAATAATTTTTTAGTTTGACTTTTTTTGTCAGGAAGAAATCCACAAAAATAAAATTTATCAGAAAAACCGCTTATTGATATTGCAGCACTAACTGCAGACGCTCCAGGAAGTGGAAAAATATCAATCCCATTTTTTACACATGCTTTAACAAGTATTCTGCCAGGATCGGAGACAGCAGGAGTTCCTGCATCTGAAACCAAAGACACTATTTTTTTATTTCCTAGAATTTCCAATACTTTATCTAAATTTTTTTTTTCGTTAAATTTATGATTAGAAATAAGTTTTTTATTTATTTCAAATTTTTGAAGTATTTTTTTTGTAACTCTTGTGTCCTCACATAAGATTAAATCTGACTCTTGAAGGATTTTAATGGCTCTAAATGAAATATCCCCCATATTTCCAATTGGTGTGGCAACACAATATAGCCCAGGTTTAAATTTATTATTGTTTAAATTCATATGAATTATTTAATTAAATATATTATTAGAACCTAAATGAAAACTTTAATTAAATTATTATTATTTTTGTTATTAAGTTTCTCTCTTTTTAATCAAAATATATTTGCATCTGAAAAAATTAGGATTGGATTAATTGTTCCTTTGAGTGGAGACAATTCTTTAATTGGCGAAAAAATTATTAAATCGATGAGAATGGCTATAAACAAAATAAATGATGATAGAATTGAAATAATTCCAAAAGATACAAAATCAAATCCTATTGATGCCTTAAAAGTATCAAAAGAATTATATAAAAATGGTGTTAAAATAGTTATTGGACCTGTATTTAATGAAAGTACAAAATATCTTGACGACCTAGAAGATGTAACTTTTATATCTTTTACAAATAAATTAATCGATAACCCAAAAAATGTAATTAGCGCAGGTGTTAACGCTATATCTCAATTACAAACAATAAAAAAATTTAATGATAAAAATAATTTATTAAAAAGTATTTTATTAATTCCAAAATCACAATTTAAAAAAGAAATAGAGGTAGCAATTAATAAAACAAAGATTAAACACAAAGAAGTATTTTATTATGACAGAGAACCAACAAAACTTACTAAACAAATTGAGGATTTGACAAAATATCAAATTAGAAAAAACAATCTTAAGTATGAAATAAAAAGAATAGAAGGTTTATCGTTTAAAGATAAAGAGAGAAGGATACAGAATTTAAAAAAGAGAGACACATTGGGAAATATAGATTTTGACTCAGTTATAATTGCTGATTTTGATGAGAATTTGAAAAGTGTAGCTACATCACTTCTGTATACAGATGTCTCATCAAAAAGAATTGCATATATTACTTTAAATCAATGGTTTGATAAAAGTTTGCTAAATGAAAAATCTCTTCATCCAATATATTTTCCATCAATAAATAAAATAAATTATGAACTTTTTTTAAATGATTTCAAAAATGTTTATGATTTAGATGGAGATCAACTTTCATTTTTAAGTTATGATTTAATAGGGTTGGTCTATTTTTTAATTTATGAAAATGATTTCAATATTTCAAAAAAAATATTTTATAAAAATAATAAATTTAAGGGAAAAATTGGAATTTTTGAAATAAGCAAAAACACTATTACCCATCAACTAAACTTTTACAGTATAGAAGATAATAAATTTAAAAAAATTTTTTAATTTTTTTAAATGCATTAGAACGATGATCTATACCATATTTTTTATGAGGATCCATCTCACCAAAAGTTAATCTTTTTCCTTTAGGAATGAAGATTGGATCATATCCAAAACCATTTTTTCCTTTCTTCAAACTAGATATTCTTCCCTCAATTTTACCAATTTTACTTATAAATTTACCATTTGGCCAAAAAATTGTAAGTACACATATAAATCTTGCACTTAATTTCTTTTTTTTCCAATTTTTATCTTTTTTAGAAATTTCTCTAAAAACTTTTTTAATAGCTAAATTGAAATTTCTTTTTTTCCCCGACCAATCTGCTGAATATACTCCAGGTGCTTTATCTAAAATATCAATTTCTATACCTGAATCGTCTGACATACAGATTTTATTAGTTTTTTTTGAAAAATATTTTGCTTTTAGAAGAGAGTTTTGTTCGAATGTGGTTCCTGTTTCTGTAGGACTTTTTATTTTAAAGTCTAAATTTGAATGAATTTTTAAACTTTTAGGTAATAGATTTGCTATTTCCTTTAATTTTCCCTTATTATTTGAGCCAATAAATATCTCTTTAATTTTTTTTTTAGACATCTAGAAATTATACTTTTTCTTACCATATAAACAATATGGACAAAGATGAATTAAAAGAAAACATAGAGGAAAGTACTACTGGGGATACTGAGTTAAATACTCAGTCAACAGAAAATGGTGACGAAGATAAAAAAAATGAAGTTGAAAATTTAGAGGCTGAGAAAAGTGGTGAAAATTTAGAGGCTGAGACTAAGGATAAAGAAAATATATCCTCAGAAGAGGAGCTGGAAACGCTCAAAGATAAATTAGCAAGAACATTTGCTGAAATGGAAAATCAGAGAAGAAGGTTTGAAAAGGAAAAAGAAGACGCATATGAATATGGTGGCTATTCCTTTGCAAAAGAGGCACTTAATTTATTAGACAATCTTGAGAGATCAAAAGCTGCATTAGAAAATGATGAAAAATTAAAGGAAACGGATGCACTTAAAAAAATCATAGAGCATTTAGATATTATAAATAATGATATGCTTTCAATATTTAAAAAAAATAATATTGAACCTGTTAAATCAATTAATGAAAAACTTGACCCAAATCTTCATCAAGCGATGATGGAAATTGAGGATGATACTAAAGAACCTGGAACTATCATTCAAGAAATCCAAAAAGGATTTATGATGAAAGACAGATTATTAAGACCTTCATTGGTTGGTGTTTCAAAAAAAAAAGCAAGTGAAGAGCAAAAGAAGGGTCAGAATGATGAAAAAAACTAATAAAATCAACCAAAATTTAAATTTTATAAATGGTTGTAGTCTCACAATTAACACTTATATGACGATTAGGAATTAAATTATGAGCAAAGTAATAGGAATAGATTTAGGAACAACAAACTCTTGTGTGGCTGTGATGGAGGGTACACAAGCTAAAGTTTTAGAAAATGCTGAAGGTGCAAGAACAACCCCTTCTGTAGTTGCATTTTCTGATAATGATGAAAAGTTAATTGGGCAACCTGCTAAAAGGCAAGCTGTAACTAATCCAGAAAATACTATATTTGCCGTTAAAAGGTTAATTGGAAGAAATTTCGATGATCCGTCTGTAAAAAAAGATGTTGAGACTGCACCTTTTAAGATCGTTAACTCTGATAAAGGAGATGCATGGATAGAGGCTAAAGGTAACAAATATTCTCCATCTCAAATTTCTGCTTTTACACTTCAAAAAATGAAAGAGACTGCTGAAAAATATTTAGGCCAAGAAGTTTCTCAAGCTGTAATAACTGTTCCAGCTTATTTTAATGATGCACAAAGACAAGCAACTAAGGATGCTGGTAAAATAGCAGGTCTAGAAGTTTTAAGAATTATTAACGAACCAACTGCAGCATCACTTGCATATGGATTGGATAAAAAAACAAACAATAAAATTGCTGTTTATGATTTAGGTGGAGGTACTTTTGATGTATCAATTCTTGAGTTAGGAGATGGAGTATTTGAAGTTAAATCAACTAATGGGGATACTTTCCTAGGTGGCGAAGATTTTGATAATACAATCGTTGATTACTTATTAACTGAGTTCAAAAAAGAAAACGGGATAGATTTAAAATCAGATAAATTAGCATTACAAAGACTTAAGGAAGCTGCAGAAAAAGCAAAAATTGAATTATCATCTGCTGCTCAAACTGAGATAAATTTACCATTTATTACAGCTGATAAAACTGGTCCAAAACATATTAATATGAAAATGACTAGAGCTAAACTTGAGGCTCTTGTTGAAGATCTTATTTCTAGAACTATTCCGCCTTGTGAAACGGCTCTTAAAGATGCTGGTTTAAGTGCAAGTGAAATTGATGAAATAATTCTTGTTGGTGGGATGACTAGAATGCCAAAAGTAATAGAGGAAGTTAAAAATTTCTTTGGAAAAGAACCAAATAAATCTGTAAATCCTGATGAAGTTGTTGCAATGGGGGCTGCTATTCAAGCAGGAGTATTACAAGGAGACGTTAAAGACGTACTATTATTAGATGTTACACCACTATCTCTAGGAATAGAAACTTTGGGTGGAGTTTCAACTAAATTGATTGAGAAAAATACAACAATACCAACTAAGAAAAGTCAGGTTTTCTCAACAGCAGAAGACAACCAACCTGCAGTTTCAATTAGAGTTTTACAGGGTGAAAGAGATATGGCCTCTGACAACAAGATTTTAGGTAATTTTGAACTAGTAGGTATAGCTCCAGCCCCTAGAGGAGTTCCTCAGATTGAAGTTACATTTGATATCGATGCAAACGGAATTGTAAATGTTTCTGCGAAAGATAAGGGAACTGGTAAAGAACAAAAAATTCAAATTCAGGCATCAGGTGGTTTAAGTGATGATGAAATAAATCAAATGGTTAAAGATGCTGAGACAAATAAAGAAGCTGACAAAAAGAAAAGAGAAGCTGTGGATGCAAGAAATCAAGCTGACACTCTTCTTCACTCTACAGAAAAAAACTTAAAAGAGCATGGTAGTAAAGTTTCTGATGCAGATAAAAAAGCTATTGAAGATGCATCTGCTAATGTAAGAAACGCATTAAAAGGAACTGATGTTGAAGAAATAAAGAAGAAAACTCAAGATTTGGTTCAGGCTTCAATGAAACTAGGCGAAGCTATTTACAAATCACAACAAAGTACAAAACCTGGCGACGAACCTAAAGATGCAAAAGATGAAGGGAAAAAAGACGATAATGTTGTTGATGCAGACTTTGAAGAAGTAAAAGACGATAAAGAAAAAAGCGCCTAATCTATCAACCATTTGTCTATAACTAGTTATGGCAAAAAGAGATTACTACGATGTCTTAGGTGTTGAAAAAAGTGCTGGTCCAGACCAAATAAAAGCAGCCTATAGAAAGCAAGCAGTAAAATATCACCCAGATAAAAATAAAGGTGATAAAGGAGCTGAAGAAAAATTTAAAGAAGCTTCAGAAGCCTACCATGTTCTTTCAAATTCAGAGAGAAAACAAAATTATGATAACTTTGGACACGCTGCATTTGAAAATGGTGGAGGAGGTGGAAGAGGTGGTTTTGGAAACTTTGATTTTTCTGGTTCTTTTTCAGATATATTTGAAGACTTTTTTGGTGAAGGTTTTGGAGGAGGTGGAAGGAGGTCAAGAAGATCTAACAACCGTGGCTCTGACTTAAGATATGATCTCTCTATAAGCCTAGAAGAGGCTTATGCGGGGAAAAAACAGGATATTAAATTCTCAACATCAGATAGATGCAATACATGTAGCGGTTCAGGTTCAAAACCTGGTCAGAGTGCAAGCACATGTTCTATGTGTGGTGGTCACGGACAAGTTCGTTCTAGCCAAGGTTTTTTCACTGTTCAACAAACATGCCCTCAATGTGCAGGTTCAGGTGAACAAATCACAGATCCATGCACAAGTTGTGGTGGTCAAGGTAAAAAACAAGCAAGTAAGAGGCTTTCTGTAACTATTCCTAAAGGAGTAGACGATGGAACTAGAATTAGATTATCCGGCAAAGGGGAAGCAGGTTCAAGGGGAGCTAGTAATGGCGATCTTTATTTATTTATAAATGTAAATTCTCATGAACTTTTCAAAAGATCTGAAGAAAATTTATTTTTTGAATGTCCTATTTCGATAGCAGATGCAGCACTTGGAACTGAATTAAAAATACCAACAATAGATGGTGGGAAAGCTAAGATAAAAATACCAGCTGGAACACAAAGTGGTAAACAATTCAGATTAAGAGAAAAAGGTATGCCACTTATGAGAGGAAATGATTATGGAGATCTTTATGTTCAAGTAAATACTGAAGTACCAGTATCTTTAAATAAAGAACAAAAAGAATTACTTGAGAAATTTAGAGAAATTGAAAACGAAAAGTCAAATCCTAGTATTAAAAAATTCTTTAAAAAAGCGAAAAGTTTTTGGAAAAATTAGATGAAAAAAAAAATTAAATATATAATTTTTGGAATTATTTATATTTTAGCAATTCTTATTCTTGGTGCCTATTTTTATAAAGAAGGAATTGGTATAATTTAATTATCTTCAGCTAATCTTATAAATATATCTCCCATACCTCCTTGTACTTCTTCAAGCGGAGCATTGTTTCTTAGCTCACAATACTGTCCGGTAACCTCATGACTATTAATAGCAGCAATACTTTGAGAATTACATTTTGTGGCATTATGAAGTAACCCAATTACTAATCTCTCATCTAATACAAATACTTGATTATTATCGAGTTTATTTCCATCACAAAAATAATTCTTGTTTACCTCTCTTGGAAAATCTTTTTTACCACAGGGATTATTTATTGTGAGAACAAAAAATTCTTTTTCACCATCTGTAAAAGTATATTTCATTTTTTTTACTTTAGAGTATTTCATTAAATCACACGAGCATGGATAACAACACTTATGATAAAATCCACATATTTTCTCTTCATTTTCAGCATTTTTAAGATAGACAAATTCTGGTTTGCTGTTTGGATCAATCAATGATCCAGAGACAGCACAATATAACTTATTGTATTCTATAAAATCTTGGTAGGTAATTTCTTTTGTTAAAATATGTTTAAAAAATTTTGGACCTGCAGCATTTCTATTTTGGTCAGGGAAAATTTTTGGCCAATCTTTTACTAAATCAGCATAATAATTAAATTGATTTGAATATGTGGGTTTTATTGAACTAAAAGTTATTAATAGAAAAAAAATTGCAAAGTATTTTAATTTCCTCATTATTTTTATTTAGAATACTTTAATTAGTTTAATTATTAAATTGAGTGTTATTGTCCTATTTTTTTTGATTTACTTCTATTGTTTTATTAAATTCATTTATTTTTATTAACTGTGAAGAACCATCAGTCCAAACTATTTTTACTGAAATATTTTTTTCACTTTCTCTAATACCGTAATGAGCTACGGGTTCCATTTGACACAAATATCCAGAACCAGCATCGATGGTTTTAGCATGATTTCTTAGGTTTGAGTTAAGTATAACCGTTGCTCCTCTTGCAGGTGCACCATGCTTATTTAATGGTTTAATTCTTATATAATTAAAGTCTTTTTTAATATCTGCTTTATACATCGTCAATGGCTGCATACCAGACTCTCCATGTGAAACTATTAATTCTAAAATTCCGTCTTGATCTATGTCAGCAACTGCAGCTCCTGTTCCTAAACCATTGGCCTCGTATGCATTTTGAATTTTTATCTCTTCAAAAAAACCATTTTCTTTTATTTTAAATAATTTGTTTGGTTCACCAATATTATTCATAAATATTTCATCATAGCCGTCATTATCAAAATCTGCTGCTATTACTGTTCTAATTCTAGTAGGAATATTGTAGGTTGGAGTAGCGATATCTTTAAATTTGTTACCTTCTAATATAAAAGCCCTATGATAACCGTTCCAATTGGATGTGATTATATCTAATCTTCCTCTATAAAGTATATCTGATAAAGTTGTACCTCTTCCATTTTCATATTGGTCATCAATTTTATAGTCTCTAGCTATATCCTGAAAGAAACCATCAGAATTATAATATAAAAAATTTTTTCCTCTTTCGTTTGCAGCAAATATGTCAGTTTTTCCTGATAAAATATTACCTGCAACTACAGCTCTTCCACCAGTTATTTTATCAATTTTCAGCTGCTCTGCTAAATCTAGTATTTGCCCGGAACTTTGTTCATAAAACCTAGTCGGACCCCCATAATTGGCAACATATATGCCATATTTTCCGTCACCATTTCTATCAACACAAACAACTGACCTACCAGCAGTTAAGTTTAAATTTTTTTTATTAATATCTTTTTCAAATAAATCAATAAAAACATCACTACTGCTATCAATCAATCTATCTGAATATTTTTTTTCTCCACTATAGGTGTCGGTATTTAAAAAATATATTTCTTCAAACCCATCTTGGTCAATATCACAAGCAGCAACTCCAATTGTTTTTCTTTTAGCATCATCAAAGATTTGATTTTTATTTATGTTTATAAGTTTCCCATTTTGGTAAGACAACGCTAAGTTTGAAAAACCAAATCCAGTAACAATAAATTCATATTTATTATCTTGATTTACATCTGTAACAGACACACCATAACTCAGTCTAAAATCATTATTTTCAATCAAAGATGTAATATCTTTAAAAAAGTCAGCTTTAGATGGATTGATAGACACGAAAAAAATAAAAACCAAAAATAATTTTAAAAGGTATTTAATAACCATAATTGTTGTATATTGTTAAAAAAATATATTAAAAAAATTTAATGAGCAAAGTAAATTTAGCGATATCTGGTTGCATGGGACGAATGGGCCAACAACTAATAAAATCTTCAAGATTTGATAAAAATTTTAAGCTAACAACACTTACAGAAAATAGATTAATAAAAAAAAAAATTTCTGGAATTAAACCTGGTTTAAATAATGAAAATTCATTCAAAAATGTTGATTTAATTATCGATTTTACAGTTCCTAAATGCACTTTTGAAATTTTAAAAATTGCTTCAAAGTTAAAAAAAAGAGTTGTTATTGGTACAACTGGATTTTCTAAGAAAGAAGAAAATCTTATTAAAAAATTTTCAAAAAAAATCCCAATATTAAAGGCTGGCAACATGAGTTTAGGTATAAATTTATTAATGTATTTGACTGAAATAGCATCTAAATCATTAGGAAATAATTTTTTAAGTAAAGTATATGAAGTTCATCACAAACATAAAATAGACCATCCTTCGGGAACTGCTTTAATGTTAGGTAAAGGAATTGCTGTCGGCAAAAATAAAGATTTTTATAATTTACTTGGAAAAAAATATCTAAATAAAAAAAATTTTCCTTATGGAAAAAAAATAAATTTTAACTCAATACGAAAAGGCAAAACAGTTGGTGAACACGAAGTTAAATTTTCAAGTGGAAAAGAAATTATTACATTAAATCACGAAGCATTTGATAGAGCTTTATACAGTGAAGGAGCTTTGACAGCTGGAAAATGGTTAATGAAAAAAAAACCAGGTTTATATTCGATGCGTGATGTTTTAAATTTTAAATGAGTGAGAAGCAAAGGGCAAAAATTGTTCTTCGAACTTTAAACAAAATATACCCAAAGACGCAAATTCCTCTTAAACACAGAAATATTTTTACTTTACTAGTTTCTGTTCTTTTATCTGCACAGTGTACAGACGTAAATGTTAATAATGTTACTAAAAATATATATCCAAAATATAATAAGCCTGAACACTTTGTTAAGTTGGGAAGAAAAAAAATTGAAAAACTAATAAGAAGTATTGGTATTTTTAGAATTAAAGCAAAAAGTGTTTATAATTTATCAAAAACTTTAGTTGAAAAATACAACGGCAAGGTTCCTAAAACGTTTGACCAGCTTGAGGAATTACCAGGTGTTGGGCATAAAACAGCCAGTGTAGTCATGTCTCAAGGGTTTGGATATGCTGCTTTTCCAATAGACACTCATATACACAGGCTAGCGCAAAGATGGGGCTTAACTAATGGAAAAAATGTCGTTCAAACAGAAGAAGATCTTAAAAGACTTTTTCCTAAAAAGTATTGGAATAAATTGCATCTCCAAATAATTTATTATGGAAGAGAATACTGTAAGGCTAGAGAATGCTATGGTTTATCTTGTAAAATCTGTACTACTTGTTATCCTAAGAGAAAAAAACCACTTATAACCAAGAAAGCATAAATAATGAAAATACTAGGAATAGGAAATGCAATAGTAGATGTGATTTGCAAAGTTGAAGATGATTTTATCACTAAAAATAATTTAACAAAAAGTACTATGAAATTAATTTTTGATGATAAAGAATTTAAAGATTTATTATCTAATCTTAAGATAGAAAAAACTGTTTCAGGTGGATCAGTTGCAAACTCAATAGTTGGATTATCTCAGTTAGGGAACGAAGTTGGATTTATTGGTAAAGTGAATGATGATGACCTTGGTGGAAAATATGAAGATGGTCTAAAGCAAGAAAATGTTAAATATTTTTATTCAAAGAAAAAAGAAGAACTTCCTACCGGAACATGTTTAATATTAGTTACGCCTGACTCGGAAAGAACAATGTGTACATTTTTAGGAACTGCAGGAAAAATAAACGAAAATGATGTAAGTTCGGATGCAATTAAACAATGTGAAACAATACTTCTAGAAGGTTATCTTTGGGATGAAGGAGAACCTAAAAAAGCTTTTGAAAAAGCAATTCAAAGTGCAAATAAAGTTGCAATGTCATTATCAGATCAGTTTTGCGTTGATAGACATAAACCTCATTTTTTAGAATTAGTTAAAAATAAATTAGATATAACTTTTGCCAATGAGCAAGAGATAATGTCTCTTATAGATGCAAAATCTTTTGATGAAGTGATAAACTTTTCGAAATCACTTGGAAAAGTTATTGTTTTAACAAGAGGTGAAAAAGGTGCTGTAGCCATTAATGGAGATGAAGTTGCTGAATGTGGAATAAAAGAAGGTCTTAAAATTGTAGATTTAACTGGAGCTGGAGATCTTTTCGCTGCAGGTTTTTTACATGGATATTTAAATAATATGTCACTAAAAGAAAGTTTAGATAAAGGGACTGAAATGTCCTCTAAAGTTATCCAACAAATTGGGGCTAGACTTTAAGATTATTTTTTCTTTCTTTTAAAACTACCTTTACCTTTTTTAGGTTTAACAATTCTTGGTTTATATTTTTTTGTGAATAAGTCTTTAGCAACAAAGTTTTTGCTTTTAGTCATTTATTTTTACCCAAAATTGGTACATTTGTTTAAATATATCTGGATTATTTATTTCAAAATTATGCCAATTTTCAAGTGATGTACACTTTAAATCATTAGGGAAATGTTTGGCATATTCCTTTTTATTTGACGAATTTGTAAAACCTAAAAATTTTAAATTATATTTCTTAAGTAGTATTACAATTTGTGGCAAAGTATATCTGTGCTCTTGTACATGAAAAATTAAATCTCTGACATTAGATGTTGAATAGAAATCGTAATTATAGTTAAGTTTTTGAAATGATGTATTTTTTTTATCGTTTTTAATAATTTCTCTGATGCGTCTTATATTTAAAATACTACTCTTAATGTTTTTTTTTTTTATAAATTGTCTTGTTTCAACTATATGTTTTCTTGCAAACTCACTATATAGGCCAAGCTTTAAGTAACCATTCGGCTCTAATATACTTAATAATATTTTAAGACCTTCCTCAGGATCTTTTAAATGATGAAGTACACCAACACACTCAATCACACTAAACTTTCTATTTAGATTTTTTAAATTAAGTATATCGCCATGTAAAAACTCAACATTACTATGATTTAATTCCTGCATTTTACGTTTTGCAAATGCTAAACTTGAAAGACTTAAATCTACAGCTAGAATTCTTGAATTCTCGTAAGAAGTTTTGCTTACTAATTGTTGTCCTGTACCGCAACCAGCAATTAGAACATCCTTTATAGGATTATCATCTTTTGAAATAATTTTATTCGGTTTTATATTATTATTTAAAATTGTTAAAAACTTGTTTTTAGGTACTATGTCTGCATATCTCCATCTGGGATATGGATTTTCCTCATATTGCTCTCTCACTTTTATTGAAATAACATCAGATATATCATCGAAAGAATTGATATTACTTTTTAGCTCGTGTTCCTTCAAAGGATCTTTTATCTGCATTTGTAAAAGATCATTAAACAAACTGTTTTTTGAGGTATAATTTACTAATTTGTTAACAATTATTTTAGAACTACTTAAAGGTAAATAACACGCCAATATTGAAATATCTAATTCATTGATATCTTTATCATTTTCAATTTGAATTTTTAAGTCATTTATTATTTTGATTTCTTCATCAGTTTGGAAAAATAGATATTCATTTAAGAACGATTGTTCTGCAAAAGAAATTATAAAATTTACAAACTCTTTTATTAAACTTTCATTTCTATTTTTATTACTGATTAAAAAGAGAAATTCTTTTCTTGCATAACATAAAAATTTTTCTAAAAATTTATCTCTAAATAATGCTTTTTGTAAAATAAGTAAAAAGAGTTCTTTTTTTAGAGCTGTTTTTACTACATTATTATTTAATAATGATGCGTTTGTATCTATAATTTGCTCAATTTCATTTTTAGATTCTTCAAAAAAAATAAGATTTTTAGCATTATTAAACAATGCATTATGATCAATCGTGTCTTTTTTAAATAAAAAAATAAATAGCTCAATTAAGTCGGAACTATTACTCTCAGAGATATTGGATAGTTGAATAGATTTAAATAAATTTAAAACTGTATTAACTACACGTAAATTATTGGGGGCAATATTTAGTGATTTTTTTAAATAAAATAAAGATTTTTGAAATTCTCCATTCTCTTGAAAAATAATTCCAAGAACATTATAAGCATTAACATTGAGTGGTTCAATTTCGATAACTCTTTCAAAACACTTTACTGCATCATGATATTTTTTTTGATTATATAAAGTTATACCTTTATTAAAATGTGCTAATGTAAAATTAGGTTGTATTTGAATTACTTTTTCAAAATAATTAATCGCTTCTAATAGCTCTCCTGCACTTAATAATAAATTACCAATATGAAGGATTATATTTGGATTATTAGGACTTAACTTGTGCGCTTTAGTAAGTAGTGGCTTAGCGAGATTAAAATTTTGTAATTGCGAATATAATGTGCCCAATTGATAATTAGCCTCCACATGATCTTTGTTTAGAACAAGTATTTCCTTATATAATTTTTCAGCTAATTGAATTTTTTTATTTTTATGATTTTCAATAGCTAAACCCAGTTTTTCCTGAATTTTTAACTCAATTGATTTCACTA
Organism: uncultured Pelagibacteraceae bacterium; assembly: GCA_902582765.1. GTDB lineage: Bacteria > Pseudomonadota > Alphaproteobacteria > Pelagibacterales > Pelagibacteraceae > Pelagibacter. Next base: position 21,609 of record CACHTK010000015.1, read on the forward strand.
AATTGTATAGCCTAATTTTGAACTTTTTATAAAATTACTGTCACTAAAAATATCATTAATTTTTTTTCTCAACCTATAGATATGAGTTTCCACCGTATGTGTTTCTAATTTCGAATTATGACCCCACACTTCAGTTTGTAATTTACTAATTTTTACTGGTGTTTTTGAATTATTTAAAAAAATAATAATATTCGACTCTCTTTCTGTTAAATCTAAACTTTTATCTTTATTAAAAATT